>LFSG01000030.1 GCA_001512685.1 Clostridiales bacterium DTU072
TCGGCTGCCATTTTGCACAGTATGCCCACCAAAACGCTGTCTTTGCCGCCGCTGGCGCCGAATACCACTCCTTTTGCCCCCGATTCTTTAAGCAAATTTTTTATCCATTTTGTTCTGTTTTCTATTTCTTTCTTGGCATCTATCAATTTTTGCCCTCCTTTATGGCTTTCAAAACCGCCCTTGCGGACATCTCTTCAATTTCAAGATAATGCTTTGCCGAATTTATGTCCTGCAGTCTGTGGGCGTCGGAATTGAACAGCTGAAGGTAGTTTGAGTAATAATCTCTCAATTCTTTATTGTTTTCGTCATATATTTCAACCGCCGCTATGTCAAGGTCCTTGGGTACGCTTCCCAAAATAGCCACAATGCCGTTGTATACCCTGTCGATATGGGCGGCTATGGCTATTCCGCCGTACCGCTTTGCCAGCTCCGCCGTTTCATACACATTTTGCTTAACGCCGGCTATCAACAGATATTCTTCTATTCCCGCTATTTTATTGTCTTGATCAATTATCAATTGATTGCCGAAAACCTCTTCCTTGTTCTTTATTTTTGTCTTAATCAGCGATTGGTCAAACGCCAGCAAATCCTCGTACCTTTCAAAAAGGGCAAGTAAGTGTATGTCTTCGCTTGTCTGCACTTCCATGGCGGGAATAACTATCAAATTGAAGTCCTTGCCGCATTCCATGGCCGCTTCCACATTTTTTACGCTGTTGTGGTCGCTTACCGCTATGGCGTTCAAACCTTTTAAGGACGCCGCTGCCGCAATGTTCAGGGGGGTCATGTCGTCGTCGGCGCAAGGCGATAACGCGCTGTGGATATGAAAATCGTAAAAGGCTTTCATTTTGTGCTTTTATGCCCTCCCCAACCTTTCGGCGCATTCAAAAGAGGTGAGATTGGTTTCTATTAAAATGATGTCCTCGTTTTTGCAGCATTCAATCAGTCTGGCGTCGGCTTTCGTCCCCTCGCAAATGACCACGGCAACGGCTTCGGCAAGCTTTGCCACCGCCGCCACGTTGGCGTTGTTCATTATGGTAAACCATATCGCGTTGTCGGGAATTCTGCTTATAACATGTGAAAGAAAATCGCCGCAATAACCGTTTTCTATCGTCTTTTCGGCATCGCCTTCCCAAATGAATTTTCCTTCGATTTTTTCAACCGCTTCTTTAACCGTTATTTTCCGCATCTTCTTTTCTGTTACACAAACTTAAATCGGCTTCGCCGTTTACCACGTCCTCGGCGAAGGCTCGGCAGGAAGGCGCTCCGCAATTGCCGCAATCAAGCCCCGGCAAGCCTTTAAGTATGGCGTCTATGTCGCTCATCTTTTTCAAGGCCACCATAAAATCTTCGTCAAGTCTCATTACATCGTTGGTTTCGGGGTTGACCTCCCATTGGAAAAAATCCAAATCCTTGCCCGCAAACTCCACATTGTTGCGGTATTTGGGCAAATATTTCTCCAGTTCCCTTATCTTTGAGCGCGCCACAAAAGGGTTCTCTATGTTAAGCACGCCGCCCACGCATCCGCTCACGCAGGCGTTCATTTCCACAAAGTCTATATGGTCAAGTTTTTTATCCTCAAGCTGTTTTAGTACATTCATGCAGTTTTCTATGCCGTCCACATAAATGTATTTGTCCTTCATCACTCCCGACGCTTCTCCCCCCGAACAGGCCCACGATATGCCCGCCATTCCAGCTTTGGGCTCTTCGGCGCTGAATTTTATGTTCTTCAAATGCGGAAGCAGTCTGAAATATATGTCGGAAGCGGCAAGCACGCCTTGCACAAGCGGCTCTTTTACGCCAAAAGCGCTTTTGAGAGCGAACACCTTGGCGTGACAGGGCGATATGAAAAACACTCCTATTTCTTCGGGTTTAAGCCCGGTTTTTTTCTCGGCGTTTTCCTTTGCCAGCTTGGCCACCACATCCACGGGCGCAAGCATGTTCAATAAATTCTCGGTAAGCGAATGGTATCTTATCAGTATCAACTGCAATATGGCCGGGCATGCGGTGCTGATAATGGGTTTTTTGATGGCGCCTTTGCTAAGTACCTTTTTGGTGGCGTCCGTTACCAGTTCCGCCCCCACCGCGACTTCGCTGACCTCGTCAAATCCCAAATTCTTCAAGCCCTCGATGATTATGCCCAAATTGTCGATATTGTTGAATTGGCCGTAAAAAGAGGGTGCGGGCAAAGCTATTTTGTATTTATAGTTGTTTATGATGTCAAAATCGTCATACACCACTTTTTTGGCGTTGTGGGGGCATATCCTCACGCATTCGCCGCAGCCTATGCATCTGTCGTAATGGATTTTCGCCTTTCCTTCCCTCACTCTGATGGCCTCGGTGGGGCATCGTTTCATACAGGCGACGCATCCCTTGCACTTGTCCTGCTCCAGAGTAACCGTATGAAGTTTTTTGTCAGCCATTTTGTACCTTCTGTAAATTTATCTGTAAAAACACCTTTGTGCCCTCGCCCGGGCGGGAATCTATTTCCATGATGTCCGAATACTTCTTCATGTTGCTCAGCCCCATCCCCGCTCCAAAGCCCAGCATCCTTATGGCTTCGGGCGCCGTGGAATAGCCTTCCTGCATGGCAAGCTCTATGTCTTCTATTCCCGGACCGCTGTCTATTAGCCATATCTTTATGTCTTCGGGGGTGATGTCCACAATCGCTTTGCCGCCGCCCGCATGGATAACCATGTTTATTTCGCCTTCGTACATCGCGATTGCCGTCCTTCTCACCGTAAAGGGAGCGATACCCAGCTGTTTAAGCGTGTTCTTTACTCGCTCGCTTGCCGTTCCCGCTGAAACAAAATTGCCGCCGTCCACATCGAACTCAAAATGCAGACCGCCTTTATCCGACATTGTCCTCCCCGCCGTGCAAACCTTTCGCGTACAATTCGCCGCAAACGGTATACATCCTCAGCGGCGTTACCATGACCACTATTCCCTTGCTTTTTGCCAGCTCTATGGTGGCTTTATCGGGCGTTTTGCCTCTGGCAAAAATAATGCATTTCATATCCATCATCTCGGCCGTCCTGACCACTTGGGGGTTGACCAACCCCGTTACAAGCACTGCCTGCTCCTTTACGAAAGCAAGCACGTCGCTCATCATGTCCGAAGCGCACGCCGAATGCACTTCCATATCAAGCCCATCGTCGCCGGCTACCAAAACCTTAGCGTTTATCGCGTCAACAATTTCTCTTATTTTCATTAACTTTTCTCCTGTTTTGCTGTAATAATAATAACATATTTAGGCTTAAATACACAAGTAAATTGACAATTCCCCGCGATTTATACTATAATTGTCTTAAATAACGCAAAAGGTCAAAAAATGGTAAGACTGTTAAACGATTGGGATGAAATCATAGGGGAAGAATTTCAAAAAGATTATTACATAAAGCTGCGCTCTTTTTTGAAAGAAGAGTATCAAACGCAAATAATTTACCCTTCCATGTACGATATTTTCAACGCCTTAAAATACACTTCCTATCAAGACACCAAAATCGTCATCGTGGGGCAGGACCCTTATCACCGCCCTAATCAAGCTCACGGATTGTGTTTTTCGGTAAAGCCGGGGGCGCGCCGGCCTCCTTCGCTGAACAATATCCTAAAAGAGCTTCAAGACGACTTGAACATATCCGTATCCGACAGCGGGTGTTTGGTTAAATGGGCGGAGCAAGGCGTGCTGCTGCTCAACACCATATTGACGGTAAGGCAAGGCCTGCCCATGTCGCATAAAGGGCGGGGCTGGGAAATTTTTACCGAAAGGGTTTTATCCAAATTGAACGAAAGGGAAAAGCCCGTTATATTTATGCTTTGGGGAAGTCCCGCGCGCGCCAAAAAAGCTCTTATTACAAATAAGAGGCATCTCATACTGGAGGCCGCCCACCCTTCCCCGTTATCGGCTCATTACGGCTTTTTCGGGTGCAGGCATTTTTCCAAAGTCAACAATTTTCTTGCCGCTATGGGCGAAAAGCCCATTGACTGGCGGATTTAATTAAAATCTCCGCAATCGTCGTCCCTCCCGCAACACAACAGCAATATGCTCAAACACATTGCCAGAGTGGTGGCCTTATCTTCGCCGCATCCGCATCCTCTTCGCCGCCCTCCAAAGGGGGAGCTGTCAGAATCGTCGCAACAGCCGCATAACAATAAAATTAAAATCGGCAAAAGCCCGTCACCGCGAAACATATTCGTCTCCTTAAAAAAGCTGGTATTCTACAATATGCGACACTTTTCCATATTGTTACTTCAGCTTTTTTATTTTATATTTGAAGAGGGGTGCAAAATATGGAAAAAAATTGTGATTTCAAACAAATATTGCAAGAATTTATGCCCAATCAAAAGGTGCTGGCCGATATCGCTTCTTTTTTTGATGTGTTTTCCGACATTACCAGAATTAAAATGATAATAGCGCTTTCTTTGCGGGAAATGTGCGTAACCGATTTGACCGATATACTCAAGCTTCACCAAAGCACCGTTTCCCACCAGCTTAAACTGCTCAGAGACGCCAATATCGTGTCCTACAAAAGGGCGGGCAAACAGCTTTATTATTACATAAGCAACAGGCATGTGGAAGAGCTTATGCTCACTTGCGCTCAGAATCTTGAGTAGGGTTCTTTTTGACTTTCTTTCTTACGGGAAGTTTGTAGCGAAGCGTTTTGCGCTTATGGTACAAAACCTTCGGGGCTTTCTTTTTTTCTTTGTCTTCTTCCTTTTTGTCGGGTTTTTCTTCTTTGGGCGACAAGGAGCTTTCAATGTCCTTGTTTATGTCCGCCACCACCTGCCCCAATTCCTTGGCGGGAACTACGCCCTCCAATATGTCCAAAGACGAAGCGCTGAGCATGTCCTCCACCTCGGAAGAAGATATCATGTCTATGTCCTTGTCCAGAAAAGCTTTTGTCCTAAACGTTTGTTTGGCTTTTTTGTTAAAAATTTCATACACTACGGGCACAATATACAAAGTCAAGAACGTGGCCAGCGTCAAGCCGCCGATGACGGCGACGGCCAGCGGCCTTAGCATGGCTCCGCTTTCCGAAGTGTCAAAGGCCATTGCCATTAATCCGAAAATGGTGGTGAGCGCCGTCATGAGTATGGGGCGCAATCTGTCCATCCCCGTCCTCAATATCGCCATTCTGTGCGGCACATTGTTTTGTATCATTTGGTTGCAGTAATCCACGAACACAATTCCGTTATTTACCACTATGCCCATTAATACGATTAATCCGATTAACGCCATGACGCTGATGTTCAGCCCGGCTATCAAAAGCGCTATTATGCAGCCGCTGAAGGCAAGAGGAAGGGTGAACATTATTATGAAGGGGGATTTGAGCGACTGGAATTGCGCCACCATTACCAAATAAATAAGCACTATGGCAAGCGCAAGCACAAAATACAGCGTGTTGAACACTTCGTCCACATATCTGTTGCCCTCGGATAAATCCATTTCTATTCCCTGCGGAACGCTGTACTCGTCTTCAAGGATTTTGTTAATCTTCTTGGACATGTTGTTGCTGTTCACGTCTTTTTCGAAGGTTATGTTAATGTTTTCCACTCTTAATTTGTTGACATGGTTTATGGAGTCATAGCCGTTTGAAGAAACCAGCCCCATGGGTATCTTGTCTATGGAAAATCCTTCCGCTTCCCTGTAAAGGATGTTGCCTTCTTCGTCTCTTAAGAAGCAGTCGTCGTCAAGGAGCTTATACAGCGGCACTATTCTTGAAGGCGCCGACGGATCCAAAAGGTCGGCTGAAGAAATGCCCAAGGTTAGCAAATCAAATTCCTTAACTCTGTCTTTTTTGTTGTATACGGTGTCGCTTTTTAGCACAAAGCTTTCTTCGGTGTATTTGAGCGCTTGCCCGCCGTCTTCGGAAATCAGTTTGTAGCTGAAGGTGTCCCCTTCCCTTGTTACGGGGATTTTGCCGTCCCGCGCTATGAAAATGTTCTTGTCGCCGCTTTTGACATATATGCTTTTGCCCCATGTGTTTATTACAAAATATTCGTTTCTGCTTGTGTCGGTTTGGTCGTCTCTGTTGTTGACCAAATATACGGGAACTTCACCGCCTTGGGAGTCTATGCCTATGTACCAGCTGTTTATCTCATAATCTTGGGTGTAAATATATACGTCGTAATCGGTCTTTTTGTCGCCGCTGTCTCTCAATGTCAAGGTATGCGCCACTCCCACTTCGCTCAGCGCGCTTTGCACCTGCAAAAATACCTGCGCCACCGTAAGCCCGTACATGTTGGCTTTTGTCTTGTTTATTCTGATGCGGTATTCCTCGGTGGGGGTTTCGTTGCTTATGCTTACGCTTCTTATGCCTTCGATAAAGACGGGGTCCCCCCTTTGGTCGGTTATGATGTTGCCTTGCTCGTCTTTTTGGCAAAGCAATTCCTTTATTTTGCGGGCTTCGGTTTTCATTAAGTCAAGGTCGTTTCCGAAAAGCTTTATGGTCTGGCTGTTCCCCGATAAATTTATGGAGCCCAGCAATGTGTTGCTGCCCGCGCTTACGGTGTAAAGCCCTTCAATTCTTGAGTAGTCGTTCAAGCTCTTTTTCAGCTCCTCGGCAAGCTTCAATGAACCGAAGCTTCGCTTTTTCTCGTCCACCATTATGATATTGGCGGATACCTCGCCTTCCCCCAAATTGAATCCCCCTATGGACAATCCGCCTGACAAGGTTATGCCCACCGATTCTATTTCTTTGTATTTTTTGGTTTCGCTTATGATGTCGTCAATGGCCATCTTTACCACATCGTCATAGGTAAGATAGGGCTCGTCTATGGGCTTTTCGGAATTGTAGCGGTCTATCGCCACCCTGTCTATATGCGCGGTAACGGTAAGCGTTCCCCCGTCGGCATCGGGGAACAGCTCGTTGTCCATGCCGAATACCGCAAACACGCTGACGCCCAAAAGCGCCGCCGCTAAGATAAGGGGCACTATTTTGTATTTTAGGGAAAAGTTCAAAGAGCGGACATACGCTTTCTTTATGCCAATCATAATTTTGGATTCTTTTTTGGCCGGCTTCTTTATGAAGGTGGAAGTCGCCATAGGCACAAGCGTTAAGGCCACGATTAAGCTTGCCAGCAAGGAAAAGCTTATGGTAAGCGCCATGTCGGTGAATATCTGCTTGGTTAAGCCTTCTATAAACGCTATGGGAAGGAATACTATTACCGTGGTCAATGTGGACGCCACAATAGCGCCCGCAACCTGCTTGGCGCCTTGGACGGACGCCATGAATATGTTTTTGCCCTGCGCCCGCATTCTGTATATGTTTTCTATAATTACGATGGAGTTGTCCACCAGCATGCCCACGCCCAAAGCAAGCCCGCCCATGGAAACTACGTTCAAGGTAATCCCCGCGAAGTACATCATGACAAAGGTGGCCACCACGCTTATTATTATGGAGCTGCCCACAACCAATGTGGCTTTGATTTCCCTTAAAAATAGGAAAAGGATAAAGACGGCAAGCAATCCGCCGATAGCTAAATTGCTTATGACATTGTTCAGCATAAATTCTATATAGTCGCCGTCGTTGTGGAGTATGGTGTAATTGAAGCCGCTGTCCTCTTTTTTGGTTTGCTTCAAAAATTCCACCACTTCCCTTGTTATTTCGGCGGTGGATTTGTCGGGCTCTTTTTCAATAAAAATATTGACGGCGTTGGACGGCACAAGCTCGCCGTTCACCCTTGAAAGCAAAGTGGTGATTTGCTCCGCCGAATCGTCAAGGAAAGTAATGTCGGCTATGGAACCCAGCTTAAAGGGAATGACGGCTTTGTCTTCCAGCGCGTCTATGCTTTGCTTGAGCTTGACAAAGTCAATGACATAAACGGCGCTGTCGGGGATTTCGCCGTCAACGGGCTGAGGAACGGTAACCGCTTCCGGGCTTATCAGCTCCAAAAGCCCGATGGCCGAACGGAAATAGTTTTCTATGTCTTCTCGGCTTCTGTCTCTAAATAAATTTTCTAATTGCTGTTGAAGCTCGGGGTCAAGGTTGCTTATGGCGTTTTCCAACAAATCGGCGAATGTGGGGATTACGCTGTTGTCTCCCGCTTCTTTTATCTGCGTTTCCCAATCTTCGGGCAAGTTCTGCGCCCACTCTTGGGGCATGTTGTCGGCGAAAATATATAAAAGCTGTTTGACAAGGTCGTTTGTGGGCGCATGGGCGGGCATGCCCCAGTCGGGATCGATTTTTTCCTTATAGATATCCTGCAGCCCTTCTTCCCAGCCGTCGGGCAAGCTGTATAAAATAGCGTCGGGCAAAGCCGCTTTGGCTATGGCCACATAGGAAGCCGCTTGCTGGTCGGATATGCTTGTTACCCGAATATCATCCCGCTTATTCTCAAGGAATAAAATATCTTCTTCCAATAAATAAATGTCGAAGCAGTCCATAAACATGTCTATGGATTGCGCCCTCCAATCGGCGGTAAAACCCGCCCTCCATTTGGCGGGGGCGTTTTCCATTAAATACTCGGCATAGGTTTGCCGCCAGTTTTCGGGAAGCTTGCTTAATATCTCCGACGGGATATTGGCGTTTATCCAAGAAACCGCCAAAGACGCCGTTCCGTAGCCTATGCCCGTTTCTTCGGGGTCTTCCTCTCTGCCGTAAATTTCATACAAGGCGTCTACCAGCGTCATGAGGTCGCCCTCGGTAAAGGTGGCTTTGCCGTCCGAAACCAAAGACATCAGAGTAAGCAAATTCTTAAGCTGTTCCACTCTCGCCGAAAGCTCCTTTGCCCAATTAAAGCTTACTACGGGCAAGTCTATCAGCTCGCTTCTGGTGTTTATGGTCGTGCCTATCTTTACTATGTACGATATCGCGCCTTGCTCTATGCTGCCCGAAGGCATTTCAAAATCTTGGGCGTAAAGCAGCTGCTTCAAAATGTCGGGGGAAATCAAAGAGGCGATATCCCCTATGTAGCCGCTTAGGTAAAGCGCCATAACATCTTCGGTTATCTGGTCTATAAAATCATAAAATAGCTGTTTGCATTCCTCGTTGTCGTTCAAAATGAATTTGTTGTCTATAAGCTCCTGCGCCCTTACCAGCGCTTCTTGGTATACCGAAGAATCGGGGTCTTCCAAACCCGTCAGCAAAAGCGTGATAAAGTATTTCATTATGTTGTCGCCCATGTTTTCTTCGTTCCATTGCTGTGTGTCCCTCAATATCTCCACAACGTCTTCTATCAGCATTTCCGGCGTAACATCGTCAAGGCTTACCGAAGAGGCAAGCTCGGCGCGCAATTCTTCTTTAATCTCCAAAGGCAAAATGATTTTTGTGTCCAAAAGCTCTTCAAAATAGCTTATGACAGACTTTGATATCTTGCCGCCGTTGATGTTTATATAGGCAAGGTTGGTAATAAGGCCGTTCACCGAAACGCTTGCCACGCCGTCTATGGCGTTGATTTTTCCTATAATTTGGGAAAGGTAGGCGCTGCTGTCCTTGACGCTGTCGCCCGATTTGGAAAGGCTTATGCTCATTATGGGCAAAAGAGAGGGGTTTATTTTAAGCACTATGGGGTCTTGCAGCAAATCGCTGTCCGGAAAGTCCACCAAGTCCAAAGCGGAGTTGACATCGATAAACGCTTTGTCTATGTCGGCTTCGTATTTGAATTCCATAAGCACCAGCGAATAATGCTCGTTGGACGAAGATGTCAATTCAGTTACGTTGGAAATGGCGCTTAAGCCTTCTTCCACGGGCTTGGTTACCGTTTTCTCTATTTCTTCGGGGGCTGCGCCCGGATAAATGGTAACTACGGCGATGTAAGGAAGGTTCATTGCCGGCAAAAGATCGACGCCGGTATTCACATACGATACCACGCCCAGAATAATCACTATAATTACGCCCACAACAACGGTATAAGGCTTTTTGACGCTGAATTTTGAGAGCATTTACACTTCCCCGATTATAATTAAACAATTAAAATTGTAAATTAACATTGGCTTTCTGTCAAGGCTCATTTCTTGGTATTTAAGGGTAAAATTTTCAAGATATTTGGAAAGCGGCGCAAACAGTTGTATATATTATTTAATTTATATAAATTTATTTAATATTAATTTATCCATATATAAAGCTCAAAAAAAACCGCCTTCATGGAAGACGGTTGATTTTTTGAAATTTGTTATCGTTATCTGTTGTAAGACGGTCTGCGTCCGTAGGCGTTGCGCTGAGCTTTGCGGGCCTTGCGGCATTCGGGACAGCGCGTGGGTTCGTTGGTGAAGCCTTTCTCTTGGTAGAACTCTTGTTCGCCTTGGGTGAAAACAAATTCGGCTCCGCAATCTTTACATATGAGCTTCTTGTCTGCCATTATCAATTAATACCTCCTTTTTTATAATTTCTTACCTTGGGATTTTGCATCAATTGACATGGAAATGGAAAAGAAGCAAAGACCTTACAGTATAGATTAAATATTAACACGCTTAAAAATTTTAGTCAATTCTTTTGGCGGAATTTAATATTTATATATCATTATATTAAACATATCGTCAAATGGCGACAGCTTAGCGCCGCCAAAATCAATCTTGCCGCCCTTCGTTGTTTTTGATGTATTCTTCCACCGCCTTGCGGGCTATTTCTTCTATCCTTTCTTTTTCCTTATACTCTTCCACCGCTCTTCTGGCTATCTCTTCGGGAGAAAGCTTGTTCTTGGCGGGCGCGTACTTGCTCGGCGGCGTCTTTATTTGAGAAATCAAGCGGAACACAAGTATGCCCAGCATAATCCCCAAAGGCAATCCTACAAGCAATATCATTCCCCAGCCCGATATAAGCGTACGGTATATATAGCTCAAGAAAACCGCCCTTTTTGCCATTACGGCCTGCACATTCTCCAAAGGCACGGGGGCGTCCACGGGAGCGCCTGGCTTCACGCCCTTTGTCAAAATTACTTCCTTGCCCGTTCTTTGGTCGATATGCGGCTCTTTTATTACCTTATGGGTTATGGTCATCCCTTTCTGCGCGCCTTCGGCGGCGATATAGGTTACCACATCCCCTTCTTTGACTTTCATTTTGGCTTCTTGGGCGCTGTTTATGGTTTTGGATATTATGACATCGTTTACCCGCAATTCGGGCTCCATGCTGTCGGTGAGTATATAATAAAATTTGTATCCCAGCAGGCTGGGGCTTTTGCCCTCGGCATACTGCACAAACAAATACACGCACGCCGCTATGGCCAATATCATGCCTATGGCCACGATAACGGTGGACACTTTATGGCGTAAATTCTTTTTGTCGTTGTTTTTGGGTTTGTTTTCTTTATTCATCATTTCTTATTGTCTTTTTCTTTTTTGGCTTTGGCCTTTTGGGCTTTTTTCCTTTCCCGCCTTTGTTTAATGGATTCCAGTCTGGCTTTTAGGATTTCCAGCCTTACCGAAGCCTCAAGCTGAGCAAGCGGCGGCCTTTTGGCTTCCACTTCGGCCTTGATGGAGATAATCTCGTCTTCGGAACGGAAAGTCCTTGCCTCGTCCAGCAATCTTTCTATATTGCTATGGTGTTCTATCGTGGCCGCCGCATGCAACAAAGCCTCTATTCTCCTTATGGCGTACAAGCGGGCGCTCTCTTGCTCTCTCAGCTTTTCCAGCGCTTCCTTTTGCATTTCGGTAAGCCTTGCCTCGTTCTTTTCGGTAAGCAATCTTATGGCAAGATCCCTTTGTTCCGCCCAATACGCTTCCCTTTCTTCCCTCAGCCTTTGCGCCGCCCGTTCGGCTTCTTCGCGCAGTCTCTGTTCGGCGACGTACCTTTCGGCGTCCACCCTTTCTCTGAATTCTCTTTCGGCTTCCGCCACTATTTTTTCTATGGCCTCTATCGCTTGCCTTTCGGCTTCCTTGGCTCTTTCGGCTTCTTCCCTTTCTTGTTGCAGTTTAAGCTGCCGTTCGGCTTCCTTGCGCTCCCTTTCCGCCCTTTTTTCGGCTTCAAGCTGTTCCTTGGCTCGGCGGGCGGCTTCCTTTGCCAGCCTTTCTTCTTCTTTCTTCCTCAGCCGTTCGACTTCCTGCGCCTCCTTAAGCGCCAGTCTCTTGGCTTCGGCTTCTTCTTTAAGCTGTTGGGCTATAAGTTTCAGCTTGAGTTTGCTGTCTTCTTTTGCCTTGTTGATTCTGTATTGCCTCAGCACTCTGTCTATGGCGGCGTTCATTTTTTTGATTTCGGTAAGGCGTACCGTCTTTATCCCCGGGATACGCTGGAAAATTTTGCGTATCTCGCTCAATTCCATTTTCAGATAAGGGAAGTCGTCGGGCACAAAGTCGTCTATGTTTTTTGTTACATATTCGTCGGCAAGCTCTTTTTCCTTTTCCCTTGTCTGCTCTATGGTTTCGCCCGCGTCTCTTGACGCCGCCAAACTCTGCATAAGGAGTGTATTCCACAATATCAAGCTTCTATACTTTTCGCTTAAATTGGGGGGAAGCTCGCTGGTTTCCTTGATGGTCTCCACCTTGAATTCCATATGCTCGGTGGATTCAATATACTGCCAAAGCAGAAGCGCCTTTTTGAAGTTGGGGTCCTTCAAAATGACATTTGTCCTTTGAATGGGGGGGCGAACCAGCGCGCAGGAACGCATTTCCTTGCCGAAGGCGCTGTTCAAAAAGTCGCTGATTATGCTTTTTATGCGGTTAAGCCTTTCCACATTGGTAAGCTGGGAGCCTTTGGATTTTGGTTTGACTATTTCGTCAAAGGGTATGTTGGCCTCGCTTTCCATATTGTAGGTCATCTTGTGGCTGTCAATGCTGAATTCGCTGTTGATTTCCACCGAAATTTCCCCGCTTTCCATCAAGGCGTTTTTTATGGATTCATACCTTCGGTCTATAAAATCTCTTAATTTCAAAAGCAGGGTATAAATAAATCTGTTTTCGTAAATCTCGTAGCTTTCTTCCTTGCTTGTGTTGAGGATTTTTGAGGGGATTACCATGCCTTCCTTATTAACGCTGTTGATAAGGTCGGTGTGCTGGGCAAGGTGCTTGACCGATTCTTGGGAGATGCTTCTGGCTAAGGAAATGTCCACGATGTCTTCTTCTATCACGATGAACTTTCTCGGATTGCGGACAATGGTATCCAAAGCCGTAATACATTCTTCTATACGGTCAATCCAGTCGGTGGAATAATTCTTTTTGGTGTAAACCTGTGAAATTTTGTAGTCGTTTTTGCCTTCAAGAATGGAATTTGAGTATAAAGAATAGAACTCACTGTGCTTAATGAGAGTATTAACTTGGTATATAAAATCTTCAAGCTGTTCCTTCTTTATCATTTATACCCTCTTGACCGCAAAATTGGCAATAATAAACAAAATTGATAAATCAGAAAAGTTTCTTTAATCTTCTGAGATAATCTTTGCATTCAAGCATATTTTCTTCGCCGAAATGGTCGTCCAAATATTGTATGTAATCGTCCACTTCGTCCCTTATGTACGAAAGGTTTAAGGATTCAAATTTTCTTAATATCTTGTTGCACAGCACATAGTCAAGCCCGTCAATCTCCGTTCCGCCGCAAGCCACATAAACGGGCACAAACTCGATGAGCTGTTTAACGATACGGTTACCGAACGCCAATCTGAAGTGTTCGATAACGTAATTGTCCATATCCTCGAATTTCTTTAGGTTCTCTTCGCTCACCCTATGCTTTTCTTGAGCTTCTTTGAAAAGCTGTTCCAAATACTTATAGGAAATCTGTATTCCTTCGGTAAGCGGAGCGTCAAAAGGCTGCGCCTTGGTGTTGATGTTGATGGGCATGCCTCTGTCGTAAACCTTGTCGGATATGGCAAATGTGGAGTCGTCGTTGTTCGCCGTGCCCACAAACCACATGTTCTGGGGCAAACGGAAGCGGCCCTTTTCGATATGCTTGGGGTCGCTGGGCCAGCCGCTGGGCACAAGGTCGATTACCCATTGATCCCTTGACGGCATTTCCAAAATGGACAGCATTTCCGCGAAGTAGTACTCCACGCGCGCTATGTTCATTTCGTCAAGCACCGTCAAATAAATGTTTTCGTTGTATGTGGCGTCATACATGGCTCTAAGCATTTCGGTTTCGTTAAAGCGCTTGGTAAATTCGTTGAAGTACCCGAAAAGCTCCGTTCTGTCACGCCAAGAGGGCTGAACGGAAGCGATTGTGGTGGGGTTCTTGAAAAAGTGGCCTACACATTCGGGCAGCGATGTTTTACCTGTACCTGATATACCTTGCAGAATAATCAGCCTGGTGGTGGCAAGGCTGGCGAAGAAAAGCCTTATTATCTTCTCTTCGTAGTACAGCTTACGCCAAGGCCTGTCGGGGTTGTTGGCGGCGTAATTCCTAAACCTGTCGCAAAGCTCTTTAAGGGTAATGGTGTTGTCGTATTCGGGGGGCTTGTAATCGGGGTGCTCGTATTTGGCGTCCACTTCGGTGAGCTTGTAGAAACGGCTTTCGCCTTCTTTCTTCTCGCTCTTGACGTCCTCGCCCTCTTCGCCCTCCAAGATGTCATAGCCTTGGTAGGCTACCTTTAATCCCAGTATGCGGTCTTTTTCCCTGGTGGTCTTTATGAGTTCGCGCTTAAGGCTGTCTATTTCGTCAAGCAAGTCTTGATTTAGCACCTTATCGCCGAACAGTTTCTTAAAGAACCTTTTGCCGAAATACGCCGCTACCCATATAAAGGCCACAAGCACGGCGACGACAAGCAAACAGCATAAAACGGCAAGCACCCATTGTCCGGCCGAAAGCTTGTCGTTATATTGCTTAAAGGTTTGGATATATAAATCTACGGCGAACATCTGTCGAAGCGCTCCGAAGAATCCGCCGTAATTGTTCAGTTCGGGGCCGGAATAGAATAATCCCAATATGCCGCCAAAAAATATACCTAAAAACTCTTTAAAAAAATTTGCTACCACTTTAGTTCGCCTTTCCTTTTCGACGATTCACAGCATTAACCAATCGCCTGTAAATTAAATGTCTTCTTTTGCATGTTTTTATCGCGACAAAAGCCGCGCCTTTATCCTTAGGACGACTAATTTCCAAATGAGCTGCCAAAACCAACGCTTTTAATTACGCTTTGTCCTTAGACGCGGCAGCTTTTGTTTGCGCTGTCTTCGATGTCGCTGCGGTTGTTTTTTTGGTTTGAGCGGGTTTCGCGGATGCCGTCTTGGCCGCGGGTTTGTTGGCGGCTGTTTTGGGCTTTTCTTCCGCTTTGGGCTCCGCCTCTTTAACGGCTGAAGCCTGCTCTTTGTTTTCGGCTTTGCTTGCCGCTTGCTCAACCGTTCCTTGGCTGTTTGGCTTGGAAGCCAAATATTCCTCGATGGCGCGGCGCTTGATTTCCTCTTCGTCTATGGCCAGCACTCCAGCCTTTTCAACCACCTTTTCAAGCTTGGACTGCATCATCATTCTTATGAACATTATCACATTGTAGATGAACAGAGCTATCAAAGGGAATACAATGACAAAAAGGAAGTTCATGGGCTTTTGCAGCCAGAATATGGCCTTGCCTACGCCTTTGAGGTGGAATTGATAAACAGCAAGCACATCTTCGGCGTATATAAACGGATCCACTCTGTCGGGAGCGGCGTCGCCTGCCGTTTGGAACCAAACCTTACCGCTGTCGGTTATGTCCTTTTTAACGATTCTGTGCGTGTTAAGCTGTTCCCTGCCGTCGATAATGGCTTTGAAGGTGACGATATCCCCCACTTTCAGATTTTCGGGGTTTTTGGGGGTTTTGGAGATAACCAAATCGCCTTTTCTGAAGGAATCCTTTCGGTCGCCCGCCATGGAGTCGGTGAGCACGGGCAGAAGCTTGGTGCCTACCTTGCCCACTTTGTTGCTTTCCACATTGGGGTTGGCCAATACGATGGCTGACAGAATAACTGCGAGCAGCACAACCGCAATTTGCAGTGATGTTACTACGATGTTAAGAATCTTTTTCTGTTTTTCATTTAGCTTTTTCATTGCATCGTCCTTTTCGCGCTTTTTACGGCGCCGTGTATTTTATGGATTAATTAATAAAAAGGTTGTTAAACCTTTATTTTTCGCTGCGGGTATTTATGTTCCACCCCCGTGAAAACGGGGGTGGAACATATCAACCTAAGAAAGTTGTTTCGGTCTTCCGAGCATGCCGTAGCCGTGAAGGTGAAGGTGAAGTTAACTTCTTGGCCTGCTTCGGCGTTTCCGAGGCTTACGCCGTCAAACCAAACCACTATGGAAATCGCGGCATAGGCTTGCGGGTCGATGGATATTTTTTGCGCTAATTCAGGTCCGTCGGTAGAGAAGCTGTAGTCTTGGAAAGCCGTGCTTGTGGAGAACGCGCCCGCGGCTATTGCGCCGTAATATG
>LFSG01000041.1 GCA_001512685.1 Clostridiales bacterium DTU072
TTTGACAGCGACAGCGGCGGAGGCACTTCAGGCTCTTTCCCCGTGCGAGTGCGAGTAGGCACAGATGATAATTATAATTATAATTACTACATTGACATTAAGGATTGCGGCGCGTTTGTCGATATGTCGGCAGTGGCAGTGGGCGACAGAATTTACTGCGTAAGGGAAGCAATTACCAATCCTACCAGAACCACGCTGAGCGCTTTCACAGTCGATAACTTCTATACCGCCAGTATCGATGTGAACAACAGATTCAGAAGGGCAGGCGGCGGAGCTCCCGGCGGAGATAAGCTTTTCGTGAACCTTCAAGAAAAGGGCGAAGGCACAGGCACGACCTTCTATTTGATGAACAACAACGCCGTCGGATCCCAAAGGGCCGAGGTAACGATGAAAGTAGACATTAACGCCGAGTCGGGCACGACGGCTTTGGACGACTTGAGAATAGCCGTGTTTGTTCAGGCGGCAGGCGAAACCGCGCTTTACTACTACGGCACCCTGTCCAAAGGGGACAACGCCAGCACATATTACGGAACAATAGCCGATGGCGCGTTCTCCACAAGCTACGCTTTCCAAAAATACCTTACCGACGGAGATACCTTAGAGCAAAAAATATCCATCGACCCGCAAGCCTATGCCGAGATTTCCATAGTGGTTTGGTTTGACGGCGTAAGCCTCGGAAACGCCAAAGCAGGCCAAGAAGTTAACTTCACCTTCACCTTCACGGCTCAACAATAATGCTCGGAAGACCGAAACAACTTTCTTAGGTTGATATGTTCCACCCCC
>LFSG01000062.1:0-14679 GCA_001512685.1 Clostridiales bacterium DTU072
ATGTAAGGGTATATGAAAGGGGAGCGGGAGAAACATTGGCTTGCGGAACGGGCGCCACGGCGGCTTTCTATATATCTTACTTACTGGGGAAACTGTCCAGCAAAGCAAATATGCGCCTAAAAGGCGGTACATTGTTCATGGAAATCATGGACGGCATAGTTTTTATGACGGGAAATGCGGAATTTAACTACGAAGGAGAGATTTTTTATGAGCACACAGGCAAAAAGGGCAAAGTACATATTCGTTACCGGCGGCGTGGTTTCGGGTTTGGGAAAAGGTATTACCGCCGCGTCAATGGGCAGGCTGCTTAAAGAAAGAGGATTTAAGGTGGCCGCCCAAAAATTCGACCCTTATATAAACGTCGATCCCGGAATGATGAGTCCGCTTCAGCACGGAGAGGTCTTTGTTACCGACGACGGAGCGGAAACCGACCTTGACCTTGGACACTATGAAAGGTTTATTGACGAAAACCTCAACAAATATTCTTCGGTAACCACCGGCAAGGTGTATACCAAAGTGCTTGCCAATGAAAGAAACGGCGTTTACGGCGGCAGCACCATACAAGTTATTCCGCATATAACCAATGAAATAAAAAGAAGGATGTACAGGGTGGCGGAAACTACCGACGCCGATATCGTTATTTCCGAAATAGGCGGAACGGTGGGCGACATAGAATCCTTGCCCTATCTTGAAAGCATAAGGCAAATAGGCAGGGAAATAGGCAGAGAAAATGTTTTATACGTGCATGTCACACTGGTGCCTTACCTCAGATTCAGCGGCGAGCATAAGTCCAAGCCTACCCAGCACAGCGTTAAGGAGCTTTTGTCCTACGGCATACAGCCCGACATAATTATTTGCAGAACGGACGAGCCTATGGAACGGGATTTGATAGACAAAATATCCATGTTCTGCGGCGTGCCTTCCGATTGCGTGATAGAAAACATGACCATGCCCATTCTTTATGAAGCTCCCCTCATGCTGGAGAAAGCTAATTTTTCAGATATCATTTGCAGGGAATTGAACCTTAAAGCAAAAAAACCCAAACTTACCGAATGGCAAAATCTTATAGACCGCATTAAGAGATTGAACAAGACAATAAAAATCGCCTTGGTCGGCAAATACGTAAAATTGCACGACGCTTATATATCGGTGCTTGAGGCGCTTTATCACGGCGGATACGCCAACGATGTCAATGTCAATATCGAATGGGTGGATTCCGAATGCGTCGCCGACGATAACGCCGCCCAAGTATTCGCTGATTGCGACGGGATTATCGTGCCCGCGGGCTTTGGCAAAAGAGGCACGGACGGCATGATAAGCGCCGCCAAATACGCCAGACAAAACAATGTGCCTTTCTTCGGAATAGGCATGGGGCTGCAGACAGCCGTAATCGAGTTCGCAAAAAATGTTTTGGGGCTGAGCCAAGCGGACAGCGAAGAATTTAACCCCCAAGCCGACCATAAAGTGATTAATGTTCCGCAGGGCAGGATAGTTGACGACAAGCCCGAAATGCGGTTGGGCAAGTATCCTTGCGTCATTAAAGCGGACACTCTTCTTTATAAAGCTTATAACGCTGAATACGCGGAGGAAAGACATCGCCACCGCTATGAGATTAATATTGACTATAAGGCGAGGCTGGAAGAAAAAGGCATGATTTGTTCGGGTCTTTCTCCCGACAACAAATTGATTGAAGCCATAGAGCTTGCGGACAACGATTGGTTTATAGGGGTGCAGTTCCAGCCCGAATTCAAATCCAGACCCAACAGGGCGCATCCGCTTTTTAGGGATTTCATAGCTTCGGCGCTTAAGTACAATAAAAAAAGAGGTGATTGATTTATGGCTAAAATAAACAAGAATTACTTAAATGTCGGGGAGAGTTATCTTTTTTCGGATATCGCCAAAAGGGTGAATGACTTCATTAAAAACAACCCCGACAAAAAAGTTATAAAAATGGGGATAGGCGATGTTACCAGACCTTTGGTAAATAGTGTCATAGACGCTATAAAAGCCGCCGCGGACGACCAAAGCAAAACCGAAACTTTTCACGGATACGGTCCGGAGCAAGGCTACTTGTTTTTAAGGGAAAAAATAGCCGATTATTATAAAAGCTACGGCGTAGAGCTTGACGCCGACGAAATATTTGTGTCCGACGGAGCAAAAAGCGACGTCGCCAATATAACGGATATTTTTTCAAACGACAACACAATAATTATCCCCAATCCCGTTTATCCTGTTTATCTGGACAGCAACCTTATGCTGGGCAGACGAATAAAGCTTATTGACGGCAACGAACAAAACGGCTTTTTGCCTTTGCCGTACGAGAGCTTGGAAGGGGATATAATTTATCTTTGCTCCCCCAACAATCCCACGGGAGCGGTTTATACGAAAGACCAACTAAAAAAGTGGGTGGATTACGCCTTAAAAAACGACGCCGTCATACTTTTTGACGCCGCTTACGAAAGCTTTATAAAGGACGAGGAGCTTCCCCGTTCGATTTATCTTGTGGAAGGCGCGGAAAAATGCTGTATTGAGTTTTGTTCTTTGTCCAAAACCGCGGGCTTTACGGGAACAAGATGCGGTTATACCGTAGTTCCCAAAGCGCTTGAAAGGGAGGGAATGAACCTCAATAAAATGTGGTTAAGACGCCAATCCACCAAGTTCAACGGGGTAAGCTATGTGGTGCAAAAGGCGGCGGAAGCGGTGTTTACCGAGGAAGGGCAAAAGCAAATAAAAGAGAATATCGCCTATTATTCCCAAAACGCCAAGCTTATAGCCGATACTTTCAAATCCTTGAGCATATGGTTTACGGGAGGCATTAATTCGCCTTATGGCNNACTGGTTTACGGGAGGCATTAATTCGCCTTATATTTGGCTTAAATGCCCCAACGGTATGAGTTCATGGGAATTCTTTGATTATTTGCTGAACGAGGCCGCCGTCGTGGGCACGCCGGGAAGCGGATTCGGCAAATGCGGCGAAGGATATTTCAGGCTTACCGCTTTCAACACTAAAGAAAACACAATGGAAGCCATGCAAAGAATTGTTAACTTATTCAACAAATAAAAGGAGATAAAGAATGTCGGTAACAGTATTGGTAGGCGCTCAATTCGGAGATGAGGGCAAAGGTAAAATAGTCGATTATTTATCCGCTGAAATGGATATGGTGGTAAGATTCCAAGGCGGGGACAACGCCGGCCATACCGTTGTGAACAATAAAGGGGTATTCAAGCTTCATCTTGTGCCCTGTGGAATTTTCAAGAAAGGATGCAAGGTTTTTGCGGGCACGGGAATGGTAGTCAATCCGGACGAGCTTATTTCCGAGCTTGCCGAGATATCCTCAAAAGGCGTGGACACAAGCAATATGTTTGTTTCCTCAAGGGCGGTAATTCTTATGCCTTACCATATTGAACTGGACAACCTGGGTGAAAAAAGCGGCGCGTCCATAGGCACCACCAAAAGGGGCATAGGCTACGCGTATGCGGACAGGGCCAGAAGAACGGCATTGAGGTTTGAAGATTTGCTTGATTTGGAACACTGCAAAAAAAGGATTGAAAAAATTCTGCCTACGGTAAACTCCGAATTAAAAGGCAAAGGCGGAAGAAGCTATGAGGTTGAAGAAATCTTTGAAAAATGCAAGCATTGGGCCAAATTTTTCAAGCATATGGTCGTGGACCCCGTTTCATTCCTCAACAAAGCCATAGACAGCGGCGAAAAGATATTGTTTGAGGGACAATTGGGCGCTATGAAAGATATAGACTTAGGAATTTATCCCTATGTTACCTCTTCCAATCCCGTAGCCGCTTACGCCGCCGTCAGCGGGGGCTTTCCCATCAGCAAGATTACCAATATCATAGGCGTAATGAAGGCTTTTTCCTCCGCCGTGGGAGACGGTCCTTTCCCCACCGAAATGGATTATGAAAAAGCCAACGGCTTTAGAGGCGACGGAAATAATATCGACGACGAATACGGGGCGAGGACGGGCAGAGCCAGACGGCTGGGATGGCCCGACCTTACTTTGGTAAAGTACGCCGCCACCATTAACGGCTTTACCGAGCTTGCGGTATGCAAAATAGATAAGCTTGACGATTACGAAGAGATAAAGGTATGCGTAGGTTATAAGCTTGACGGCAAAGAGATTGATTATATGCCCCCCGCGTACAGGATGTACGATATAGAGCCCGTTTATGTTACCGTTAAAGGTTGGCTGAAAGACACCTCAAAAATCAGGAAATACGAGGATTTGCCCAAAGAAACCAAAGAGTATATAGAATTGATAGAAAATTATACCGGCGTAAAAGTAAAATACATAGGCGTAGGTCCTGCCAGAGAGGATATAATTATTAAATAAAGAGGTAGAGTATGGAAGAAAAAATAAAGCTTATTCAGCGTTTGGCGGATATGGGCATGCTGGCTTTTGACGAAGAAGAGACTTCGCGGATGGCCAAAGAGCTGGACGAAATTTTATCCTTTGTCGATTGCATAAAAGAAGCCGATGTCCAAGGCGTTCAGCCCGAAAGAAAGGTTGTGAATTTTGAGGACTTAAGGGAAGATATCGCCGAGGAATCGCTTTCCAAAGAAGATTTGTTCAAGAACGCCTTTCATACCGAAAGCGGTTGTTTCGTGGCGCCGAAGGTGGTGGAATGATGAATTATACCGTAAAAGAATTAAGACAATTGTTGGATGCCAAAAAAATCAGCGTAAAAGAACTTCTTGACGGATATTTTGCCGAAATCGAGAAGAAAAACCCCATTTATAACGCTTATATAATCGTAACCAAAGAACAAGCTTATAAGCAAGCCGATTACGCCCAAAAGCTTATTGACGACGGCAAAGCCAAAGCGTTGACGGGAATACCTATGGCAATTAAGGATAACATTATGACCAAGGGCATATTGACCACTTGCGCTTCCCAAATGCTTAAAGATTATATCCCCGTATTTGACGCCACCGCGATACGAAAGCTTTATGAGGAAGGGGCGGTGATTATAGGCAAAACCAATTTGGACGAATTTGGAATGGGCTGTCAAAGCAAAAACTCTTATTTCGGCAAAACATTGAATCCGTTAAATACCGATTATATACCTGGCGGTTCTTCAGGAGGCAGCGCCGCCGCCGTGGCGGGAGGGCTTGCCGCCGCGGCTTTGGGCTCGGATACGGGCGGCTCTATACGACAGCCTGCGGCATGCTGCGGTCTTGTGGGACTCAGGCCCACTTACGGCAGAGTGTCAAGGTTCGGGCTTGCCGCTTACGCTTCTTCATTTGACCAAATATCCCCAATAGCCAAAACCGCCGAAGACTGCGGCTTGATTCTCAACGCGATCGCGGGAAAAGACGCTTTGGATATGACCAGCGCTTCTGCGCCCGCTGAAGATTTTACCTCGGCGATAGGGCAAAGCATGCAAGGCAAGACAATAGCTCTCGTTAAAGAATTCCTTGAGGAAGAAACCGATGAAGAAGTGAAAGAAAGCGTGCTTGCCGCCGCCAATATCTTTAAGAAAATGGGTTGCGGGATTAAAGAGGTTTCCATTCCCGACATTAAATATGCCGCGGGAGCTTATTATATAATTTCTTCCGCCGAAGTTTCATCCAATCTTGCCAGATTCGACGGCATTAAATTCGGCTACCGCAGCGAGGACGGCGACACCTATAAAGAAAATATTAAGTTTACCAGAAACCAGGGCTTTGGTTGGGAAGCCAAGAGAAGAACGATGCTGGGACTGTACTGTTTATCCAGCGGCAATTTTGAAGATTATTACAACAAAGCCATGTTGATAAAAACTAAAATCAAACAAGAATTCCAAAAGGCTTTGGCGGAATGCGACTTCATTATCAGCCCCGTCATGCCCGTAAAGGTTTTCAAAACGGACAGCTATGATACAACCAAGCTTTATAAAAAGGATATATTTACCGTTTCGGCCGCTCTTGCGGGGTTGCCTGCGATATCGGTTCCCTGCGGGATAGACAGCAACGGCATGCCCATAGGGTTGCAGATTATCGCCAAAGAATTCGCCGAAAAGGATTTAATCGCGGCATGCTCGGCTTTTGAAAAACAGTACGAGAAAAGGGAGGCCTGATATGAAATACGATGTTGTTATCGGATTGGAAATTCATGCCGAATTATCCACGCAATCCAAAATATTCTGCGGCTGCGCCCAGCAATTTGGAGCAGAAACCAATTCGCTATGCTGCGCGGGCTGTTCTTCATTTCCGGGCGCGTTACCTTTATTAAATAAAAGGGCCATGGAATACGCGGTAATCGCGGGGCTTTGCTTAAATTGCAAGATAAATTCTTACAGCGCTTTTGACAGAAAGAATTATTTTTATCCGGACCTTCCAAAAGCTTATCAAGTGTCGCAATTTTTCTATCCCATTTGTTCGGACGGCTACCTTGAAGTGAAGGGAAAAAAGATAAGGATAAACAGAATACATGTGGAAGAAGACGCGGGCAAACTTATCCATGACGAATATCTTGGCGTAAGCCTTGCAGACTATAACAGGGGCGGCGTTCCACTTATCGAAATAGTTACCGAGCCCGACATAACAAGCGCCGAAGAAGCCAGCGAATTCGCCGAAATGGTGGCTTATAATTTGAGATATGCAGGCGTTTGCGACGCCAAAATGGAAGAAGGCTCTTTAAGGTGCGACGTCAATATTTCCTTGAAGCCGCAAGGCAGCAAGGAATTGGGAGTAAGGGCGGAGATAAAAAACCTCAATTCTTTTAAGAGCATTGAAAGAGCTATAGAGTATGAGATTAAGCGCCAATCGGAGATTTTGGACAGAGGCGAAAAAGTTAAACAAGAAACCAGAAGGTTCAACGACAATAACGGCAGGACCATACCCATGCGCAGCAAGGAAGAAGCCGAAGATTATCGCTATTTCCCCGACCCCGACATTCCCGCCATATTGTTTACCGAAGAACAATTAAAAGAAATAGCCAAGAAAGTCCCTCTGCTTCCTCAGCAAAGATTTGACATATACACCAATCAATACGGACTTCCGCCTGCCGACGCCAAGCTTTTGTTGACAAAAAAAGACTACAGCGATTTCTATAACGAATCCGTCAAGATTTATAACAATTATAAAGATACCGCCAGCCTTTTTATCGTGGAGCTGTTTAGATTGATTAACGATTACGGCTATGACGGCGAATTCAAATTCACGCCCGCTCAGTTTGCCAAGCTGGTGAAGATGCTGGATGACGGAAAAATTACCAAGGCCGCTCAGAAAGCCATACTCGGCTACATGTTCAACGAAGGCAAAGACCCCGAAGATATCGCCAAGGAAAGAGGGCTTATTATAGAAAACGATATAGAAGCCGTACAAAAGGCCATTGCCGAGGTTATCGCCGAAAATCCCAAAGCCGTGGAGCAATACAAAAGCGGCATAGAAAAGGTGTTCGGCTTCCTTATGGGGCAAACGGCAAGGAAAGTGGGCAAATCGGCAAGTCCTTCCATAATAAGGGAATACCTTATTAAAGCCTTGCAAGATTAACAAACGCCAACTTCTAAGAAATTCAGCCTCCTTTACGGGAGGCTTTTTGATTTATCTACAAAGGAAACTTCATGACAAAGACGCGCGCCTTCTTTTTGCGTTTTTTAGCTTTGAACAAAAATATATTTTTCGTTTTGTCTATTTCGGGTATGAAATAGAATAAAAACGTCGTGGTCATGACATTGAAAAAGGTGTGAAACAAAGCTGTTTTAAAATCGGTCGGCGCGTTAATTTTTATAAAGAAGTTCAACAATCCCGTTTTCAGCATAAAGGCCGCGAGCATTAAGCCTACGATATTGAAAAACAAATGGAAACAGACGCAAAACCAGCCCGTCTTTGAACAGCCTATGGTAGTAAGGATAACCGAAAAACAAGCGCCTATGTTTATGCCCATAATCATATACATGGCGGTATGCATATTTATCGCCGCCATATCGCACATGGACACCAGCAATACGCTTGTCAAGGAAGAACTTTGGAATAAAGCGGTGAGCAGCAAGGACAGAAAAAACAAATAGAAATTATTTATTTTTTTGTTCATAAAGGCGTAGATTGAGCTTTTTGCGGGCTGAGCGGCAAGGTTTATCAAAATCAAGCCGATAAAGACTAAAGATAAGCAGCACGCAATCAAGGCGGCGGTTTTTATCTTTTTATTCTTTGTTATCATTAAAACAAACACGGAAGGGAAAACGCAGGCGGCGATAATGTTGGAAAGCTCAAGTTTGGCAAGCAACGCCAAATAAGCGGTCAAAGTGGTGCCTATATTTGCTCCCATAATAAGATACAAAGAGCTTTTTGTGTCTATAAGCTTTTCGTCGGCGAGCTTTACCGCCAAAGAATTAGTGGCGGTGGAGCTTTGGATTATCGATGTAACCGCGAACCCCATAAAAGTCGCTGAAAAAGGATTGTTCAAAATCTTTTGAACTTTTTTTTCAAGAAACTTCTCTCCGTAGTCAACGGCGGTTTTTGTCATTAAGGTCAACCCGAAAAGAAAAACCCCCACGCCGCTGAAAAACAATAACGCATAGCTTAACATATAACCAATATATTATTG
Source organism: Clostridiales bacterium DTU072 (assembly GCA_001512685.1). Lineage (GTDB taxonomy): Bacteria > Bacillota > Clostridia > Christensenellales > DTU072 > DTU072. Next base: position 8,544 of record LFSG01000062.1, read on the forward strand.
TCGGTTTTTTGTATGACAGAAAATAAAAAGGTTTATTATTTTACCATAAGTAAATATTTAAGGTATGGAAAATATTGTTTAAAGAAAGGTATTATGGTATAATTATCAGTAATATTTATTGGGAGAAATCAAATGGCGAATTTTTGGAACGACGCAAAGGTATTCAATATCAATTCAATTAAGAGATACGCGAGCGGATACCCTTTGGATAAAGCTTGCAATCCGCAAATAAAGGTTTTAAGCGGCGAATGGGACTTTTTGTTTTGCAAAAGCGTTTATGACATTCCCGAAGATTATCACAAAACCGATTACGACCATAAGGATTTTGGCAAAATAAAAGTGCCCTCAAACTGGCAGATTAAAGGATACGACATCCCCATATATACCAATTTCGTTTATCCCAAAGCCGTAACATCCAAAAACCTTTTTAGGATTCCCCACATCAAGGCGGGCAAAAACTCCGCAGGGTGTTACATTACTTATTTTGATTTGGACTCCGACGTGCTTGATAAAAACATCTTCGTTAAATTCGAGGGAGTGAACTCTTGCGCCGAAGTATATGTAAACGGAAATTTTGTCGGGTATTCCGAAGACACTTTCGATTTTCAGGAATACGACATAACGCCTTTTGTCAAAAAGGGCAAAAACAAGCTTTCGGTTACCGTTTATCGCTACTGTACGGGCAGTTATCTTGAAGACCAGGATATGTGGCGGCTGTCGGGAATATTCAGAGATGTCGTTCTTATTTTCAAACCCAAGGTTGAGATCGCCGATTTTTTCGCCAGAAGCTACTTAACGGACAATTACGCAAAAGCCGATTTCGCGCTTACCGCCGAAATTACCTCAAAGGGCGGTACAATCAACAACGGCAGCCTTAAGCTTGCTTTGTACGATAAAGAAGATAACGAGGTTTTTGTTGAAGAAATAAAGGTGGATACCTTAAGCGACGAGCAAAGGCAGTTTTTCGACATAAAAAAGCGTCTTGACGATATTAAATTATGGTCGCATGAAGACCCGTATTTATATACGGTGGATTTGGAATTGTACGACAATAAAACGCTTGTCGACAAAAGAAGAACAAAGTTCGGCTTCCGTTCGGTGGAAATAAAGAAAATGGAAAACGGCAAAGGTCCTTTCATTCTCTTGAACGGCAAACCTTTGAAGTTCTGCGGGGTGAACAGGCATGAATTCCATTCCGAATACGGGCACGCCGTACCCGAAGAGCTTATCAAAAAAGACCTTGAGCTTTGCCTTAAATACAACATAACGGCGATAAGAACAAGCCATTATCCCAACAGCGAAGTTTTTTACCGCCTTTGCGACGAAATGGGCATTCTGGTTATGTGCGAAAACAATCTTGAAACGCACGGACTGGCATTCCTCATTCCCAGAAACAGCAGGAGATGGACGGAACATTGCGTTTATCGCGTAAAAAACATGATACACAGCTTCAAGAATCATGCCTGTATCGTCAGCTGGTCTTTGGGCAACGAATCGGGCTTCGGCAAAGCATTTTACGCCATGAGGGAAGCCGCTCTTGCCATTGACGACACAAGGTTTATCCATTATGAGCCGGACACTTCGGGCAAAGTAAGCGATGTGCTCAGCGAAATGTACGCGAAATTGGAAAAAATGCCTCTCATAGGCGAAAACAAACCCATAACGCATTGTATCGCTTTGTGGAATCCTTTCGGCGTAAGAATGGCGCCGCATAAATATAAGCACAGACCTTTCATACAATGCGAATACTCCCACGCCATGGGCAATAGCCTGGGGAATTTCAGCGATTATTGGGATATGTTCAAAAAGTATGACAGATTGGCGGGCGGCTTTATTTGGGATTTTGCCGACCAAGCCATTAAATATGTAAACGAAAAAGGCGTTACGGAGTGGCGATACGGCGGAGATTTCGGCGACAAACCCAATTCGGGCAATTTTGCCTTTAACGGCATATTCAGAGCCGACCGCTTGCCCAATCCATCGTTGTATGAAGTCAAAAAGCAATATCAACAAATCGATTTTTCTTACGAAGCGGGCAAGCTCAGTCTTTATAACAGGTTTTTGTTTACCGATATTTCCGTTTTCGGCTTAAGAGTGATTTACCTCAATAACGGCAAAGAAACAGCCGTAAAGGAATATTCCTTGCCTTCGGCGAAATATGCGCAGACCGCGACGGTGGACATAGGCATGCCCTTTGACGATTCGCCAGGAGAAAAATCCATTATAGCCGAAGTTTATTTGAAACAGGCAAAAGGCTGTTTGGAAAAGGGGCATGTGATAGCCTACGAGCAATTTATCGTCAAGCCCTATGATTTTGAATTGCCCGCGCTTGGCGGCGATTGCGAATATGCCGATAACGAATGGGAAATTATCGTTAAATGCGGCAACTTGAGAGTAATAATAGATAAAAAAACCGGAGCGGTTACCTCCATAGACAAAAACGGCAAAGAAATCTTGAGAAGCCCCATAAAGCTTAACTTTTACAGAGCCACCATTGACAACGACAGAATGGCTTCGGTAAACATAAAGCTTGTACAATGGCTGTTGGGAACTTTCAGATTCAAGAAAGCCGAAAAGACGCTCAAGCCGTCATCCATCAAAACCGAGAAAAAAGACGGAATTGTTTATGTTACCATAGACTGGTCCATGAAGTGCCTTAAGTTTTTACAAACCGTATACTCCATTGGTCAAGACGGCATAGACTTTGGCTTAAAAGTTATTTCCAAATACGAAATGGAAAGATATGGATTTACCTTTGGCTTGTACGACAAAAACGCTTTGATTGAGTTTTACGGCAAAGGTCCTTTTGAAAATTATTGCGACAGAGCGACGGCGGCGCTGCTAAAAGAATACCAAGGAAAGGCCGAAAACTTCTTGCATGATTACCTTATGCCGCAAGAAAACGGCAACCATACTCAAGTAAGATACGCGCGCATAAAGAGCAAGGACAGCCTTATCTCTTTGAAAGCCGACAAAGCCCCTTTTGAAATGAGCGTCCATCCTTATACCAAAGAAATGCTTGACAGCGCAAAGCATTTGCACGAATTGGAAGAAGCCGATTATCTTACCGTCAATGTGGACGGAAGGCAAAGAGGGGTGGGGGGCGATGTGCCCGCGGTGGCCATGCTCAAACCTCATTATAAGATATTGCCCCGCAAGGAGCATAAATTGCAGTTCAGATTAATTGTGGAATGAAATTGACAACGGATAAGTTATTGTTCAGAACCAAGATTTTTACGCTGGCAGCGCTTGCGGCGCAAATAACGCTGTTCTTTTTGCCGATTAACATGCTTTACGGTTATCGCTATTCCATGGTAGGCATTTGGATAAAAATTTTGGGCGAAGCTTTTTGGTCGGATATCCAAAACATAAAGAAAAACATCATCTTTATATTGTCAAGCTTTGCCATTATTATGGAAGCGCTTGCTTTTGCGGGGTTGTTCGCGACTAAAGAAAGAAAAAGGTATAAAGCGGCGGCGATGACTTTCTTTTTGATTTCCGCGGTTACTTACGCTTTTTGTTTTGGCGCTTTGATTAATGCCGAGGGCTTTGCGGATTCGCTTTACGGCTTCAATTTCTTATCGTTGATTCTTACCATAATCGTAATTGTCGCTACATTGAGGATTCCTATTTTTACTATCCCAAAAAAGGAGATATAAACCTGATATGCTGGGGCTGGTACTTGAAGGCGGGGGGGCCAAAGGCTCCTACCACGCGGGAGCAATTAAAGCATTACACGAAAGCGGTTACAGCTTTGACGGTGTCATGGGCACTTCCATAGGCGCGATTAACGGCGCGATTGTGGCCCAAGGGGACACGGAAAAATGCATTGAATTATGGGAAACGTTGACTCCTTCTCGTTTTATCGATGTGGATGACGAAAAAATGACAAAAATCCTCACAAAAAAATACGACGGCGCCACCATTAAATATTTGCTCAAGCTGATAAAAGACACTCTGTTAAACAGAGGCTTTTCGGTGGAAAGGGTAATGAAATTGCTTAAATCGGTCATAGACGAGGATAAGCTGAGGGGGCGGCAAACCGATTTCGGGCTAATAACCGTTTCCATAACCGACAGACTGCCCGTCGAGGTTTTCAAAGAAGAAATACCTTACGGCCTTTTACACGATTATATAATGGCAAGCGCCTATTATCCGGCTTTCAGAAACGACCCCATTGACGGCAAGAAATACATGGACGGCGGAATTTTTGACAATTTGCCCATCAATCCGCTTATCAGAAAAGGCTATGACGAAATAATAGCCGTCAGAACAATGAGCAGCATGCCCCATAGAAGCGTCATTGACGATACCGTAAAAATTACATATATCACGCCCAGCGACGACATTGGGGGCACCGTGGATGTTTATGCCGATTCCATCGAAAAGAATATAAACATGGGTTATTTCGACACAATGAAAATACTGAACGGCTACAAAGGGAAAAAATATTACTTTTATCCCATGAATGACCGAGAATTCATTGACTTCCTTTTTCATTTAAGCGATAATACATTTATTAGTTTGAAAAAAATTTTATCGATAGACGAAACCTCCGATAAAATCGAGATAATTAACAGATTGCTGCTAATTGTCAGGGCACAAATGAAAGATTCTTTCGAGCTGAGCGATTACGAAGTTTTTTTACTGTTTCTTGAAAAATACGGCAAGCGGTGCGATATCGATAAATTTAAGGTTTATGGGCTTAACGAATACATTGGAAGATTAAAAGAACATATGCAAACGACAGAAAAGGGAAGAGGCATATGGACGCAGCTGAAAAGCGTATTCGAAAACAGAATTCTTAATAATTTATTGGAAGCGATATTAAACGGTTAGGAGGGTGAACAAATAGATAAGAGCAGGGTAAAGAACGCAATGACAACGCTTGCCAAAAGGTGGTTTATCGACGCTTTTTCGGGCATGGCTTTAGGACTGTTCGCCACGCTGATTATCGGCACGATAATCGGACAAATAGGAGAGATGGCAGGCGACAACGCGGTAGGCAAACTCATAACCAATATTTCCAACATATCAAAAGTTCTCATGGGCGCGGGCATAGGCGCGGGAATAGCGTATGTTTTGAAAGCCGACAAGCTGACGGTTTTTTCTTGCGCGGTCGCGGGCATGATAGGCGCCAACGCCTCAGGCTTTATTAATAATTTTAGCTTATCCGTAGGCATAGGCAATCCCATCGGAGCGTATTTGACCGCTTTGATATCCGTGGAAATATGCAGGTTTGTTTCGGGCAAAACTAAGCTGGATATAATCCTTGTTCCTTTGACAACGCTTGCAGTGTCCGCCGTGGTGGCGATAACGCTTTGCCCGCCCGTGGCGTTCTTAATAAAAAAGATAGCTTCGGGCATAGAAATCGCTATACGCTGGAATCCGTTTATAATGGGAATAGTAATCGCCACTGCCATGGGTTTATTGTTAACCTTGCCCACTTCCAGCGCCGCTATTTGGGTAAGCATAGCGTTGGGAAATGATTCGCCGGAAATGCTGCTTGCGGGAGGGGCCGCCGTAGTGGGATGCGCCGCTCATATGGTGGGCTTTGCGGTAATGAGCTTCAAAGAAAACGGTTTTTCGGGATTGATTGCGCAAGGATTGGGCACCAGCATGCTGCAAATACCCAATCTAATGAAAAATCCGAGGATACTTATACCGCCGGTTGTGGCCAGCATGATTGTCGGGCCTTTGTCCACCTGCGTGTTTAAGCTCAAAACGGGCGCCACGGGAGGAGGAATGGGCACAAGCGGTCTTGTGGGCGTGTTCAGCACCATTGAGTATTCCACCGACATAAGCCTTGCCTTAATGATATCGGGCATCGTTTTGCTGATGTTCGTCATTCCCGCCGTCGTCAGCTGGGGAGTATGTCATCTGTTAAGAAAGATAGGCTGGATAAAAGAAAACGACCTTAAATTGCCTTCGTAATTTTCAATTTTTTAAGCTGTAATTAACGCTTGCGAAATATAATTTTTGTAAAGGATGAGCGAAAAGTCATTTATGTTGATATGCGTCGGGCTTTTTTGTTATAATTAATTGTGCTTAAAAACATGACCAAGAAAAAAAGAATAACGATAATTATCGCAAGCTGCGTTTTATTGGCGTCCATAGCGGCGGCTATAGTTTTGCC
>LFSG01000062.1:14716-22170 GCA_001512685.1 Clostridiales bacterium DTU072
AGATGTGTATAAGAGACAGGTCCATAGCGGCGGCTATAGTTTTGCCGATTTTGCTTAAAGACGATGTGATTACAAGCTATTCTTACGAAAACGAAAACAGGCCTTTGGAATACGGCGCGGTAAACAAAATGATTTTTCAAAAAAAGTTTTCCGAGCTTTTGAAATATACCTTTTTAATTACCGACAAGAATAACCATATCGCCAACGCTTTGCTGGGCGCCATGAGCAGAGCGCGCGTTCCCACCGAAAAGATGCTTGCTTTTGTGGATTATTTGCGGGATTTCGCCGACTCAATGATAAAGGACGGCTTTTCCGTTTGGGCAGGACAGTTTGAAGACGGGGAGGCCGATTTTGATTTTGATTTCCATTTCAATAACTTTTTTGAAACTACAGGATTTAACGAGATTGAGCTTTCAAGGCTGCTGTTTGAGCTCCTTGCCGATTTTGCGGGGGAGGATAACGAATACATAGAGCTGTTAAACCTTTTGGAAAGGGATAACTTTGTGGACATAGTTTCTTCCACATTGTACGGCTATAAGATGATAAGCGGTTTTTCCGCCCAAGGAGGCAGTGCCGCCCAAGCGAGGGTTATGCAGGGACTGCTGTACGCCATTGGCAACAGATATGTGAAAAATATTCAAAGGATGGGATACGAAAACATTGAAAAACTCTTGCTGATAAATTTTGACAGCGACAAAGAGTATGACAATATCACCCAAGAAGAATATAGGGTATACAGCTCGTTTATGTCTTGCGCGCAAGGAAAAATAGCCAATATTCTTTATGTTTTCGGCAACACGCTTATATCCACCGACGCCAAGGCCTTTGAACGCTTGTTCGCTTATTTTTCCGCCCAAGACAAAGAGTGCGAAAAAGCCAAGGAAGACCTTATAGTTTCGCATATATCTTTGGCAAAGGCCGTAAACGCGGGGATTCAAAGCAGCTTCGCTTATGCCCATAAATCGCAAATATCGGATATGGATTCATTTATAGACAGCTACGCCCGGCTGATTGCTTCATACAAGGAGATGACGACAACGCTCAAAAACCAATCTCAAAACAACGGCGAAGAAGAGAATGAAGAAGACGAGGAAGAATTTGATTACCAAGAGTATTACGCCGCCGTTTACGCCCGCCTTGCCGCTTTTACGCAAGATGTGGCAAGCCTGAGCCAAACAAAAACCCTGCAAGGCTTAAGCCCTCAGCAAAAAGAAGAACTATATCTTAAAGCGCTTAATATGTGGAATTTATTCAGCGATGCCGGGGATTTGTTTGAAGACGCGTTCGCGGCGGCAAATGTGAACTTCTTTTTAAGAGTAATAGATTTGAACGGTTTTTTGAAAAGAAACAGAAGGGCTTTGCAAGATTTAATCAGAGATTCCATCGCGGGGCTCATCGGCTGGGATATAAAAGATTTAGAGGATTTATATGACGGAAATTATTAAAGCGGAAAATGTGCGGAAAACATTTGACAATCGCATATGGGTGCTTGACGGCATCGATTTGGTTGTCCAAAAGGGAGATTTTGTTTCAATCGTGGGCGCTTCGGGAAGCGGCAAATCAACCTTGTTGACGATTTTAGGCGGCATGGACAAGCCCACCCAAGGCAAAGTCTTTTTTGACGGCGAAGACATTACCGAAATGAAAGAAGACAAGCTTGCCAAGCTCCGCCGCACAAAGCTTGGCTTTGTGTTCCAATTTTTTAACCTTGCCCCGTATCTTACGGTGGAAGAAAACATACTGCTGCCCATTATACTGAACGGGAGGAAGCAGAAGGATGTGCAAGAGCGTTTGGATTATCTTTTGAAATATCTTGCCATTGAGGAATACCGCAAGAGCATGCCTTCCAAGATTTCAGGCGGCGAGCAGCAAAGAGTGGCTATCGCGAGGGCGCTAATTTATGAGCCCGCGGTAATTTTTCTTGACGAGCCCACGGGCAATTTGGACAGCAAATCTTCCCAAAACATAATGGAGTTATTGCTGAAAATCAATAAAGAAATGGACGCGACAATAGTGCAGGTTACGCACAGCGCCGAAAACGCCGCCTACGGCAACAGAATTATAAAAATATCGGACGGGAAAATAGAGCCGCAATGAAAATAATTCTTAATCATACTTTACGAAGCGTAAAGAACCACAAAGGTCAGATTGCTTTAATCATTACCACAATAGCGGTGGTAACGATTATGATTTTTGTGGCGTTGTCCATTTCAGGACTTTTTTTAAACATCAATATCAGCGCTCAAAACCGTCTTGCCGAAAATACCGATATCGCCGTGAGCGACGGTTTGTTTCCCAAATCCTTAATAGACGAATTTATTGACCGCAACAAAGACAAAATCGAATATGCCGATTATTATTTGCAAACGAGCGGTTTGGTAAAAACCAACTTGCGCACAAAAATCATTATGCTGGAAGTTACCGATTTCAAAACGATATATAAGCGCTATCCGCATAAATTGCAGGCTTTGGAGGTGGCCGATTACTTTGAGTATCCTGCGGTATGGATAGGCAAGGATTTTGCCGACGAATTAGGCGTTAAAGCGGGGGACACGCTGGAGATATATTATGAGGGAAGCAACCGCTATGAAAAAATGAGCGTGTCAAGGGTAATGAAAAACGTAGGCGTTTTTGCCAATACGGGAGCGGACAACATCCTTGTGGATTTTGCTTCGGCAAACACAAAAGGCATGATAAATTTGGCGCACCTTAAGCTTTATGACCCAAAAGATTTTGACCAAGTATGCCTAAGCCTTAAGGAGTTTATTAAAAACGACGCTTTGACCATAGAAAGAGCCATAGATTTTCAAAGGGCGGAAGAGATAGTCGCCAACAACACAAGGCTGCTTAATATCGCTTTAAGCTTTATTATGGCTATTATGGTTTTGATTTTGTTCACTTCGTATTTGGTTATAGCCAAAAGCCGTCTTAACGAAATGATTATATTCAAATCGGCGGGGGCCACGCCTTTTCAAACCACCTTAATTATGCTGTTCGAGGTTTTGCTGTACGGCGCCGTCGGCGCCGCCATAGGGCTTATTGCTGGCAGATTGGGAATGGAGATAGCCACAAGGGCGCTTTTGCCCAACTTTCCCGATGCCGTAACATATAACTTATGGAAATATTTCGCCGCCTTTTTCGCGGGCGTAATAATATCCGTTATCGCCGCTTTATGGCCGGTAATCAAAATAAGCTCAAAAAGCATACGGGAAATGACTTCGGGCATAGTCAAAGATGTCAAATACGCCAAGCCTTGGCTTATTATTGCAATAACGCTGCTGCTTGCCATAAGCCTTACTCTGCTGCTGCTTTACCAAAGCCTTATCGTTCCGCTTACGGTCATTCTCATAGCGTTATTTGCGGCGTGGGTGTATATGGTAACGCCGTATATAATAAAAGGTCTGAGCGCGCTGTTTGCGAAGCTTAAAGGCCAAAGCCGCCTTGCTTCCATATCCATAAAGAGAAATTCTTCCTCCAACACCCTTGCCATACTTGTTGGCTCGGTAATTACTTTTTCTTTTATCGTAGTGTCGGTCATAAGCTTAATAATTACAGCCATAACGCCTTACAATACGCGATACGACGCCGACTTTGTGGTTTACAGCGCTAAGGAGCAAATAGACTATAAGCAAATAACCTCGCAAATTTCCGCGATAGACGGCATAGAAGACGCGGTATACATCAGAACGGCGTTTTTTGAAATCGAAAGGGAAAACAAGAAGCCGCTTTTGTACAGAACGCTGGGGATAAGCAGAGCAAGCGGTTTAAGATACGCCACCCAAGGGCTTGACGAAGAGCATATCGAAATGTTTGAAAAAACGCCTCATCCCGCCGTTATCAACAACGATATGGCCATTCGTTTGAATGTAAAAACAGGCGACAAGATAACCGTAAGCCGTTTGAATTCCACCGCCGACACCGAATATTTGGAAAAACTTGATTTTGAGTTTACCGTCATCGCTTTAGACTATACGGTGTCCGAATACGACAGAGTGTTTTTTATAAAATTGCAGGATATGGTCTATAACGGGGAAGAGGTGGAATACGAGGAAGCCTTTACCTTTGTCAAAGCCAAACCGCATGCCGACAAACAAGACATATTTTTCAGCATGCGGGATATGTTCGCGTCTTCTCCCGACTTGTTTGTAATTCGCTTTGAGGATTGGCAGCTGGCCTCCTCAAAAGGAATAGAAGGAGTGGTATGGCTTTTGAGAATATTGCAGCTGCTGGTAAGCTCCGTGGCTTTTGTAGGAATCATAAATTTGACCATGGTAACCATTTTTGATCGAAATAAAGAATTTAGCATATATAAATCAAGCGGAATGAGCCTAAAAAAATACTATGCTCTTTCGGCATTTGAGGGGCTGATAATAGCGCTGTCGGGCGCTTTTATGGGGACGGCGCTGTCTTTCTTCTTTTATTCGTTAATGCCGTCGTTCGCAAGCTTGATAAACAAATATATCGATTTTGGATGGTTTACGCCCGAAATACCGCTTATAAGCGCTCTCTCCGCGGCGGTCTACACGCTGATATATTTTATTACGGCGCGCGGCAACAAACGCTCCTTCATAAAATTGGATTTTTATAACGAAAGAAATCTGCAATAATCATTAATTATATTTGTTTTTGAAAGCCGTCTTCAGCGCCATGACAATGGGGGGTACGATAACGGCGCATATCGCTATTTCAAGAAGGGAATTGCTTACTATTATCCCTGCGATAAAGGGCCAAGTTATGGCGGTAGCCGTTCCTTCCAAGGTTGTTCCGAAATAAAAAGCCGCGATCATTCCCAAAACCCCTACGGTATTGGTAACCACGCCCGCTATCGCTCCAACCGAATAAGAAACATAATCAGGAATTTTAGAGGATATTTTTTTTACGCCCGCGGCCGCGAAATAAGCCGAAAGGCCTATAAGGACTCTGGGAACTATGGACACCATGGGATTATAAAAAGCAAAAGATAAAGGACTGGGCCTGACTATGGCGCTGATAAGAGAAACCAGGCCAAAAAACAAGCCCGTAAACATACCGTTTTTCCAACCTATAAATTCCGCCGATACGATTATTGCCACCAGCGGTATAAAAGCAAGCTGCACCGTGCCTATGGTTATGGGGACAAACACAAAAAGCAAGACAATGGCGCAAAGCAGCGCGTTTATTGTAATTAATTGATTTCTCGTCAATTTTATTTTCATCCTCAACAAAAAAAATGGGAATAAATTTGTAAACAATTATACTAAACGCATGGTATTAAGTCAAAGATTTAGACAAAATTTTCCTTATTTCGCATAAAATATGCTCTTGAAAAAATTGAACGCATATGCTAAACTATAAATAGTCTGAAATGCGCGTAAAAGCGAGCGGATGTTTAACCCTAACTTATAATAAGGGATAACAAGGTTCGCAAGGCGGCTGTCAAGCCCCCTATATTCAGTATAGCCAGGGGAAGGCAAAAGGTTGCGACCGTTAACCCACCTGCTGTCTGCGGGTTTATAATCCTCGTGTATACGGCATTTCGGATATTCGTATAGTATTATCTATGACGAATGAACGGCGATCCGTCAACGGATGGATTGCCGTTCATTTTTATTGGTTTTTTGTTTCTTTAATTGTTCTATGTTCATTGACAAAGTTTAAATACATGTGATAATATAATTTAGATATACTGGAGCAAGTTATGTCCGACAAAGTTCATAAGGATGAAGTAAAGACGGTTTACATATCGAAGGCAGGCTACAAAGCGCCCGATTTTTTGGCGGGCTATTTTGACAACATACCGGGAGAGAAAGAATTATTGGCGGCATACGCGGACGCGGGGAACGAAACGCCTTTATGGTGGACAAGGGATACGGATATTCCGCTTACCCGCAAGGAGAACAGGCGTTCAACCAGAAAAGCGATGTCCATCAGAAATTCCCTTGAAAAACAGAGGAAAAAGGCGGAAGAATATAATATCAGGTTTCAGCAAATTCTGGAAAAGCAGCAAGCTGAATTTCAAAAAAGATGCGAAATGCTGAATCAGCAAATAGCCCTTAAGCAAGAAGAATTGGATTTAATCGAACAAAGGAATAAGCTTGAATACCAAAACAGGCTGTTGGAATTGGAAGCGGAGTTGCAAAGGACCAATCTTGAGAAAGAATTTTATAGGAGGGAAAAGCAAAAATTGGAGGAATTGAGCAACGAAAATATTGCCACTTTTGAACGGCAGCAAGAGTGGGAAAGCGTTCTGGCTGCGCTTGACGAAGAGCTTCAAAAAGCCAAGGAACAAAGCCGAGAGCTTAAAAATCAAACTAACGAAAAACGCCAAAAAAGAGGGCTTCCCCCCATTAATTTGGCGATCATGGATAACGAGGAAAATCTTTTTCAAGGCATGCCCTTAAGCCCTATTAAGACCGAAAGTTTTGATTTTGGCAACAACATTTTGGAAGTCAAGTATTTGACTTTAATGGACAAGGACAATAAAAAGACCGAAATCAAGGACATAACTTTTAATATCAGAAAGAAGGGCATAACGGGAATATATTCATCTTCGGAAAGAGCGCTGTCCATAATAAATTCTTCGATAATGAGAACCTTGCCCAGCAATATTCAGCTTATCAAAGGCGAAATAAGATATAACGGCGAAAGCATTTACGAACTATTGAGCGACGAATACCGCAAGAGAATAAAGGACGAAATTATAAGCTCTGTCGATATTGAAGACGCCATCGCCCGTTCCACAAAAAAAATATCCAAAACATTCAAAACAGCCCTTCCAAAGCTTATGCCGTATATGGATAAGCTTGGAATACATAAGGAAATATTAAACAAGAAAGGCAGAACGCTTAATGAAATCGAAGCAAAAAAGCTTGCGGTAGCGATAAGCCTTTCAAAAGGCGCGCCTTGCACCATATTGGAAGAGCCTTCGTATGGATTTGACGAAATCGACCGCGACAGACTCATTTCCTTATTCAACGACGCCGATATCCGAAACGCGGTTTTGATATTGTCTTCGGATAAATATCTCTGCGTGAACATACGGAACATATCGCTTTATACTTTTGGCAATTAATTAAATCAACATATCTTTAACTTTGGAGGTCATGATGATGAAAGCTTTTAGCGGCAACAAAAAGTTCATTCCGGTTGCGGCTGTTTTAATCGTTCTTTGCTTTTTCATAGCGTTTATTTCTTACGGCAATACGGTTGAAGCCGCCCAAGAGCCCGTTTGGGACAATGATTCTGAAATAGTGATAGCTCATATCACGGATACGCATTATTATCCTTTAAGGTATTCATATAACGGCGAAAGCGAAGAGTTTTTCAGTTATATGCATCAACAATTTCATAAAATGTGGCTGGAATCCGAACTTGTTTTCAATGCCGCTCTTGAGAAAATAAAAGAGAACAAACCCGATTATCTTGTGCTTTCGGGCGACATAACACAAGACGGCGAACGCCAATCCCATATCGAT
>LFSG01000029.1 GCA_001512685.1 Clostridiales bacterium DTU072
ATAATTGCTTTTGGCCTTGGGAAATGTTGCCCGCGTCGTCGCTCAGCACGGTGTCGTATCCGTTTTCCATGCTTTCAATGAAGTTGTGCGCGTAGGCTTTCTTGGCGGCCTCGATTATTTCTTCTCTTGTCGCCCCCGGCTTGCCGTAAGCTATGTTGTCCGCCACAGTGCCTTCAAAAAGCCATGTGTCCTGCAAAACCATGCCGTAAAGACTTCTCAAATCGTCTCTGTGAAAGTCTCTTATGTCCTTGCCGTCTATGGTGATGCTTCCCTTGTTGACTTCGTAAAAACGCATAAGCAAATTGACCATGGTGGTCTTGCCCGCTCCCGTCGGCCCCACTATGGCGATGGATTCGCCTGAGTTGACATGCAAATTTAGGTTGGTAATCAAAGGCTTGTCGGGCGTATATGAGAACGCCACATTTTTGAAAACCACTTCTCCCCTTATGTTTGAAACATCCGTCCTTTGCGTGTCCGGCGTCATCTCCTCTATCTCAAACATCTTAAATACCCTTTCCGCCGCCGCTACCGCCGTTTGGATGGTGTTGGCTATGTTGCTGACATTTTCTATAGGCTGGGCGAATTGTCGGGTATATTGAATAAACGCTTGAATGTCGCCTATGCTGACAAGCCCTGTGCCCGCCCTAAAGCCTCCGAACACGCAAATAGCCACATAGCTTAAGTTGTTGATAAACTTCAAAGCGGGAAGTATTACGCCCGCAAGGAATTGGGCTTTTTTGGTGGCCTTTCTCAATTCCTCGTTTATTTTCTCGTAATCTTCTATGCTTTGCCGCTCGTGATTATAAAGCTTAATTATTCTGTGCCCCGAATACATTTCTTCTATGTGCCCGTTCAATAAGCCGATATAATACTGCATATTGGCGAATTCTTTCTGGCTTTTCCTTACTATCGCCCTTGATACCAAACCTAAGACGGGCAGGCTTACAAGCGCTATCAAGGTCAAAAGCAAATCCAGCCTCAGCATCATGATAAACACGCCCGTAACCGTCATGGCCGCCGTAATTATCTGCACAAAGCTTTCTTGAATGGTTACCGACACCATTTCTATGTCGTTGGTAACGCGGGATATAATGTCGCCCGTGGTGTTCTGGTCGTAATACGACAAAGGCACTCTGTCAAGTTTTTCCTTAAGGTCGTTCCTTAACCGCCGAACAACCTTTTGGCTGGTGGTGGCGCCTATCATATTGCTGGTGAACATGAAAAGCGCGTTCAAAACATAAAGCGAAACGCATGTCCAAACTATGTTGGACACATATCCCAAATCCACGTCCTTGAAGAATTGTATGCTTTCCACAAGGTGGTTGGTTATCTTCTTCATGACATCGGGCGCCCATACCGCGAACCACGCTCCCACGCCCGCAATCAAAATCATGGCGATAAGCTGGGGATAATGCGGCTTGAGGTATTTCAAAAGCCTTTTCATGGTGCCCTTGAAGTCTTCGGCCTTTTTTACTTTGGCCTGTACTTGCGGCCCGCCCACGCCTAAAGCGCTGCCTATATCCAATCCCTTGCGAGGAGTTTCGTTGGGGGATTTGATTATTTCATCGTTGTTCATAATCCTATCTCCTCCTCGCTGAATTGTGATAAAGCTATATCTCTGTAAAGCTTGCAATTTTTTAACAAATATTCATGCTTGCCTTCCCCCACAATCCTGCCGTCGTCAAGCACCAATATGTTGTCGGCGTCCATAATCGTGCCTATCCTTTGCGCCACTATAATGACCGTGGAGTTTTGAGTGATTGATTTAAGCGCCTGTCTCAGCTTGGCGTCGGTCTTAAAGTCAAGCGCCGAAAAGCTGTCGTCGAATATGTATATTTCCGGACGCCTTACTACCGCTCTTGCTATGCTCAAACGCTGTTTCTGTCCGCCCGAAAAATTTCTTCCGCCTTGTTCCACCCAAGAGTCCAGCCCGTTTTCTTTGTCCTGCACAAACTTTTCGCTTTGCGAAATCCTTAACGCTTCCCAAATCTCTTCGTCGGTGGCGTCTTCTTTCCCGTATTGCAGATTCTGTCTTATCGTGCCGCTGAAAAGCACGGATTTTTGCGGGACAAGGCCTATCTTTGTCCTTAGTTCCTTTTGCGGAATATCCTTAATGGACTGCCCGTTAATAAGGATATCGCCTTCGTTTATGTCATAAAAACGCGGAATCAAGTTTACTATCGTGGATTTTCCGCTGCCCGTTCCGCCCACTATCGCCGTTACTTTGCCCTTTTCGCAAGTAAAGCTGATGTTCTCCAAAGTGTATTTCTCAGCGTCGGGGGAGTACTTGAAGTTTACGTTCTTGAATTCTATCCTGCCCACGCCTTGGCTTCTGTCTTGGGCGTCGGGGCTGTCCGTTATGGCCAGCTTTGTGTTGATGACTTCGTTTATTCTTACCGCCGAAGCGCTGGCGCGCGGGTATACCACAATGACCGTGGCAAGCATAATCAGCGCCAGCATTATTTGAGTGGCGTATTGTATGACCGCCATCATGCTGCCCACATCGTCAATGGTGTCGTTGGCTATCGCTTTGGCCGCCACCCATACTATCCCCACCATAATGCAGTTCATGACCACCGCTATAAGCGGCGCCAAAATGGCGGTATACTTGTTGACGGTTATTGACAGCTTGGTGGTTTGGTAGTTCATGTCCGCAAAACGCTTGCGCTCTCTCTCTTGCTGGTTGAAAGCCCTTATTACCCTTATCCCCGTTATGGATTCCCGCATTATCTTGGTGAGCTGGTCAACCTTTTGTTGTATCAGCTTGATTATGGGATATACTATTTTGGCCGCCACGCCTATAGCTATAAACAAAATGGGAACGCAATACACCAATACCATGGTCATTTCGGCGTTCTTTTTGACGGACAGGATAACTCCGCCGATAATGGTTACGGGAGCGGCAAGCGCCGTCCTTAAAACAAGCAGGAACACATTTTGGATTTGGCTTATGTCGTTTGTGGAACGGGTTATTAAGCTGGGGGTGGAATACAAATCAAACTCCACCAAAGAAAAAGTCTCCACTTTTTTGAAAACTTCGCTCCTTATGGTGGCGGAAAAGTTGGCCGCCACTCTGGCGCTTAAAAACATGGCCGTTATGGCGCATGTGGAAGCGAAAATGGCAAGCAGCAGCATTATACCGCCCATTCTCAATATGTAGCCGTAGTCCGCCCGCTGTATGGTTACGCCGTCGGGTATCAAGATATCCTCCGCCGTCTTGTCCGTCTTCTTTTCTCTCAAAGCGGGCGCGCCGCCTTTTTCGGACAGCTTAAGATAGCTTAAAACACGCTGCAAAAGCGATTTGGGCTCTTTTACGGTGGCAAGCTCCTCGGCTTCTTCCTTGGTGGTGCCCAATTTGTTTTCTATCCATTTCTTGCCTTCATATTTATAGGCTATGCCCAGCACTTCGTTGCATATAATCAATTCATAATCGGGAAAAGGCTTAGGCCTTAAGGTTTCGTCGTCGATTTGATAATGTATTTTGGATTGGTCAACCGGTATGCCGTAAGCGTCCACTTCAATTCTGATATAATTGCCGTTTTCGTCCAATACCGCGTTGCCTTTTTCGTCGGTAACAACGGGTATGGGCAAAAGGTTGCCGTGCGTGGAATGCTTCATGGAATATACGCAGGATACCAATAATTTGCGCGCGTTGTCGTTATCTCTCCACACATTGCTGTCTTCTTCCTCTTCGTCCCTGTCCGAATCGAACATGTCCAAAAAGGTATCCACGGTAACCGCCTTGCTGCTGGTCTTTCTCAATGACTCAAAATCAATGAGCCTGTTTATGCAGTGCTCAATCTCTTTTTGCAAATGGGCGGGATAGTTGTCAAAATTATAGTAATAATCGTCGTCGGGATTGTCGGGCGTCCATGTGGCAAGCGCGTTTTGATACTGCGGGGAAGAAGGGTCCTCGTTTATGAATTGGGTATGCCTGTACGCGAAAATATCCGTCTTGCCTTCGTTGACCTTATATAACTGGTAAGGCCTGAGAGAATCCATAAAAGGAATGATGATTTCGTTAAAAAGCTCTTTGGAGTCCTTTACGGGTATGTCCTTGAAGTTGAAGTCTATCTCGTTGTTGTAAAGCTCGTTCCATACCCTCTTCAAATCTACGGTGCTGAAGCCGTCTTTCATTTCAAAAACGGGGATGGTGTCTTCGTCAAAACCTTCCACATCGCCTTTTACATCTATCTTGCCGAAAGGATTCTTCATAACCTCATGGGTATACATGGGTTCGTAATCAAGATATATGCCATTGTCTATTATGTCCGACATCCTCTCGGGAAGGTAAAGCTCTGCGGTAGCCTGCGCCGTTACCAAAACAACAATAGCTGCGATTAGTAATGACATAGGCTTGAGATATCGGAATAGTCTTAACATTATTACCCCGTTGAAATTATAAACTTACTTAAAAAGATTAACATTTATCCTTGATAAAGTCAATATATATTTACTTTATATTAAGAGCTTAGGTGTCGGCTTTGGTTCGGATTACGAGTTTATTAAAATGGCAAGGAATTTGCATTCTTTGCCGTTGACGGCTATCATGCCGTGAGGCAAGGAAGAATCGTAATAAATGCAGTCCCCCGCATTGAGGATTTCGGTTTTGCCGTTAACCATTATTTTCAGCGTTCCTTCCAATACATAATCCATTTCCTGCCCTTCGTGGGTGTTCATTTTTATGGGTTTGTCCTGCAGTTCCTCCACGAAAGGAACGGTTACATGAAAAGGCTGGCAATTCCTGTCCTTGAAACGGCCGGCCAAATGCTTATACTCAAAGCCCTTTCTCCTTTCCACGCTCAAGCCGCCGCCTTTTCTGACCACGGTGTATTCTTTTAAGTGCGCGTTTTCGCCTGTGATAAGCTCGGCAATGTCCAGCCCGAATCTGTCGGCGCATCTGTTCAAAAACGAAAAGGTAAAATCCCTTTCGCCTTTTTCGTGGCTGAGGTATTCCGCCTCGCTCATCTCGGTAAGCTCCGCCATTTCTTGAGCGGATATTTCCAGTATTCCCCTCATGCCTTTTATTCTTTCGCCTATCTGTTTAATGCTTTCCATTTCGCTCTCCTTTTTGAAATCGGGCTTTATCATGCGCTTATAATATTGTATATTATCAAACGCCCAAAGTCAATCTGCCAAATCTTTTTTTAGCCGAATAAAAGAATGTTCAAAAAGCCTATTCCCGTCATGCATATCAAAAAGATGAAGTTATACAGCAACAGCATCCCCAAAAACCGCATTGGCCTGTCGTCCATGCTGGTATACAGCCTCATGGCCACAGCGGCGTTGAGGGAAGCTATGATAGTGCCATTTTTGCCTATATTCGCGCCCAAAACCACGGGCAGCACATTGTCGCTGAATTGGGATACGATTATGGCCGCCGGGGTGTTGGAAATTATCTGCGTTAGGCCTATTGTCAAAAAATATTCCCTGCCCGCGATAATGCCTTGTAAGATATTGGATATTGATTCCATTTTCTTTATGTTGCCGCTGAATATAAAGAACGCGGTAAAGGTAACCAATATGGAATAATTGACGCTCTTATACAGCGACCTGTCCATAATAAACATGGCCACTACCACAACGCCGAAGGTTATCAAATAATAGTAGGGTATCCTCAAAACAACGGCGGACACCGCAAGCACAAGCAAAAACAAGTATACGCCCAGCCTGACTTTTTTGACTTCCCTTTTTTTGTTGTCGAATGTGGACACCGCCTCTTTCTTGGTAAGCATGCAGCACGCGAAAAGCAGCAGAATGCCGAAAGCGTACGACATATAGGCGTTCTTCAAAAGGAACAGCGGCGGCAGATTATAATAAGAAAAAAGATAGAGGTTTTGGGAATTGCCTATGGGCGAAATCAAACCGCCCAAATTGCTGCCGATGCATATCAGAATTACCGTTTTCAGCGCAAAGTGCGACATGTCGCACATGTTCAAAATAATCAAAGCAAACGGCACAAAGGTCAATACCGCCACATCGTTGGTTATAAAAAGCGCCAATATCGTAGGCAAAAACACAAGCGCGGTAACAAGCCCTCTTGAGCTTTTGATAAGCGGAAGTATCTTGGTGGCCAAAATCTTGAAGGTGTTGATTTTGTTTAAGGCTTTTATTATTATGGACAGAGAGAATATGGTGGTCAGCGTCTTGAAGTTTATGTAGTCTAAGTACTCAAGGTTGGGCGGCACAAAAAAGCATGTCACAACCGCCAAAATCACGGCTGCAATCATTATCGGCTCTTTTTTGATGAATTTCAGTACCGCCTTCATTCGCTCCCTTTCCCGTTTTTGTTATAATTAGTTATTATATAATAATTAGTAATAAAAAGCAATACCCAATCTTCCCCGTTACTTTTATTTTCCCCCATGGAAGATGGCGTATAAACCGTTTTTTTAAGGTTTTTGCGCGCCGTAAATTCAATATTCGGATTCCAAATACGATATTTTTAAGAATAATGAAAAAGCGGCCGCCTTTTTGTTTAGGCAACCGCTTTTGTTATAATTTTAAGCTTTGGCTATCTTACTATAAGTGAGTTGCCTGTCATTTCCTGCGGCTTATCCATGCCCATGATATCAAGCATGGTGGGCGCGATATCGGCAAGTATGCCGTCATCCCTGAGCTTGGGCTGCCCCGCGTTCACAAGTATGAATGGAACGGGGTTTGTGGTATGCGCCGTAAACGGCGCTCCGTCCGTGTCGTACATCTTGTCGGCGTTGCCGTGGTCGGCGGTGATTATGGCGCTGCCGCCGTTCTCGATTACCGCGCTTATCACCGTTTTGAGGGCGCTATCCACCGTTTCCACCGCCCGCACCGCCGCTTCAAACACTCCTGTATGCCCCACCATGTCGCAGTTGGCGAAATTGAGTATCATAACATCGTATTTATTGCTTTTAATCAGCTCCGCCGCCCTTTCGGCGATTTGAGGGGCGCTCATGGAGGGCTGCATGTCGTAGGTGGGTACTTTAGGGGAAGGGATTAATACCCTGTCCTCGTCCTTATTGGGTATCTCCACCCCGCCGTTAAAGAAGAAAGTTACATGGGCGTATTTTTCGGTTTCGGCTATTCTCAATTGCTTTAAGCCGTTGGCGGCTATAACCTCGCCCAGCGTATTGTTCAAACTTTGCGGCTTGAAGGCTGTGCGTATGTTTTCAAAGGTGGCGTCATATTGCGTCATGCCCACATAGAAGGGCTTGAGATAGCCGCTTTTTCTTTCAAAGCCGTCAAAATCTTCAAAAATAAAGGCTTTTGTCAGTTCTCTCGCCCTGTCCGGACGGAAGTTGAAGAATATTATGCTGTCCCCTTCGTCTATTGTGGCTACCGGCATTTTATCTTTATACACCACATGCGGCAATACAAATTCGTCGGTAATGTCTTGCTTGTAGCTGTCTCTCACCGCTTCCTCGGCGCATATGCAATGCTCGCCTATGCCCATGGTCAAAGCGTCGTAGGCTTTCTGCACCCTTTCCCAGCGGTTGTCGCGGTCCATGGCGTAATATCTCCCCATAACCGTGGCTATTTCGCCGAATTGTTCCGCTTCAATAAAATCCTTTAATTGACGGATGTAATCCGCGCCGCTTTCGGGGGGCACATCCCTGCCGTCAAGGAAACAATGTATATAGACATTGCTTAGCCCCTGCGCTTTGGCAAGCCTTATCAGCGCGAACAAATGCTCTATGTGCGAATGCACTCCTCCGTCCGACAAAAGCCCGTAAACATGGAGCTTTTTGCCGTTGTTTTTGGCGTTTTCCATTGCCGACAGCAGTTGAGGGTTTTCAAAAAAATCACCATCGGCTATGGATTTGCTTATGCGGGTAAAGTCTTGATACACTATTCTGCCCGCGCCTATGTTAAGGTGGCCCACTTCGCTGTTGCCCATTTGCCCTTCGGGCAAACCCACGTCCATTCCGCTCGCCCCCAATATTGTATTGGGACAAGTCTTCATAAGGTAGTCCAAAAACTCGGTCTTGGCCGTTTTTATGGCGTTGCCGTAATCGCTTTGCGAAATGCCGAAACCGTCCAGAATAATCAAGGCGTTTATCTTTTTATTCATACTTCCTCTTTTTATGTTCAAAAAAAGAAGCAAAAACATTTTTGCTTCTTTTCCGCCTCTTTAAGAAGCGCAATTTACTATTTTCGCGAAATCTTCGGGTTTAAGCGACGCTCCTCCTATAAGTCCGCCGTCTATTTGCGGCATTGCCATAAGCTCGGCGGCGTTGCCGGCGTTCATGCTTCCGCCGTATTGAACGCGAATGGATTGGCCGCTCGCTCTTCCGTAAAGCTTGCGTATGACTTTCCTTATTATTTTTATGGTGCCGTCGGCGTCTTGGGCGGTTGCCGTCTTGCCTGTTCCTATCGCCCATACCGGCTCGTAAGCGATAACCACTCTCTTGAGCTCTTGCTTGGTGATGTCTTTAAGCGCCTTTTCGGTTTGTCTTATAACGACTTCGGCGGTCTTGCCGCTTTCCCTTTCTTCCAGCGTTTCGCCCACGCAGATTATCACCTTCATGCCCGCGTTAAGCGCCGCTTTGGCCCTTAAATTAACGGTTTCGTCGGTCTCTCCAAAGTATTGTCTTCTTTCGCTGTGCCCCACAATCACATATTTAACTTTAAGCTCGGCAAGCATATTGGCGCTGATTTCGCCCGTAAAAGCGCCTTTTTCCGCCCAATGCACATTCTGGGCGCCCAGTTGTATATTTGTGCCTCTTGCGGCTTTTCTGGCGGTTTCTATGCTGGTAAAAGGAACGCATACCACCACTTCGCATTTGGCGTCTTTAACAAGCGGAGCTATTTTTGAGATAAGCTCTTTGGTTTCCGCTTTATTGTTGTTCATCTTCCAATTCCCTGCTATAATCGGTCTTTTCATTCTTCTTCTCCTTTTTGTGTAATATTTTTATTTATCGTCAAGGCAAGCCACCCCGGGCAGCTCCTTGCCTTCCAAAAATTCCAAAGACGCTCCGCCGCCTGTGGATATGTGCGTCATCTTGTCTGCATATCCCAGCTGAGCCACCGCCGCCGCCGAATCGCCGCCTCCGATAATCGTAACGGCGTCCGCCTGGGCAAGAGCTTTTGCCACCGCTTTTGTGCCCGCGGCAAAGTTCTCCATTTCAAATACGCCCATAGGGCCGTTCCAAATTATTGTTTTGGCTTTGGAGATAGCTTCTTGGTATATCTTCCTTGTTTCGGGGCCGATATCCAGTCCTTGCCAGCCTTCTTCTATTTCGCCGTTGCGCGCCACCTTAAAGTTGGCGTCGTTGGAGAAGCTGTCGGCTACCATATTGTCCACGGGGATATACATCTTGACATTCATGCTTTGCGCTTTGGCAAGCAGTTCCTTGGCAAGCTCCACCTTGTCGGTTTCGCAAAGGGAGCTCCCCACTCCGTAGCCTTTGGCCATTAAAAAGGTATATGCCATAGCTCCGCCGATAATCAGAGCGTCCACCTTTTCAAGCAAATTGTTGATGACGCCTATCTTGTCGGACACCTTGGCGCCGCCCAGTATGGCCACAAAAGGCCTTTGGGGGTTTTCCAGCGCCCCGCCCATGACCTCAAGCTCTTTCTTAATCAAAAATCCCGCCACCGCTTCTTCGCAAAAGCCGTATTGCGCCACTCCCGCCGTGGACGCGTGCGCCCTGTGCGCCGTTCCGAAAGCGTCGTTTACATATATGTCGCAGAATTGGCTGAGCGCTTGGCAGAAAGATTTATCGTTCTTTTCTTCTTCTTTATGGAAACGGAGGTTCTCAAGCAGCACGCATTCTCCGTCCTTGCATTCCGCCACCTTTTTCTTGGCGTCTTCGCCGATGACATCGGTGGCGAAAGTTACTTTATTGTCCAGCAGTTCGTTAAGCCGATTGGCTACCGGCCGTAAGGAATATTTCATATTAACTTCGCCCTTAGGCCTTCCCAAATGCGAGCATAAAATTACTTTGGCGCCTTTATCCATAAGGTATTTGATGGTGGGCAACGCGCCCCGAATGCGGTTTTCGTCGGTTATCTTGCCTTCTATGATGGGCACATTAAAATCAACGCGCACAAGGCATTTTTTGCCTTTGGGGTTGATGTCCAGAATGGTTTTCTTGTTCATTTTGTTTTCTCCTGTCCACATGTTATTAAATTATTCCTTAATGATTATACCACTAACATAACACGCAAGCAATAAAATTATACCTTTTTTTCCTTATATTAAAGTTTTTATCGACTTTGCGTCAAAATTATTTTGCGTAATTTTCCAGTTAAATATAAAAATCAGCTTGGGCGTGTCAAACAAAAATTTTTTGATTAATATTCAAATGTGGGGGAAGCGAATTTATGCAGTACTCGGGAGGGTATGCGGGTGTTTTTGCCGCTCTCCGAAATCAGCAGTTCTTCGGCATTCTTTTTTACAAAATTGCCCGCGAAATAACAAAGGCAATCGCCGAAAACGGCGTATACGGGCAAAGCGCTGAACGCTCGGTGGGCGTTGATAGTCTTTACCGCTTGAAAATTATGCCGCTCAAAAGTCATGTAAACTATGTAATCGGCGTTATGCAAAAATAAACTGCGCGCGCTTTCGGGATAGAAAATGTCGTTGTCCACGATAACGCCCGCTTTGCCTTTTGAAAGCATGTATATGCGCTGATTGTCCGAAGAGTCGTAGTCTTGTCTGCTCAAGCAATCGGAAATCCCCAAAATCCTTCCTTTTTCCATGACCATAACCGAAAGGTAGGTCTTTTGCTTTACCTTGGCCTTGAAGTATATAAAAAGAATAAGCTCGGCGTCTAAAGACAGCTTGGTCAAGGTCTTGGTAAGTTTGGGCTTTTCCAATTCCTCGTCAAGGCTTATTGAATGCGGGTAAACAAAAAACGCCATATCAAGGGCGCTCAGTTTTTGGGCGTTAAAAGAATTTAAGTCGTTTACAAAAAAGGATTTGCACCGCATATTGCATACTATGCGGAGATTGGCTTATATGGTTAAAGCAAGCTTTCAACGGCATGCAGCATTTCCGCTTTTGTGAAGGTTTGAAAAATTTTTTCTTTAATCTGCTTGCTTCCCCGCATGCCTTTTACATAATAAGCGATTTGCTTTTTCATGTTGCTTACCGCCGTCCTTTCGTCAAGGTAGCCGCAAAGCAAATTCAAATGCTCTATTATGGCGTCCTTTGCCGAATACTCAAAATCTTGGTTGAGTATTTGGGCGAATATATACGGTTTTCCTATCGCTCCCCTCGCTATCATCACATAGTCCGCGCCGCAATATTCAACCATTCTTTTATAGCTTGAATTGTCCTTAATGTCTCCGTTGCCGATAACGGGTATATCCACGCTTTCTTTGACTTTTTTGATTATGTCCAAATCCGCCTTGCCCGAATAAAACATGTCCCTTGTCCTGCCGTGCACGGTTATGGCGCTCGCCCCCGCTTGGGCGGCTATGCAGGCTATTTCCACGGCGTTAAGGTCGTCGGAGGAAAAACCCGCCCTGATTTTGGCGGTAACCGGTCTGCCTTGGGCGGCTTGTACCGCCGCCTTTATGATTTTATAAACTAGTTCGGGATTTTTCATCAGCGCGCTGCCCTCTCCGTTCTTTACTATTTTGGGAACGGGGCAGCCCATATTGATATCGATTACATCAAATTTTTTCAGTTCGGGAAGGCTTATGGCGTAAGCGATTATTTCCGGCTCGCTGCCGAACAGCTGTACGCCTATGGGGCGCTCTTCGGGGTATGTAAACAGCAGGCTTTTTGTGTTGGCTCCGTTATAGTACAGTCCTTTGGCGCTCACCATTTCGGTAAAGGTCAAAGCCGCTCCGTACCTTCGGCACAGCGTCCTCATCCCCGCGTCGCTGTATCCCGCTATGGGCGCAAGTATCAAGTTGTTTTTTAGGTTTAGCCTATTCATGCTTCTTGCTTTGCTGATACCAGCCCTCCATTTCCTCAAGCGTGCATTCTTCCACTTTTTTGCCGTTCTTGCAGGCGCTGTCTTCCACAAACTCAAACCTCTTAATAAACCTGCGCACCGCTCCGTTCAAAGCAAGCTCGGAATCGATGTCCATCATGCGCAAAATATTGACGGCGGCGAACAATAAATCCCCGCCCTCTTTTTCCTTTTCAAGCGCTCCGTCCGCTTCTTTAAGTTCCTTAAACTCTTCGAAAAGCTTCTTTTCGGCCTCTTCCAATGTGGGAAAATCAAACCCCGTCTTTTTGATTATCTTCTGCGCTTTGTTCGCTCTCATCAAAGCTCCGAAGGTTTTGGGTATGGCATCTATTTTGTCTTTTATCGTCTGCTGCCCTTTCTCAATCTCCTTTGCCTGCTCCCAAAACTTCAGCGCCTCTTGGCTGTCGCTCGCCTTGTTGTTTCCGAAAATATGGGTGTGCCTCAATATCAATTTTTTGCAAATGCCGCTTATTACTTGATTGAGCGAAAACCTGCCCTCTTCTTCGGCGATAATGCCGTTAAACAAACCTTGCAGCAGCAAATCCCCGCTTTCTTCAAGCATTTTGGCGTTGTCGTTAAGCTCCACCGCCTCGGCCAGCTCGTAGGCTTCTTCAATGGCGTTTTCTCTGATGGACATATTGGTCTGCTTTCTGTCCCACGGGCATCCGTCAATGTCTCTCAGCCTTCTTATAATCTCCGCCAAATCCCCGAACCCGTAAACTTCTCTGTCCATAAAAGACTTGGCTATGACAACTATATAATCGCCGCCGCTTTCTGTTCGAGGGTTTCCGAAATAGTCCTTGACCTTTTTCAAAACCTCTTGTTCCCTGCCTTTTATGTCATAGACAATCAAAGGTATTTCGGCGTTGAAAACATTGGTTTTCCTTAATAAAAAATCCTCGCATTTCATGGCGGCGAAACTTTGGTATCTTGTTAATATTTCTTCAGGTAATGGCATTTCTTATTCTCCGAAAAACTTTGTTTATTTTTATCCAAACGGCGCTGAGCGGCAAGCTCTTTAATTCGTTTTCGTCAAAAAAACCTATCGCCAGCAAGGTCAGCGCATAGACAACGGCGCTTGACAAAAGCGACGGCCAAATCGCCCAGCTTTTTTTCAAAAAGCTGTTCATGACAAAAACCGTCGTACTCATTATAGCACCGCACAGCGTTATTTTGCTACCGTTTTTTACCATGGCCGTTGATTTTCCTATAAGATTGTTCAAATATAAATAATTGCACAAAGCGTAAATCCCGAAGCAAGCCACCGACGCTATCGCCGCTCCCGTTATGCCCATTGCGGGAAGCAAGGCAAGGTTGAGGATTATTTTCAGCGCCACGCACACGCTTAAAACCTTGACGGGCACAAACGCTTTGCCTAAGGCCTGCAATAGAGATGTTATTATTTGCCCCATCGACAAGCTGATTATATTAAGGGATTCAATCCTCATTAAGCCTGCCGCCGTTCTTATGTGCTCGGGGGGCAGCGCCGGATAAAGCAGTTTCAATAAATCGTCCGCCAAAAAAACAAACAGCAATAAAAAAGGCGTCCCCACCGCCAAAGCGATTTTTAAGCAAGTGGAACATTTTTCTTTTATCGATTGAATGTCTTTGCAGATTTTGCCCGCCGTAAGCGAAGGCGCCACCGCCACGCCCAATGACAAATTCAGCATTACGGGAAGGTTGATAAGCGGCGAAACCGCTCCGCTAAACAATCCGTATTCTATCGTGGACATTACGCTTGATTGATTTAGGTTCAGCATATTTATGATAATCAAGCTATCAAAGAATAGGGAAAGGGGTATGATTATACCGCCCGCCATTAAAGGAAAGGTTAAAGACGCTATTTCCTTAGTGTTGGCCTTGAATTCCGCAAAGCTTATGCCCGAATTTATGCTTTTTTTATTGTCCGACAATATGAAAAGGATTATCAAGGTTATTATCTCGCTTACCGTAATCCCCAAAAAAGCCGCCATAACCGCGTATTCCAAACCCATTTTCAAAAATTTTTTGGCAAGCGCAAGCCCCGCCGTCAATTTGATTATGGCTTCGGTTATTTGGCTGACCGCCGGCGGCGTCATGTTTTGGTTGCCGATAAAGTAGCCTCTGTACACCGAAATAACGGACACGAAAAAAACCGAAGGGGCTATCATGACATAGCTTTTTTGGATTTTGGAAGTAGACTGCAAAACGGATATATGCTTGGACAGAATGATAAGCAATAAGCTTAATAAAAACCCCCATGTTGTAATTAAAATCAATGAGGATATAAAAGCGCCGCCGCTGTTTTGGTTCAATGCCTTTTTGCGGCTGACGATTATGGCCACCGCCGAAGGAACCGCCCCCGAAGACAAGGTAATCAATAACGCGAAAACCGGAAAAACCAGCTGATAAAGCCCCATGCCCTCCCCGCCCAATATGTTGGCAAGGGGTATGCGGTAACAAGCTCCGATAAACTTGGCTATTATTGTGGAAAAGGCAAGCAAGGACGCGCTTTTTACAAAATTGCGTTCTTTCAAAACTGTCGGGACAAGAACTCGGCAGCCACTTCGGCAAGCTTTAGGCTGCTCTCTCCCATTCCTTTATATGATGTAAGAATGACTCCCCCCACGATATCCCCTTTATAGATAATCGGAGAAACGGCCATATCCTTATGCCCTTCCTTTTCGTCCGTTATGTCAATAATGCCGTTGCCGTATAAATAAACGCTTTTTCTGCCCTCAAGGATTTTTTCCAAATCCGCGCTTATCTGTTTGTTAAGATAAATCGATTTATCCGCCGCGCACACCACAATTTTGTCATTGTCGCATATTAAGGCGTTATTCCCCGTTACTTGGTATATCGCGTCCGCGTATTCCTGCTCAAAATCCTTCAAAGCCTTGACCGCCGAATATTTTTTGAGAACGATTTGAGAATTGTTTATCACGCACACTTCCATTTCTTCCCCTTCCTTAATTCTCAAGGTCCTCCGCATTTCTTTGGGGATAACCACTCTGCCCAGCTCGTCCACCCTGCGCACAATGCCCGTTGTAGTTTCTTCCATATATTATCCTCCGATTTAATTTTAGAATGTGATTAGCCGTTTTATTTATACCGTTCAGTTGTTCTTGGAAAAGGTAAAACATTTGATAAAAAAACCGCCCCGTAATATAAGCGGCGGCTCAAAAATAATATAATAAAGATGAAAACATATAAGCGCTTTGTGTGCACAGCCATAGGACTGCTTATCGTTCTGTTTTTCGGGGGGATGGGGGACTTGATAGCAAGCATCAAATCCCCGTTTTATGAAAACCTTATAAAACCGAACATAAACAGCGCCCCCCTTGTCATATGCGATTTCATTGTATATTGCGTCATGGCCGTGATTATGGGCGAAAGCCTGCGCGACGCCAAAAGACGCCGCCATATCGCTTTATGGATAGCGCTTTTGACTTTGGAGCTGTTTTGCTCGACGGCTTTGTATTGCTTATCCAATCTTTCGCTGTGCTTTATCTTTCATTTTTTGACGGTGGGGGTAAGCGCCACCATGCTTTTATTTTATATAAACGATACCGGATACCTGGGCTTCTATATGCTGCCCGTGGTTATCCGGTATGTGTATCTTTTTATGTATAATTATATTATTCTGCTGCTGAATTCTTAATCCAAAGTCAAAATGCACTTCGCGGGGCATTTCTCCACGCATTTGCGGCAGTTTACGCATTTGTCGTAATCGATTACGGGCAGTCCGTCCTTCAAAACAATGGCGTCATGCTCGCAAACCTTGGCGCAAAGCCCGCAGCCCATGCACCCTACCTTGCAGATGCTCCTTACTTCCTTGCCCTTTCCGTGATTGCTGCAAGCTATGTATATCTTGGCTTTGGCGGGCAGGCGCTTCATTAGTTTTTTGGGGCAAGCGATAATGCAAGTTCCGCATTGCACGCATCTTTTTTGGTCAATTTTCGCCACTCCGTCGGAATTGACCTCCACCGCGTGATAAGGGCACACGTCAGAGCATTTGCCCGCTCCTATGCACCCCGTGGGGCAAGCCTTTCTGCCCCCCGCAAGCAATTCTATGCTGGCGCAGTCGCCGTATCCTTGATATTCGTATTTTTCCAAGCATCTGTTGCCGCCGTTGCAGGCGCATACCACTATGGTTTGTTCCACTTCTCCCAGTTCAGAGCCCATAATCTCGGCGATTAAGGCTTTGTTTTCTTTTGTGGTGGACGGGCAATCGGTTACTTTGGCGTTGCCTTCCACTATCGCTTGGGCAAAAGCCTGGCATCCCGCGTATCCGCAGCCTCCGCAATTTGCCCCCGTCAAAAGCGAAGTTATCTTCTCTACCCTTTCGTCCTGCACCACGGCAAGCTTAATTCCCGCTATCGCCAGTATCACCGCGAAAATCGCCGCCATAACCCCCAAGATTATTAAAGGTATTACTATTTCCATGACACGCTCCTTTTCCTTAGAAAGTCATCCCCGAAAACGCCGCAAAAGCCATGCTCATTATGCCCGCGCATATAAGCGTTATGGGAAAGCCTTTGAAGGGCTCGGGTATGGTTGACCTTTCCAGCTTTTCCCTTATCCCCGCAAGTATCAAAATGGCCAGTGTAAATCCCGCTCCCGAAGCCACGCCGTTAAGGAAGCTGATTAACAGGCTGGTGTTCTCAAAAATCGACACGTTCATTATCGCCACTCCCAGCACCGCGCAATTGGTGGTGATAAGGGGCAAATACACGCCCAAGGCGCTGTAAAGCGAAGGGGAAAACTTTTTTATTACCATTTCCACAAGCTGAACAAGGGCGGCGATAACAAGGATAAACACTATGGTTTGCAAATATTGCACATTGAATTCTATAAGCAACAGGTTGACGGCGTAAGTTATGGCTGAGGCTATGCCCATTACGAATATTACCGCAAAACCCATGCCCAAAGCCGTTTCCGTCTTTCTGCTCACGCCCAAAAAAGGACAAATGCCCAAAAATTGGCTCAATATGAAGTTGTTTATGAATATCGCGTTTATGATAAGTACCAGATAAAAATTCATTGTTCCGCCCTCTCTTCTTTAAGTTTATGGTTTTTCCTTTGTTCCGCTTTATTTACCAGCACATTGAATATTACCATGAGGAATCCGAACACGAAGAAACCGCCCGCGGGCAAGATAAAGATTGTCATGGCGGCGTCGCTTATAACGGGGATTTTCAAAGAGAGCGAACCCAGCGTAATCGCCCCCGCCCCCAACAGCTCGCGCACAAATCCCATAAGCGTAAGCGCAAGCGTAAAGCCTATGCCCATGCTTATTCCGTCCAGCGCCGCCAGCCCCACGGTATTGGAATTGGCGAAAGACTCCGCTCTTGCCAAAATTATGCAGTTAACCACTATCAGCGATATAAACAATCCTAAAGCGCTGTATAAATCGGGCAAAAACGCCTTCATAATCATTTCCACCATAATAACGAAGGTGGCGATAACCAGTATGTAGGCGGGAATCCTAACCTTGTCGGGAATTATTGACCTGAGCAAGGATATAAGCACATTGGAGCATACAAGCACAAACATGGTGGCAAGCCCCATGGACAAACCGTTCATGGCGCTTGTGGTTACCGCAAGGGTGGGACAAGTGCCCAGAACAAGCCTGAATGTGGGATTGTTCTTGATAATGCCGTTTTTTAGCACATCTATTTTCTTATTCATTGCCGCCCTCCGCATATTCATAAAAAGCAAGCGCCGCTTTTACGGCGTTCCTTACGCCGTTTGAGGACTTGGTAGCGCCGCTTACCGCCGCTATGTCTTGCCGCGAAGGCGTAGCCCCGCTATGGCCGTCCTCGTCTTCTTCCTTTTCAAAGCCCCAGCCTATTTTCACCTCGCCTTTTTGGCTTTCGCTCCCTTCATCGCCCGCAAAAAACGCGTATGTTTTGCCGATGAAGTTTTGAAAATAACTGTCCGTCAAGGCTTTGGTGCCCAGCCCCGGGGTCTCGCTGTTGCCTTCGCCGTTTATCTTGATTACTTTGCCGTCCTTTATTATCACAATGAGCTTAAGCCCTTTTGAGCTGTAAGCCTTGTTGGATTTGGACTCGATTATGTAAGCTCCGTCCTCGGCTTTGAAGGCGTTCACAATCTCGGTGTCGGCTATGTTTTGGTAACCCGATATGTCAATTGGGGTAACGGGCGAGGAATAGAGCTTGCTTATTCTTTGCTTTAATACCTCGTCTTCGTCCACGGCGGTGTACTTGTTGAGCACTCCCAGCAATAAGCCCGACACCAGCGCGATAGCCGTAAGCACGATAATAATCGTCATTATTTCTTTGCCGTATTTAAACTTTTTCATTTGCCCGCCTCCTTTTTGGGCCGCAGTTTTTTGCGCGGCGCCCCAAACGGTTCAGGTTTAATGTATTTGTCAAGCAAAGGCGTAACCAAGTTCATGAGCAAAATGGCAAAGCTTACGCCTTCGGGATATCCGCCAAACCTGCGGATTATCACGGTAAGCAAGCCGCATCCAAAAGCGTAAATAATCACGCCCAAAGAAGTGTTGGGACTGGTGGCGTAATCGGTGGCCATAAAGAAAGCGCCTATCAAAAGACCGCCGCCCAATATCGAGGGAAGCACATACATATAGCCTTTGTCATAGAATATCAACGAAAAAAGCGCCGTCGTCAAGATATAAATAACGGGGATTTTCCAATCTATGATGTTTCTGGCTATAAGATAAACGCCGCCCAGAATAAGGGCAATGGCGCTGACTTCGCCTATGCAGCCTCCCGTATATCCTATAAGCATATTGAGAACGGATATATTGCCGCCGCCGCCCGACAGTCCTGATTTAATAACTCCCAGCGGGGTGGCGGAGGTAACGGCGTCCACCGCGCCGAACATTTGCGGAAAGTATTCGGTCATAGCCGCCCAAAAGCCGTTATTGTAATCTATGGGTTTTACGAACGTGGTCATGGCGCTTGTCCACGCCAGCACGCAAAATATTCGGGCGGTAAGGGCGGGGTTGGCAAAATTCTTCCCCAAACCGCCGAACAGCATCTTGACTACCATTATGGCAAAAAATGAGCCTATAACGGGTATGTAAAGGGGTATAGCGGGGGGCATGTTCATCCCCAGCAAAAGCCCCGTAACTACGGCTGATAAGTCGTTTATGGTCTGGCTTTTTTTTGTTATTAAATTATAAAGGAATTCCGCCAGTACGCAGCTGCCCGTGGACACCGCAAGCACTACC
>LFSG01000011.1 GCA_001512685.1 Clostridiales bacterium DTU072
GTAATGGTCTTTGGGGTATAAACGGCGTTTACCACCATATTTTGTTTAATGGCGGAAAAGTCGTCCTTGTCCCAAACGCCCACAAAACCGATTTTGTCGGGCACGGCGGGGATATCGTCAAGGCTTGAGCCGTAATTTACCTTCCTTATGATATCGTCGTTGCCTTGGGATTTGAAAACGACGGTAAACTCAATGGGAGTATAGATGGGATATATTATGGTATCCACCGTAAGGTCGGTAAAATCCGTCCTTTCCCATACCGCGGTATAGCCTTCCCTTTGGGGTATTTGGGGCAAGGTGGAGGGGTTTTGCCCTATGGTAATTTCTCTGCGCCCCACTATTAAATTGTCCACTTTGAAAGTTAAGGTCAAAAAATTCTTTGTGTAAACGGCAGTAATTGTGGTGTCTTTGAAAAATTCGGAGAAATCGTCATGGTTCCAGCTTCCCAGATATCCTTTTTTTTGGGGAACATCAGGAATTTCCTCCAAGCCGCTGCCGTATTCGAGTATGTATTCTCTGTGGATTTCGCCGTCCACAGTAAAGGTAACCTTTACCAAATCGGCTCTATCGGCGCAAGCGACAAACATTACGCTTAATATCAACAGCAGCGCGGCAAGCAGGCAAAACCTCTTAAAGCGACTCATAGAAACTCCTTAGACAAACCACATAAATATACATATAAAAGTATACATTATAAAAAATAAATATGCAATAGGAAAAACCGCCGAAAAAAATTAGCAAAAGCGGCAATGTCGCTCTGAATCAGCGGCTGATTGGGGGCGAAAATTTGTTAATAATTAAGATGCGTTTGTTTGTTGGGGATAAAACATCCCCAAGACAACAATGTCTTTGCCTTTGCCGCAACTGCCCATAAAAGAAGAGCATTTGGAAAGTATATTCGTTAAGACTATCAATAAGCTCATATCAAACCGTGAGGAGATATTGAGCGCCGTGAAATCGTCGGTAAAAGAGGCCATAGTAGAGCTGGACTACAAGCAGGACGATGATAATCTGATCAAGATAGATAAAGAAATAGAGCTGCTGCAGAACGAGATATATAACCTTAGCGTAAAACGCAGGACAAAGGCAATCGACGCTGAAATGTATAACTCCGAGAGCCAAAAAGCCATAAGTCGCATTGATGAGTTATTCGCTCAAAGAGACAAATTGGTCGAGCTCAACACCGCGGTGTCGCTCGCAAAGGTAAAGGGCGAAATAGTGGAAAGGTTTCTAACTGAGCAAACTCAACTGGAGAAATTCGATAGAGATGTATTTGAAAAACTCGTGGAAAAGGTAATAATCAAGGGCAAAGACAACATAATGTTTGAGTTCAAAGACGGGACAAGCCTCAAGGCGGAAATCGAATTATAACCTTATAAACGAAAAGTCAGTGAACGAAAAGTAAGAAAGGGCAGTTCAAACCCACAAAAATTCATTTTTGCTTGCGTCAGGGAAGAACAAAAAATCTGGTTCTTAGAGTTAAGTATTTGTTGAAACACGCGGAATTATCATCTTGTGTAAGAAAATATCAAAAAAGTTATTGCTAATTTGAACAATAAAAAGTATAAAACCATGCATTCCGATAGTGTAACAGTATTGTCTGCAATTTTAAGTATTGCTTTTACGAAATACATTTAAGGAAAAGATTTGCATTTGAATGGGCGTTGTATTATAATTTTTTATAGAGGTTAAATAAGCTATTAAATTCTGTGCGCCAACAAAAGAAAACCATTTTTTATAGGATTAGTTAGGTGAAAACGGTAAAAGTCGAAAGGCGACGCCTCAATTCCGAGCTAAGAAACATCTTTAAACACCCTTTTTCCATAATAGAGGCGCCCATCGGATACGGTAAAACCACGGCAATAAAGGATTATGTTGCTTTTGAGGAATGCAATGCCTTCTACATTAACTTTTTATCCGAGAAAAACGTATTACCCTTCTTCTGGAACTCTTTTTGCGAGGTCATTGGCAGAATAGATAATACGAAAGGCAAAAAACTAAAGAGCCTCGGTTTTCCTGATGAGGCGCTCAAGCTCGCAAACATCCTCTCCGTTTTGGAGGATGTGGAATTTCCCAAAAGAACGATATTAATCCTTGACGATTTCCATCTGGTGAAAGAGCCAGATATCAACCTGTTTTTGAAGACGGTTGTCAACTTGCGATTAAGAGACCTTCACATAGTGCTGGTCACGAGAAGCACCGCCAATCTTGACCTTACAGAATTTCTCGCAAAAGGGCTTGTCTACATCTTCCCTCAAAAAAAACTTGCGTTTACCCTTCCCGAAGTAAGAAGATTTTGCAAACTCTACAGACTGTTCCTCTCTGAAGAGCAGATTGAAGAGATTTACGAACTGACGGGCGGCTGGGTTTCCCTCGTTTACCTGATGATAAGGGGAGCCGAGCATGGGCTTGAAATCAAGCGAAACAACGTAATAATCGACAACATAATCGAGACGGCGCTCTTCAATGTCTACGATGAGAAGGTGAAGCGCTTTCTTGTCAGGCTTTCCATAATGGATGTCTTTACGGAAAAGCAGGCGCGCTTTGTGACAGGAGAAGAGCACGCGCCAAACATTATCAAGAGACTGGCGCGTGATAACGCCTTTGTTGTGTACGACCACAAGAGAAACATATACAAGATACACAACATAATGCTGGACTTTCTTCGCTCAAGGTTTACCGATGAGGAGGAAAAAAAGGCTCTCTACAGAAGGCTGGGACAGTGGTTTCTTTCTCAAAAAGAATATCTCCAAGCGTATTCCAACCTGTTTTTAGGGGGAGATACCGAAACCATTTTGGGCTTGTTTGAGGACGACAGCCTGCCGGACTTTGATGATATCGGCTTTTCTATGGCGGAAGAGCTGTTTTCCGGCGCGCCAAAGCAGCTTTTATTCAGATATCCCTTTGCTTATTTAAAATATATCGGCTTTCTGCTGCGGAGCGGCGACCCCGAAAAGGCCTCAAGAGGGGTTGAGCTGCTTGAGGAAGCCTATGCTCACTTTTCAAGCGATGATTCGCTGGATCCCGAATACAGGGATCTCATTCTCGCGGAAATCTGCGTTAACAGAGTGTTTATTGGTTTTAATGACGTCGAGCAGATGGTGTTCCACACTGCCGAGGCTGCAAAGCTGCTAAAAGGCAGGCAGTCCAAGATAATGCGGCGGGAAGGCGAGTATACCTTCGGCTGCCCCCATTTTCTCTATACATATTATATGGAACCCGGTACACTCAAGCGGACTGCGGATTACGGCGCCAGGGAATTCCCCTTATTTTCCGAAATCGCCAACGGCATCGGCACCGGCAGCGATTATCTCATTCAGGCTGAATACGCTCTAGAAACCGGCGACTATGAGGGAGCCGAGCTCAACGCCAAAAAGGCCATAATTAAGGCGAGGATGCAAAACCAAAACTGCATATCAATAAACGCCAATTTTGTACTCCTGCGCCTCTACGTCTTTCAAGGCAAGGTGGAGCATATGCACGAGGTGATGAGGAGATTAAGAGATGATGTGGAGAGGGAAGACAATCCCCTGCGCAACATGACGCTTGAGATAATAACCGGCTATATTCACGCAATACTTGGAAATGCCGACGACATCCCCAAATGGTTGAGAGAGGGTACGATGTCAGACGCATGCTGGCTGTTTGAAGGCATTTATTTCAATTATATAGTGCACGGGAAAGCCGTTTTGCTTACGAGGAAATACCTTGAGCTGGAAATGCTGTCGGAGACGCTGCCGCAGTATTTTTCCGTATTCAAAAACAGGATGGGCTTCATACACAGCAGGATTTTGAGGGCAATCTCGAGGTATCATATGTACGAAAAGGAAGCCGCGATAAGCGAGCTGAAAGAGCTTATGGAGGAGACTAAATCCGACAAAATCATCTTGATATACGCCGAGTATGCTCCTCAGATTACGGAGATGGTTAAGTCAATCTGCCGCTCAAGCAGCGAGCCCTATTTTACCGAAATTCTAAATGCTTGCCAGAATTTCAAAGAAAGCCTAAAGCTTTTCAACGAGGACATAGTTTCGCTTTCCAAGCGGGAGTGCGAGATACTAAGTCTTGCCAGGGAGGGTTACACGAGGAGCGAGATTGCCCAAAGGCTGTTTCTTGCCCCCGGCACCGTTCAGAACCATCTGCACAACATCTATTTAAAGCTTGAGGCAAAAGGCAAGACCGAAGCCATAAGAAAAGCCGAGCTGTTGAAATTAATATAATAAACCTATTTTTCATAGTTATCAAGGATATAGTTTAATCAAAAATATACCAAACGGTATATGGAAAATTGTTGTACAATCCCCTAAAATAATATGGATAGGGGATTGTTTTATTTGAAAGTGACAAAATACCTTTTTTGAAAACATAACTTAAAACGCGCTCCAATGTCAAAGGGTATATAAAGATTTTATGATAAATTATTAAGGAGGATAGTATGAAAAGAAAAATTTTATTATTGATTACAATCGTTTCTATGTTGTTATTTACGGTATCATGTAAAGACGAAAAAACCCTCACTCTAGAAGTTCCCCAAAGCGTACAGGCGGCTTATTTGACTGAATTCGAACTTCCTGTTATTTATGCGTCGGATAATAAAGGAGAAAAATATTTAAGTGTGATATCTGTTAAAGACAGCGAAGGACGGGTTGTGGAAACTGAAAACGGCAAGTTCTTAATAGAGGACCTAAACGGCTACACTGTAACATATACCGTAACGGTTGAAGAAATTACATTAACTAAGGTTATGAAAATTGTTGTAGTTGACGAGACGGCGCCTGTAATTACTTATACGGGAGAGGAAGAATATTTTTACAACGCCCTAAAAGAACCTGTTTGGCAGATTCCCGTTGACCTGATTTCGGTAACGGACGATGTTACAGAGCAGCCGATTGTTACATATTCCGTTAAGCTTGGCGAAAAAGAGATTTCAGTATCCGATGGCGCGTTTTTAATTGAGCAAGACGGGCTTTACGAAGTAACAATAAAGGCAGAAGATGAATACGGCAACATCTCAACAAAGACATTTACGGTATTGGGATATTTTCGGGAAGACGAGGTGGTAGCTGATTTCGAGTACGATTTTGACCTTGATATATTGGAACACGAAAC
>LFSG01000028.1 GCA_001512685.1 Clostridiales bacterium DTU072
AAAACAAAATCCCCTTTCCGCAAAACCGTTTTGCATGCTGCTCCGTAAGCATATCGGCGGCGGTATTGTGAATAATATTTCTTTAATTGATTATGACAGAATAGTTAAGATAGAAATAAGCGCCCTAAATGAAATGGGCGACAGGACAAAATTCTATCTTATAGCCGAGCTTATGGGCAGATACAGCAATATTATTTTAGCGGATAACGAATATATAATTTTGGACGCCGCTCAAAGAGTATATATCGAACGCAATCCCGACAGGCCGATTATCCCCGGAATAAAGTATATTCCTCCCCGACAGCAAAAAGTTTCTTGGGCTCAAAAAGATAAATTATCCCTTTTGTTTATTGAAGATAAAGAATATGACAGCGCATATCTGCTGCAGCATGTCGGTGGAATTTCAAAAGACACCGCCAAAGAAATTGTTTATAGGAACAACAGATTTCCTCTTGAAGTGATAAATCAGTTTTTTGATATCGCAAAAACTTCAATGTTTAAGCCCTGTTTGGGATATGATTCCAAAGGAAACATTAAAGACTATTATATGACAAACTACCTTTCATTAAATTATGATTATGTCTATTATCCCATGCTGAACGAATGTCTTAATTTGTATTATTCCGAAAAAGACGCTCAGGTTCGAAAGAAAAACAATACTTCTCAAATAAACAAGCTGATAAAATCATTGAAAACTAAATTTCAAAGAAGAATTGAAGACTGCGAAAAAAGGATAAAGGAAGGCGGCAACGCGGAAATCCATAAAATTTACGGCGAATTGATTTTATGCAATTTCCATAAGATAAATAAAGGCGCTGACAAGCTTGTGTGCCATAATTTTTATAGCGGACAATCTGAGGAGATTCCCTTGGACTCATCCAAAAGCCCTCAACAAAACGCCGATTTGTATTTCAAAAAATACCGCAAGCTTAAGCGAGCAAAACAAATAGCGCAAGAACGCTTGGAAGAATTAAATCAAAAGCTTGATTATCTTAAAAGCATTGAAACAGCGGTAGCAAACTCCGACACCAAACAGGAGTTTGAAGAAATTTATCAAGAATTGACGAGCTTGGATAATACTGCCGACAATATAAACAAAACAGTGAAGTCCCGCAAAAAACTTATCCCTTCTTCCCCCCTTTATATCAATATCGACGGTTACGATACATATATCGGCAAAAACAATCAACAAAACAATCAAGTTACCTTTGATATCGGAAAGAGCGAGGACATTTGGATGCACGCCAAAAATTTTCACGGAGCGCACACAATAATAAAAGGCGGGCAAATTCCCCAAAGCGTTCTGCTCAAAGCCGCAGCCCTCACCGCTTATTATTCGGAGGGCAAACATTCGGGAAAAGTAGATGTGGATTATACTTTGCGAAAAAATGTAAGACGAGCGAAAGGGGGCTTGCCGGGTATGGTTAATTATGTCAATTATAAAACCGTTTCCGTCAAGCCTTTGTCGATTAAAGACATCGATAATGGATGATATAAATCAATCTTTTTTTGCTTTTGAAACAAAATTTCTGCTGCCCGGCTTAATCAACGGAATTTTTCCTTCTCTGCATATGGGGCAATCTTGGGACGGGTAAGAGTTTATTTCCATAGACAAAAGACTGAAAAAAGGTTTTCCAAAATCAACCTTGCCGCCGCTTCTGTCCACGATGCAAGCTACGGCTACTACTTCGCCGCCATTATTATTTATCAATTCCATAACCTCTTTTACCGAGCCGCCCGTGGTTACCACATCTTCCACCACAAGACACTTTTCCCCTTCTGAAAGCGTAAAGCCGCGTCGAAAAGTCATAACTCCTTCTTCTCTTTCGGCGAAAATATTCCTTACGCCGAGATGATTGGAGATTGAATATCCCATAATTATTCCGCCTATCGCGGGAGAGGCCACGCAATCAATTTCAAGATGCGAAAGCTTTGAGGCTAGAGCGGCGCAAAGAATTTCGCTGTATTGAGGAGAAGCGAATACTTTGGCGCATTGCATATATTGGTCGCTGTGCCGTCCGCTTGTCAATAAAAAATGACCTTTCAGCAAGCCGCCTGTCTTTTGAAAGATTTCAATTATTTCTTTGTCGGTCATATAATCAGCCCTCCCACAATTTCCTTGATGTTATCAATATTGTTTTCAACGCAATAATTCCGCAATCCCTCTATAATTTCAATTGACGCCATAGGGTTGACGAGATTGGCGGTTNNCCGCCGAAGCTCCCGCCAGCATAAACTCAACGGCATCGGCAAAATCAAATATTCCGCCCATGCCGATTATCGGTATTCTTACGACGTTGTAGCATTCAAAAACCATTCTCAACGCTATCGGCTTAATGGCTCTGCCGCTCAATCCGCCTATTACATTGGCAAGTATGGGGCGTCTTGATTTATAATCAATCGCCATCGCTTTTACGGTATTGATCAAAGATATGCAGTCCGCCCCTCCGTTTTCGGCGGCCTTGGCGTTATCAGCAATATAAGATACATTAGGCGTAAGCTTGACTATCAGCGGCTTGTCGGTTCTTTTCTTTACCGCAGAAGTTATCCTCTCAACCTCTTTAGGCTCCACGCCAAAAGCCACTCCCCCCTTCTTCACATTAGGACAGCTTATGTTAAGCTCCAGCATATCAATGTTTTTGGAAGCGTTTAAGCGCTCGGCTATAACGCAATAATCTTCAACGGTGTTGCCCGCGATATTGGCTATTATAACGGAATCAATGTCTTTTAACTTATTTTCATAATCATTCAAAAAACAGTCCAGGCCGGGATTTTGCAGCCCCACGCTGTTGATTATTCCGCCGTAGGTTTCGGCTATGCGGGGAGAAAAATTGCCCTCTCTTTTTTCCAAAGTCAAGCCTTTTAAGCAAATGCCGCCAAGTTTTGAGATATCGTAAAATTGCTTAAATTCTTCTCCGAAATTATATACGCCGCTGGCGGCGATAACGGGATTTTTAAATTCAATGCCGCAAATAACGGTCTTAAGAGCGCTCATAAAACCACCTCGTTTATATCGAATACGGGACCGTCAACGCAAACCCTTTTGTTGCCGTCCATTGTTTGGCAAGCGCATGTCAAGCATGCGCCGAATCCGCACCCCATTCTTTCCTCAAGCGAAACATAAACAGGTGTTTGGATACCTTTAACTTTATCTTTGAGCGCCTTTAACATAGGTTTAGGGCCGCACGCAAAAACCGCGTCTACGCCGGCAAAATTCAGTTTATCGGTAATTACTCCCTTGCTTCCCAAGCTTCCGTCGTCGGTGGCGATTACCACGCGTTTGCAGCTTGATTGAAACTTATCCAAGCAAACAAAGCCGTTTTTGTCTTTGCAACCCAGATATGCGTAATATTCCAAACGCGGATGCTGTTTTATGACCGAATATAAAGGAAAAACCCCCAAGCCGCCCCCCATTAGGGCAATCTTTTTGTAGTTTTTAACATCAAAGCCGTTTCCGCAGGGGATTATGATATCAATTTTTTTTGATTTAGGAAGTTTTGATAAAGCTTTTGTGCCTTTGCCCACCGCTTGATACAGCAGCGTTACCGTATTTTTTTCAAAAGAATGAATGCTTATCGGTCTTTTTAAGGTTATTCCGTCTTCGCTTCCGCAATCGACCATTGCGAATTGCCCGCAATTGACAGCGGGCATATTCTTTATTTCCAGCCGCAATTCATAAATATTGTTTTTTAATAATGTATTGCTGATAATTTCAGCCTTTGTATTAATCATTTATTCCTCATAAATCCATCATGGCGGCAAAATTATTAAATATGCCGTCATTGTCAATTTTATCGTCCAAAACGGGATGGAATTGCGCGCCCAGGCCTTTGAATTTATCGCATATAATCCCCTCTACCGTTTTATCGTTCCAATTAATCCAGCTGACTTTAACATAGTCGGGCAAGGAAGAGGCGTCCACGACATATCCGTGGTTTTGCGAGGTAATGCTCATTTTGCCGCTGAGAAGATTTTTTATGGGCTGATTGCTTCCCCTGTGACCGTATTTTAATTTGATAACGCGGCCGCCCAAAGCAAGCGCAAGCAATTGGTGCCCCATGCTTATGCCCAATATGGGAAGTTTGCCCAGCAATAAACCTATATTTTTAATGGTGTCGGCATTATCATTGGGATCGCCCGGACCGTCGGTTATCACCAAGCCTTTGAAATCGCCGCTTAAGATTTCGTCGGCGCTTGTTAGCGGCGGAAAAACGGTAATATCGAAATCCATTTGACATAGTCCGTTAAGGATATATTTCTTGTGCCCCAAATCGATAACGGCTATTTTCTTTTTTTCATTGCCTTTAATATGATACTTTTCTTTGACGGCTACTTCCTTAACGGGATTTTTGATGGCGTACTCTTTCATTTGTTTTAATTCCGCTTGGGTGGGCAATTCATTGCAAATTATGCCGTTCATTACGCCGTTATCGCGCAATGTCTTAGTTAAATCCCGCGTGTCAAGTCCTTGTATGCCGGTGATGTTATGCTTAATCAAATATTGTTCAAGCGTTCTTTCCGAGCGCCAATTGGAAGGATAATCGCAAAGTTCTCTTACCACAAGCCCTTTAATTTTGGGGGAAGAGGATTCCACGTCTTCGCTGTTTACTCCATAGTTCCCTATCAGCGGATAAGTCATAGCTACGATTTGCCCGTAATAGGCGGGATCGGTAATTATTTCCTCATATCCCGTCATGCTTGTGTTGAAGACAACTTCTCCGATTACATTATTTTTGCTTCCGAAAAGTTTGCCTTGAAAATATTTGCCGTTTTCAAGCACCAAAAATCCCATTTTTACCTGCCCAATACTCTGTTCAAGTCCTCTCTCATGTCAATCGCGGCTTGACGGGCAGCTTTGGTGAAATCGTTGCTGTATTTTTCATTTTTATAAGCAAGCAATATTCCTCTTGAGGAATTTACAATGCCGCCCAAACCGTCTTTATCGAAAAATCCTTTAATCATATCCGCATTGCCGCCTTGAAAGCCGTAACCGGGTATGAGAAAGAAAGTATGGCGCATTTTTGCCCTAAGCTTCTCGCCTTCTTCTTTGTGCGTGGCGCCCACAACCGCGCCTACGCTGCTGTAGCCGTATTTCCCTATCAGCGGTTTGCCCCATTCGCTGACAAGGTCGGCCATGGCTTCATATACCTTTCTGCCGTCCTCAAGAGTAAGATTTTGGAATTCGTCCGAAGAAGGATTGCTGGTTTTTACAAGCACGAAGATTCCTCTATTCCTTTCGGCGCAGTCTTCCACAAAAGGCTTAATGCCGTCGGTGCCGAAATAGCCGTTTACGGTAATAAAGTCATTTTTAAAGAATCTTTTAAGTCCGATATCGTTCCTTCCCAAAAACGCGTTGCTGTAAGCTTTTGCCGAAGACTCGATATCGTTCCTTTTGACATCGGCTATGGTAAGCATTCCCCTTTTTTCGGCATAAAGCAAGGTGTCGTTAAACGCTTTTATGCCGGGCAAGCCGTACATTTCATAACAAGCTATTTGCGCCTTAACGGCGGGCACTATATCATAGATATTGTCAATAATAGCCTTATTGAACTCCAATATCCGCTCGCCGGCGGTATAATTATCCTTAATGCCTTCGTTGTCGGGCAAATAGCT
Source organism: Clostridiales bacterium DTU072 (assembly GCA_001512685.1). Lineage (GTDB taxonomy): Bacteria > Bacillota > Clostridia > Christensenellales > DTU072 > DTU072. The sequence goes on from LFSG01000028.1 coordinate 5,614, forward strand.
TACCATGGTGTCAAGGCCGACTACCGACGGATTGTTGCATTCCTTAATTTTCTCAATCAAACTGTCTATTATCATAATACCTCGCAATTTATTATTTTTTCATTTCTTATAGTATACAATGCTTTGCCGTAAACTTCATAACCGTTGAAAGGTGAATTCTTTCCTTTTGATAAAAATTTTGCCACGTCTATTGTGTACGGAGAATCAATATCCACAATGGTTATGTCCGTACAGCCTTCTTTAAGCCCTTCAAAGGGCAGCTTAAGCGCTCTCGCGGGATTAATGGACATAAGCTCAACCAGCTTGGCAAGCGAAATATGTCCCGCCTTAACCAAATAAGTATACGATAAAGCGAATGAGGTTTCCAACCCGCTGATACCGTTCGAGGCATATTGAAATTCAATTTTTTTCTCGTCTTCATGGTGCGGCGCGTGATCGGTTACTATGCAGTCTATTGTGCCGTCCTTAATGCCTTCTATTATCGCCAAACGGTCTTTCTCGGTTCTGATGGGCGGATTAACCTTAATATTGGTGTCGTAACTTGAAAGCAAGCTGTCTTCCAGCGTAAAATAATGGGGACAGGTTTCACAAGTAACCTTAACTCCCCTTTTCTTGGCATGGCGTATCATTTCCACGCTTCCCGCCGTGCTTACATGAGCTATATGCACCGAAGTGTTAAGCGTTTCGGCAAGGCATATTTCCCTTGCCACAATAACTTCTTCGGCGGCTTTCGTATTGCCTCTCAGTCCGGCCAGAGTGGCGTTATAGCCCTCATTCGCGATACCGTCGGCAACCAAATTCTTATCTTCGCAATGACTTATTACAAGCACCCCGAAATCCGCCGCATACTCCAAAGCCAAACGCATTATTTGAGAATTCTCCACCGGATTGCCGTCATCGCTTATGCCTACAATGCCCGCTTCTTTCATACAACCTATTTCCGCCAGTTCCTTGCCTTGCGAGCCTTTTGTTATGGCGCCTATGGGAAAAACTCTGCAAAAATCGGCTTTTGCCGCCTGGTCTTTTATATAAATTACCACCGATTCATTATCGCAAACAGGCCTCGTGTTTGGCATGCAGCATACCGAAGTAAATCCCCCTTTTGCCGCCGCTTTGGCGCCCGTATATATATTCTCTTTGTGCTCAAAGCCCGGCTCTCTTAAGTGCACGTGCATGTCAATCAAACCGGGCAAAACATATTTGCCTTTGGCGTCAATAACCTTATCGCATTGTTCAACGATATCGTAAGCAATGGTCTTGACCTTGCCGCCGTCCATGAGTATATCCGCGGGTTTATCATATCCGATTAAGTTTCCGCCTTTTATTAACAGCTTCATATCTTTCTGCCTCCCCTTGTCAGTAAAAACAATACCGCCATTCGGACGGCAACGCCGTTTGTAACCTGTTCGTTAATGACGCTTTGCCCGCAATCGGCCACTTCCGAAGTAAGCTCAACCCCTCTGTTCAAAGGCCCCGGATGCATTACGAGCGCGTTTTTGGCGGCTTTTGTCATCCTTTCGTCGGTAAGCCCATAGAATCTTCCGTATTCTTTTCGGGACGGTATTAGCCCGCTTTGCTGGCGTTCAAGCTGCATTCTCAGCCCCATAACCACGTTCGCGCCTTCTACCGCTTTATCCAAAGGGCATACCTTAGCGCCCATTTTTTCAATATCATACGGTATCAGCGTACCGGGAGCTGAAATGTAAACATCCGCCCCCAGCTTGCTAAGGCCTATTATGTTGCTTCTTGCCACCCTTGAATGCTTAATGTCCCCCACTATGGCGACCTTAAGCCCTTTTATTTCCCCTAATTTTTCGCGCATGGTGAACATATCCAAAAGCGCCTGCGTGGGGTGTTCATTCATGCCGTCTCCCGCGTTCAAAACGCTTGCTTTTACATTTTTGGCAAGCAAATGAGGAGCGCCCGAGCAATTATGCCTGATGACGATTACGTCAGTCATAAGCGCGTCAAGCGTTTTGCCCGTATCAATAAGCGATTCTCCTTTTTGAACGGATGAATTCCGGACAACGACATTGGATACCGACGCCGAAAGGAATTTCCCCGCCAGCTCAAAGCTCATTCTGGTTCTGGTGCTGTTTTCGTAAAAAAGCGTTACCATGCTTTTGTTTTGAAGATGAGGAACTCTCTTTACGCCTTGCGCAAGTATTTTCTTCATCTCTCTTGCCACATCGAGAATATTAATTAATTCCGACGCGTCAAGCTCTTTTAGTCCAAGCAAATCTTTTCTGCCCATATATCGCCACCCCTTTATTCCCACAAAAAAAAGGTCTTTAATTAAAAAGACCTAAACTTTTTCGTATAAAATCACTTCGTCTTTGCCGTCCGTTTCTTCAAGGTCCACCTTGATAACCTCGTTTCGCGATGTGGGAACATTTTTGCCCACATAATCGGCTCGTATAGGCAGCTCCCTATGTCCTCTGTCAACCACAACAGCAAGCTGTATGCTGGCCGGCCTTCCCATTTCCATAATGGCTTCAATGGCCGCTCTTGCCGTTCTGCCCGTATAAAGCACATCGTCAACAAGAATAATATGCTTGCTTACAATGTTAAAGTCTATATCGGTGGAATTTATTATGGGATGGTCGGCTATTATCGACAAATCGTCACGGTATAATGTTATATCGAGTATGCCCACCTTAATTTCCACGCCTTCGCTTGCTTTGATAAATTGGGCAAGTCTTTGGGCCAAAGGCACACCCCTTGTCCTGATGCCCACCAAAGCGATATTATCCGTTCCTTTATTCTTTTCGATAATTTCATGAGACAGCCTTACCAGCGCTCTGTTAAGCGCTAAGGAATCCATCAATACGGCTTTTTTTTGCATTGTCGCCATTTTTCGCGCGCCTCCTTATGGCTAAAAAACAACCCGCACAGCTATGCGGGCAAGATAATCATTGTTTTGGTATTAATTATCTTTCGGCATCTCTGTGCCACGATTAAAGATTGATTATAATCAATATACCATACCAAAAATTAAAATGCAATTAAAATTATTAACTATAAAAAGGTTGTTTATTATAAGTTCAACAGAATTGAATTAAAAAAATCCATTAAATTTTCATAAACGCCGAGCAACCGCAAGGCAGGATTATGCCTTGCTCGGAAGGTATGCCCACTTCGTAGGCATCAGTATTGTGTTTAATACCGCAAAAATTTAAGTCTAAAATATTTTTCATAACGGTAGGCTGCAGCCCTGTGGTATATGAATTTATTAAATAAAAAAGCGGATTGTCGCTTAACACGTTTTTTGTGAGCTTTACCAAAGAATAAATATTGTCTTCCAATTTCCATTTTTCGCCTTTGGGCCTCTTCCGTAGCTGGGAGGATCCATAATTATGGCATCGTATTTGTTGCCTCTTCTTATTTCTCTCTCCACGAATTTGACGCAGTCATCCACAATATATTTGACCTTTGAGCCGTCAAGCTTGGACAGCGCCACATTGGTTTTTGCCCTTTCGCACATGGATTTGGCGGCGTCGGTGTGGCAAACCCAAGCGCCCGCCGCCAAGCAAGCCAGCGTAGCGCCGCCCGTATAAGCAAACAGGTTCAAAACTTTAACCTCTCTGCGCGCGCTTTTTATGGTATCCATAATCAGCGCCCAATTGGCCGCTTGTTCGGGAAAAACGCTGGTATGCTTAAAGCCCATAAGTTTTAAGTTGAATTTGAGATTGCGCCAAGAAACAAAAAACTTTTGAGGATATTCCTTTAATACCGTCCATTTGCCTCCGCCGCTGGAGCTTCTTTCATAGACGGCGTTAAGACCCTTGTATTTTCGCATATCAAAGGGCTGCTCCCAAATAATTTGAGGATCCGGTCTGAGTAATATCACCCCTCCGAAATCCTCAAGCTTCATGCCGTTTCCGGTCGCTATCAACCTATAATCTTTCCATTCGTTGTTAATTCTCATTAGTCAAAACCAGTTCGCCTTTCTGTTATGAAATTATATAAGATGAGAGTTTATCTCTTCGGACAGTTTTTCATAGTTTTCGGATTTATCTATTTGTTTAAGGAATATCAAATATTTCTTGGCGTCGATATAATCTTTTCTGGCAATTAAATCCGAAACAAGCTTCAATAAAAGTATTGTCATTTCCTGCGACAAAGATGCCCTGTGCTTATTAAAATGCTCATTGCTTATTTCAACGGCAAAACCGTCCTTAAATCTTTCCAGCAATTCGTTCATATCGTTTTTGCGGTTAATGATATTCTCTTCATTCTTATAAACATCAAGCAATTTAAGAAAATCCTCATAATCGTTGACAACATTATTTATGTGCAGTATATATTTGCAGTTAATGTAGTCAAGCTCAAAATCCACATCGTGTTGGGCAAGAGTCTTCCTGATTATGTTATTGGTGGTCTTAAGGTTGTTAATAGCCGATTCATACACATAATCTTTCCATAAATACTCAATAATGAGGTTTCTGTCAATGCCTTCTTTGCCGGCGAGGATATAATGCAGGAAGAGCTGTTTGGCTTTTCTTGTCTTCCATTGGATTTCGGTATTGCCCGAATAAACGGCGGTGGCGCCGAAAAATTTAATTTTCAGATTATGCGAAACCTGCTTCATGCCCTCTTTTTTCTTTATCATTGTGTTAAGCTTATCGATATATGCCGTTTCTATGCCGTTTTTTGACGCGTATGTCAATAAAGGCTCAAACACGTCGATGTTGTCCACCACCATGATTTCCATTCCGTATACATAACTGGATTTAAGTATATTCCTAACCAAACTGTTGGCGTCTTTCAAATCGCCTCTTTCCAATAAATAAGCCGTCGCTATCGCCATCCCGCACAGCCAGAAAATAGAACGGGATTTAGACTGCGTAACGCATTTAGTGGCGTAAAAATAAGCTTTCTCTTTATTGCCCAAACGATAAAAACAAAAAGCCAGCGAACAAAGCAGCATATTGGCGTATTGAGGGGCGTAGGTTTCACAGTACTTAAGATATATGTGGGATACTTCCTTGGCGTAGTTCAAATCCCCGTGTCTTGCGTACGCCATACATCTTTGGGATATATTATAAAACTTCGTATAACTGTTTTCTTTGTCCAAGCTTACCGCTATATCGTATTTCTGAAGGGCTTCCTTGACTTTGCCGTAATACATATCGATATTGGCAAGCGCGGTGTAAAGCAAGGATACATCCTTAGTTATGTCGTGCTTGAGAGCGAACCTCAAAGCGCTGTTGGCTATGCTTGAGGCCATTTCAATTTCGCCCGAAAAATAATAGAACATAATCATATTATGCGGTATGACATAATAAAGTATGACCTTCTTAATCTGGGAAGTAATCTGTATGGCTTTTTTATAATTGCCGATATCAAAATACGCTTCGGCTATGGATTGCATAACTTTGACATACCATATCCTGTCTTTGCTTTCTTGCTTTTCAAGTATTCCCTCATACCTTGTCATTTCGGAAAAGTTTAAGGACAAATCCAGTTCCCTGTAAACCAGCGGGATATACGGCAATATATTTTCGTAATCGTTAAGATTGTCTTCGTAACGGGGTTTGAGCTCCTTAATGAGTTCAAGAGCTTCATCATATCTCCCCACCTTTATATGACATCTCAACATTAATAAATTGCAGCAAAGATAAGCGTTTTTATCGGTGTCCTTAAAGGCGCTTAAAAGCTCTTTGGCGGAAATATACGACAAGTTATAATTGCCGTTGACAAACGAATGGAAAGCCAAATAAAGCCTGTAATAAGGATAATCTTTTACGCATTCGTGAACGGTATTTTTGTAATACTTGGCGTAGCTGAAAAGATTTAATTTCATGCTTTTATTGGAGAATATGCCCTGCAGGCAATATTCAATCTTATTCATGTCGCCTGCTTTATGAAAAACCTTGAAGGCGTCATAATAGCGCTTTTCGCTTAAAAGATAGTCGCCCAAACGCTGGGCAGCGTTTACGGAATCAAAAAACTTCAGCTCTTCCACAAACTCGTCTTTGCGCCTTTGCAGCCATTTGCGGAAAAGCGTGTTCAAACGGAAATATTTGATATCTCTTGTGACCACATAGCATTCTTGACAGCTCAGCCTTTCAAGCACTTCCACCCCTTCGGGATAAAAAGTTTTGATGAAATCCCTGTCAAGATAATCCAAATCCGAAATATACGCCAAAAAAGCTTTTTGTTTGGCGTTGAAGTCTTTTACATATGTAACGAAATCCGGCTTGGACGGCTTTTGGCCCAGCACGTTTTCATCAATCAATATGGGGCATAACGGTTCAAAAGCGTTGTAATCGAAGTTAATAAACGAATCGGATGACACGACAATCTTAAGGTTTTTGGGACAATGCTTTATCAACCTTTCAATAAGCCCGTAGTCAAAATTTTCGGGAAGCATTTCCATTCTTTCAAATACAAGCAAACAATTGCCTTTGATTGTGGATATATGCTGTAAAAGCGCGGTAATTATTATAACCTCGTTGTTTAATTCCGATTCGCTGTACCTCAACTGTTTTATCTTTTGCATAGCCGAAGGATTATCCCTGAAAATCTTTTCGGCCAAGCATAAGCTGAAAGATTCCACATTGTCAGTTAAGGCGTTAAACCAAAAAACTGTGCGGTATCTATTGCCAAGTTCGGTCAAAAAATCGGTTTTGCCCGAGCCCGCCGGCGCAAAAAGCATGACCGCCAGCGCGTCGTTTGACATTATATCGTTAATCAGCTTGTTGGTGGTGATATTAAATAATTCCATTCTTCCTCCATTTTGGTTAGCGTGTCTATTGTAAATTAAAAGTAAAACGAAGTCAACCGTTTTACGCCGTAAATAAATAAAAGGTAAAAAGGGTTAACCTTTTTACAATATCATTATTATGGATTTACCTTAAATTTATCTTAACGCGAATAGCCGATAAAAAAGCCCTGAGCGCGCATGACAAAAAGTATGCAATTTGAATATATTGCCTAATAAATTATATAGCGAGAGATAACGCCGCCTATAGTTGACAATGATATCTATATTTGATAATATAATAAAAACACTTGCTTGAATAGAGGAGCGGTTAGCATCAGTAAGTATTTTTGTTCCGTATCGGAAAAAGGGGCAGAACCTTATAAAAATACCGAAAGGGCATAATCGCCGAAGTATTACTCCTTTTCTGCGGGAATAATGCTGGTTCGGCAGGAGAATATCCGCCGGACTGTCACCATAAAGGTGAAGCGCTACTCAGCATTTCAGCATTTATGGACTATTTACGGCGGTGTTATATTCAATACCGCTGTTTTTATTAATTACAGGAGGGCTTTATGAAAACTTACAACGTCGCTGTCGTGGGAACTACCGGAATGGTAGGAAACAAATTTTTGCAGGTGCTTAGCGAGCGCATACTGCCGGTGGAACAATATTTTCTTTTTGCTTCAGCAAAATCGGCCGGCAAAAAAATAAATTTTCTCGGAAAAGAATATACGGTTATTGAGCTTAACGAAGAAAACATTAAATCCAGAAAAATAGATTACGCTCTGTTTTCGGCGGGAGGCTCTGTTTCAAAAAATTTCGCGCCCGTATTTGTCAAATACGGCGCCACGGTAATAGATAATTCCAGCCAATGGAGAATGTATCCCGACGTGCCTCTGGTAGTGCCCGAAGTAAACGCTCAAGACGCTTTGAAACATAAGGGCATAATCGCGAATCCAAACTGCTCCACCATACAAGCGGTTGTTGCTTTGAAGCCCCTTCACGATAGGTATTCCATAAAAAGAGTGGTGTATTCTACTTATCAAGCGGTGAGCGGAGCGGGCATGAGCGGTTATAACGATTTAATATACGGAGCGGACAAAAATTATAAATTGTCAAAATTCCCCCACCCTATTTTAGGCAACGTGCTTCCGCACATAGATGTTTTCCTTGAAAACGGTTATACCAAAGAAGAACAAAAAATGATTGACGAAACCCAAAAGATACTCGGTGATTACAACATAAAGGTTACGGCGACTACCGTAAGAGTGCCCGTTCTTCACGGACACAGCGAATCCATCAATGTAGAATTCAATAAGCCGTGCGACCTTGAGGGCATAAAAGAATGTCTTTCAAAACAAAAAGGAATCGTGGTGCTTGACGATCCCTCAAACAATGTTTATCCCATGCCGATTTACGCCGCGGACAAAGATGAAGTTTTTGTGGGCAGAATAAGGCTGGACGACACCGTAGACTCAGGATGTAATATTTGGGTGGTGGCGGACAATATCCGCAAAGGAGCCGCGACGAACGCAGTTCAAATTCTTGAATATCTTATAGAACAAGATAATAAATAAAGGAGGATTTTATGAGCAGTTTATTCAAAGGCGCGGCAACGGCGCTTATCACTCCGCTTAAAGATGACAAAATTGATTTCGAGGCATTGGAAAGACTTCTTAACATGCAGCTTAACGCCGGCATAAACGCTTTGGTCATCAACGGCACCACGGGCGAACCCACTACCATGACGCACGCTGAAAGAACGGCGGTGGCAAAATATGCCATAAAAAAAGTAAACGGCAGAGCGCCCGTTATTATAGGAACGGGAAGCAACAATACATATACCGCGATTGAATATTCGCAGGAAGCCGAACAATTGGGAGCGGACGGAATACTAATCGTAACCCCTTATTACAACAAAACCACTCAAGAAGGACTGGTTGTGCATTATAAGGCGATTGCGGATAAAGTGGGCATACCCATTATACTTTACAATGTGCCCTCCCGAACGGGCTTGAACATGTTGCCCGAAACGGTGGCAAAGCTTGCGGGTTATCGCAATATATCGGCGATAAAGGAAGCTTCGGGCAGCATAACTCAAATGATGGATATCGTCAGGCTTTGCGGCAATGAAATAGACCTTATGAGCGGCGAAGACGGACTTATTTATCCATGTTTCTCCGTAGGCGGGGTGGCGGTCATTTCAGTAGCTTCAAACATTATTCCCGAATATGTGGTGAACATGGCTAAAGAATATTTCAGCGGAAACGCCGCCAAATGCTTGCAAATGCAATTTGATATGACCGAGCTTGTGAAAGCGCTTTTCTGCGAAGTAAACCCGATTCCCGTAAAAACGGCGGCTGCGCTGATGGGACTTTGCACCGACTATATGAGATTGCCTTTAATAAAAATGCAAAAAATAGAACAATTAAAAACGGCCATGAGGAATTTCGGCATAAACTTTAAGGAGTAATTATGAATATATTGATATACGGCATAGGCGGTACGATGGGAAGAATCCTATATGACTGCCTGAAAGAGGAAAAAGAGCTTAAAGCTGTTTGCGGTGTGGATAAATTATTGAAGGAGAATACTTTCGATATACCCGTATATTCTTCATGCAAAGATATCGCGACGGAAAAACCGAATTGCATTATTGATTTTTCCATGCACGAATGCGTATACGATTACCTGCCCTACGCCACGGAAAATAAAATACCTTGCGTAATCGCCACCACAGGCTTTAACGAAACGGAGCAGGAATTTATAAACAATGCGTCAAAATTAATACCTATCTTTCAAACGGGCAATATGTCGCTGGGTGTCAACCTTATGCTTAAGCTTGTTAAAGAAGCAAGCTTAATGCTGGGCGACAAAGCCGATATAGAGATAATAGAAATGCACCACAATAAAAAAGTGGATTCTCCCAGCGGAACCGCGCTTATGCTGGGCAATGCCGTAAAAAGCGCCCTTGCCAACAAAACTGATTTTGTTTGCGGCAGAAAAGGCATCGTGGGCAAGAGAACAAAGAACGAAATAGGCATACATTCCATAAGAGGCGGCAGTATTGTGGGGAAACATGAGGTCATGTTCATTATGGATAACGAAATTATCACCGTAACGCATGAATCTCAAAGCAAAACCATATTCGCTTTGGGCAGCATTAATGCCGCAAAGTTTCTTGTTAAGCAACAAAACGGAATTTACGATATGAATGACTTGCTTAATGATTCCATATGATTTTTATAGTAATTAATTAAATTCGAATACCGTAAAAAAGCTCCGCTTTTATCCGTAAGCGGAGCTTTTAATTTATAAGATAACTTTTTATTTATTGTTCGGGTTCGGCGTTTAATATTTCTTCGGGAAAATCAATGTCGCCGTCTACAACATATATGAAGCTTTCGGCGTCCTCTCCGATGTTAATGCTGATTTCAAAAGCATTGGACATAAGGGAACCCACAATATCTACGCCCGCTTCTTGGAACATATTTTCCAAATCGACATCTTCAAGAACTCCGTCGATATACTCCATGATATTCTCAAAGCCCGGCAATACCAGCTCATAAAAACCGCTGTCTATGACAAAGGATAGTCTCTCTTCTGACAGACTCAGCGCTCCTAAAATATAAGCGACAATTTCTAGCGTTTTATTCACTTCGTCATCATCTTCTTCTTCGTCTTGCTGCGGCTGAGAGTCTCCGTTATCTTCCTCGTCTTCTTCGGTTATGCCTTTTTTTATCTTATCGAATACATCAAGCACGTCTATCTCAAAATGCAGCAATTCGGTATATTGCTCCTCAATGGTTTCGTAATAATAAAAGGTGTCTCGGTATATATACGCTCCCGTTACCGCGTCGCCTGAGTCGTTCAATATCTCAAACAAAAGCTCATTTTCCGCGGCATCGTTAAAATCTAATTTTAATTCGGCTTTGACTTTATAAGGAATGTCCTGTCCGCCCTGTTTGCCTTTCTGCGTTACATCCAATTGCAGACCGAAGCTTTTGTCAAGATAATCTTCATAATTTTTATATTCATTGGAGGCGAAAAAAGGAATAAAAGGAGTGGTGGGAGGAGTTTTGTCAATAACTAATTTTTCCAGCTCAAACAATAAATTAATGATGTCTCCGTCAAATAATGTATTTTCGCTGTGTTCGTCTTGGTCTATTGATAAATCAAAACTAAAGGAGGTAATCTTATTGTCGGATGTCGCGAAGCTGACCTGTACTTCGGAATCGGGTATGCTGCCGTCTACAATGTCTTCAAAAGATACGCCCATTATTCTTTGCAGGATTTCGCTGATAAGCTGAGTGTCCAAATTCTCCATGGTATCTTTATTGATAAAGTTTACTATCTTTTGCAATGTGCCCGGCAAATTAATATTAAAATTGTATTCATATTCGCTGATTGTGCCGTAAAGTCTGCTCCTTCCCGTAATCGGACCGTTCTTCACTATTATTTCGGACATCGCCGCGATTATGGTTTCTGTTTTGAAACCTTGAAATTCAATGGGGAAGAGTTTGCTGATTACTTCATTTTCTATGGGCACTTTAAGCTCGCCCGCCTCTCCGTCCATAATTTTAAGATAGAGATAATTTTGCATGTAATACGCGCCCAGAATTATGCTTTTTTCGTCGCTGTCTATAATCTCGGCGCTAAACCTCATATCTTCATTGTTGTCGTAATTGTAATTCAATTTAATGGCAAGCCACAATAAATGGTCGTTAAGCTCCAATTTGACTTTGGAATCTACAAAAATAATGGGGTTGCTTTTGCCTACTTTCTCGGTGGACATATCTCTAAGCGAACCCATTACGCCTGCCAATAATTTGCCGTATACATCGGAATCGTCGGCATTATTTATAATGACCCAATCGTCATATTTATTGTTGTTGCCGTTTTGGTTTCCGGGATTGGGGGGAGTAACGCAACCGGTAAGAAGCAATGCGGCAACAAGCAACGCAAAAATCAACATTAACGCTTTTTTCATTATTATTTCCTCCTCAAGAAGACTATTCCTTTATTAATTCTTGAATTACCCTTATGGTATCTTCTGTATTTGGATTTAGTTTATGTCTTCTGTCCCTGGATTGGATTTCTGTTTGATTGTTTGCCAAAGTTTTGGGGCTTATTACTAATCTTAACGGTATGCCCATAAGATCGCAATCAGAAAATTTCACTCCGGGCGATATATCTCTGTCATCATACAGTACTTCTATACCGGCTTTTGTCATTTGATTATATAATTCGTCAGCTTTTTGTTTAATTTCAGGATTGTCAATTCTTAACGGGCATAAATACACATGCCAGGGGGCTATGCTCATAGGCCATATAAGCCCGTATTCGTCATTGGATTCTTCGGCTACCGAAGCAAGCGCTCTGCCTATTCCTATGCCGTAGCAGCCCATAATTGGATTAAAAGCCTTGCCTTCGGAGTCAAGCACCGCCATATTCATTGACTTTGTATACTTATCGCCAAGCTGAAAAATATTCCCTACCTCTATTCCGTTCCTTAGCGACAACGCCTTTCCGCAAACGGGGCAGCTTTCCCCTTCCTTTACTTTTGCCACATCGTAAAAAGCAGTTATTTGCATATCCCTTTGAACGTCTACGCCTTTTAGGTGATATTCGGGTTTGTTGGCGCCGCAGTACATGTTGTTGCAGTTTTGCAATGACTTGTCGTATATGATTATCGCGTTGTTAAGGCGCAAACCTATCGGTCCGATATTGCCCGCCACCAATTCTTTGGAATCCTGCAAATTGGATGGCGCTATGTCTTTTTTGATTATCTTTTTTAACTTGGCTTCGTTTACCTCAAGGTCTCCCCTTATGAAAACCAATACAGTTTGGTCGCTGCCTTTTATATTATAGCTCACCGCTTTAATTACTCTTAAAGGCCGGATTTTCAGATAATCGCAAAGTTCGGCTATTTCGGTTTTGTCCGCCGTGTAAACTTCCGCGATATCTTCGCTTATTTCGTCCCCAATCGGCTCTCTTACGCTTTCCGCCACTTCAATGTTGGCTTTATAACCGCAATCAGCGCATATGGCTATGGTGTCTTCGCCCGCCTCGGTAAGAAGCATGTATTCATGAGCCACATTTCCGCCCATCATGCCGCTGTCCGATTTTACGGCCACAAAATCCTTCATTCCTATTCTTTTGAAGATTCTGTTATAAGCTTCGTATACTTTATCGTAATAAGCTTCAAGGTCTTCCTTGTCCGCATGGAAGGAATACGCGTCTTTCATTACGAATTCCCTTACTCTTATCAACCCTCCCCTTGACCTTGCTTCATCTCTGAATTTAGTTTGAATCTGGTATATCATAAACGGAAGCTGCTGATAACTTGACACCCAGTTCTTGCATAAATGCACGGCGGCTTCCTCATGGGTCATTCCCAGCACCATAGGTCTGCCGCACCTGTCCTCGAAGCGAACCATTTCCTCGCCTATGGCGGCATATCTCCCCGATTCTTCCCAAAGCTCTTTGGGCATAACCACGGGAAAACTTACTTCCTGTCCGCCGATAGCGTCCATTTCTTCCCGTATGATTTTTTCTATTTTGGAGCAAATTCTTTTCGCGGGGCAAGACAGCGTCCAAATTCCGTTTGCGACTAATTTAATGTATCCTGCTCTTACCAGCAGCGCATGGCTTCTTATCTGCGCGTCTGCTGGCATCTCTTTGGTCCTTTCTGAAACAAGCTTTGATAACAGCATATGATACCTATCTTTTTACTTTAACGATAACTTTCAAATCGCCTATTTTCTTATCCAGATGGTAGACGGGAACTGTATACTCGCCGGCCGAATCCTCGGAAAGATTGTTTTCGTCGTCGAGCTTATCCTCAAGTTCGGCCTTGTCAAAATAAAGGTTGTTCTTCACGTCTCTGACGCTGCCGTCGGACAAATAACAATTGATAGCCACTTTGGAAACATCAAATTTGTCGCCTTCTATAAGCTCATAATCCTTAATCTCATACCTGACTATAGTTAATTCATCATCCTTATCGCCGCAGGCAATAAAAGCGAAGGACATAATTATTATTAAAGTCAACGCTGATACGAGTAAAAACGCCTTCTTCATGTAATTCTCCTTTTAATTTATAAGTTAATTATATAATGTTTATATTTATTTTGTCAATATCATTAAAAAGACAGCCGTATTTTAATAATAAAACCGCAAAATTATACGCCGTCTTCGGTTTGTCTCACCGCAAATTTGCAATTGTTAAGAGAGGTTACTTTCTTTCCCTTTGTCGTTCTGGCCTCGATAAAAATATCCTCGGTATCCACTACTTCAAATTTGTTATCCTTGTCCACCATAACGATTTTATAAGGGTCGGTAACGATTGAAGCGTAAACCACTTTGTCGGCTTTTGACAAATCCATGATTTTTAAACCCTTGCGGTTGCGCTTCATGATATCAATATATGCTATTATCAGCCTTTTGGCGTGCCCGTTGTTGTTTATCACAACCAGCTCCCCAAGCAAATCCAAGGTGTTTTCCTCAAAGCCTTCCTCGCCTTCGCATTGACCTGCGAAAATCACATTGGCGTTATCGTTGAGATTGATTCCGATAACCCCGCCCGCTTTCCTGCCTTGCAAGGGTATATCGTCGGTTTCGGCGTTCACGCACACTCCGTCATCGGCAACAAAGATTATGGTGGCATTTTCCATTTTCTTTTCGGCGCCTATGACTTCGTCGCCCTTTTTCAGCACTATTGCTTGATAAATATCTTTATTCACGATATATTCTTTAAGCGGGCTCTTTTTTACCATGCCGTTTCGGGTGTAAATATATATTTCGTCATCATCTTTAATGTTTTCGCCCGCAACCAATATGCTGACGGCTTTTTCGTCTTTTTGAGCGTTCGCAAAGACTTCATGCAATTCATAAGCTTTATCCGTCCATTTGCTTTCAAGCATGGTTTCGGTATTTAATTTAATGCAGTTGCCTTTATTGGTGAAGATAATGGCGGTGTCGCTTTTATCGACATAAGCGACTGCTTTCGCCAATCCGTCATATCCTGAAGATTCCGCGTCTTTATGCACGCTCATAAAATTCCTGGCATTAAGGAATTTAATCCCGCCTTCAGCGCTTATTACCGCATAGCCGCATTTGCCGCTGCCTTTCAAAGCCTCTTCGCAGGGGTCTATAATGATATCGTCAATGCTGTCCACGATTAAGGTAAGTCTCTTGGTTTTATACTTATTGCGGATTTCCAATAACTCCTCTTTCACGACTGCGGACAACTCTTTTTCCGAATTGATTATTTTGGTCAGTTTTCTGATTTTCTCTTTAAGCTCTTTAAGCTCTTTTTCAAGCTTAGTTATTTCCATTTTTGTAAGGTTGACAAGACGCATATCCAGAATGGCGTCAGCTTGATTGTCGCTGATATTAAATCTGTCTTTTAGTTTGATTTTTGCGTCCGTTCTGGAATTGCTGCCCTTGATTATGGCTATCACTTCGTCAATTTGCGGAAGAATAATAATAAAACCGTCCAGTATATGTTCCCTTTTCTTGGCGACATTCAAATCATATTTGGAACGGTTAAGCACTACGCTTTTTTGGTGCTTTATGTAGTATCGCAAAATTTCGATAAGCCCCATTTGTCTGGGTTTGCCGTCGGCAATGGCAATCATGTTGGCGTTAAAGTTGCATTTCAAATCCGTTCTTTTATACAAGTATTCCACGATTTTTTTGGCGTCCTCGCCTTTTTTGAGCTTAATAACTATTCTTATGCCCGTTTTATCGGATTCGTCAAGTATTTCGGTTATGCCGCCCAGAATGTTGTCGCTCTTGCCGTTTTTCGCCGTAAGCGAATCACGCAAATTAAGTATCCTTTGCTGCAAATCGGCCTTGTTAACATTATACGGTATTTCGGTAATGACTATCTGCTGTCTGCCGTTGTCCGTAATTTCTATTTCATATCTTGCCGCCATGGGGATTTGAGCCTTGCCCGTGGAATAAAGCTCTTCCAGATTTCCTATTTCTATGTATCCGCCCCCGGGGAAATCCGGTCCCTTGATAATCTCCATTAAACTTGCAAGACTGATGTTGGGATTATCTATCATGGCTATTGTGCCGTCTATTACTTCCGTAAGGTTATGAGGGGGTATTTTGGTTGAAAGCCCGATTGCTATACCCGAAGCGCCGTTCACCAATAGATTGGGGAATCTGCCGGGGAGCACTTGGGGTTCCATAAGCGAATCGTCAAAGTTTTTCCCCCACTTTACGGTATCTTTATCAAGATCTCTTAACAATTCATAAGCAAGGGGCTCCAGCTTGACTTCGGTATACCTCATGGCCGCCGCCCTGTCGCCGTCAATTGAACCGAAATTCCCGTGCCCCTTTACCAAGGTGTTTCTCATATTGAAGTCCTGCGCCATATTTACCATGGCTTGATATATGGAAACATCGCCGTGCGGATGATATTTGCCCAAACAATCGCCTACTACCCTTGCCGATTTTTTGAAAGGACCGTCCGGCTTAAGATTCATTTCGTACATTGTATAAAGAATGCGGCGCTGAACGGGCTTAAGTCCGTCTTCCACCCTCGGCAAAGCCCTGTCCAAAATTATATATTCGGCGTAAGGCATCATATATTCATGAATGGCCCTTGAAAGCGGCCTTTCAATAATCTTTTCTTCAAAATTTTCTTCCACGATTTTTTTTGCGCTCATATATTAAAGTCAACCTCCGTATTTTAGAGCAAACTCATCTTGTTTATTAAAATTGGCGTACTTGAAAATATAGTCTTTTCTGATTTGCGAATCGTCGTTCAAAAAGGTATTAATAATTTTGTCGGCTTCTTTGGCGTCTTCCATGGTAACTTTGACCAAAGTCCTTGTCTTTGGATTCATGGTGGTTTCCCAAAGCTGTTCGGCGTTCATTTCGCCCAAACCTTTATATCTTTGTATGGTGTAGCCGCTTTTCATTTCTTCCACAATGGCGTCAAGCTGTTTGTCGGTATAAGCGTATTTGATTATATCCTTTTTCTGTATTTTATAAAGAGGGGGCATGCCTACGAATACTTTGCCTTCGATAATCAGTTCTTTGGTCAGCGTATAAAATAGCGACAGCAATAAAGACCTGATATGGTAGCCGTCTTGGTCGGCGTCTGACAGAATAATAATTTTCCCGTACCTTAAATTATTAATGTTAAAATCATCCTCGGTGTCTGTGCCCAAAGCGGCTATTATGGTTTTTATTTCTTCATTTTCGTAAATTTTTTCTTTTTTATTGACTTTAAGAATATTTAGAGGTTTGCCCCGAAGCGGCAATATGGCTTGAAACCTTCTGTCCCTGCCTTGTTTGGCAGAGCCGCCCGCCGAATCTCCCTCTACGATAAACAATTCGTTCAATTCCGAATCCTTGCCCGTACAAGCGGCATATTTGCCTACCAATGAAGCGCCCATCATGGCGTTTTTTTGGCGCTGCTGCTGCTTTGCCTTCTTGGCGGCTTCCCTTGCCCTGCAAGCGTCGATTGCCTGCTTTACGATAAATTCCCCGATGCTTTTATTTTTGCTCTTTTTTAAGAACTCCTCCAGCTTTTCGTTTACTATGCTTTCCACAAGCGTTTTGGCGTCGGGATTCCCCAATTTGGACTTGGTCTGTCCCTCGAATTGGGCGTTTTGCATTTTTACCGCAATGACCGCGGTAAGCCCTTCCCGAAAATCTTCGCCCAGCAGATTGTTGTCTTTGGGTTTAAGATAATTATTTGCCCTTGCGAAATCGTTCATGCATTTTGTCAGCGCGCTCTTAAACCCTGTTTCGTGATATCCGCCTTCAATTGTGGGAATATTATTGACAAAGGAAATAATGTTTTCGGTATAAGTCTTTGTATGCTGAAAAGCTACCCGCAATAAGAATTTATCGATTTGCCCCTCCAAATATATTGTCTTATTCTTTTCAACATCTTTGGATTCGTTAATGTAATCGACAAAATCAACCAATCCGCCTTGATAAAAAAACTCTTCAACTTGCGGGTTTTCGCTTCTTCTGTCCTCGAAAGTAAATTTAATGGAGCTGTTCAAAAAAGCCAAATCTCTAAGTCTGCTTATAATATTCTCGGCGTCAAAGGTCTCATTGCCGAAAACGCGCTCATCGGGCATAAAGGTTACTTTTGTGCCTTGTTTTTTTGTGGTTCCTATTACCGTTAAGGGGGTTTTTATTATTCCGCTTTTGATTTTGCCCTTTATTACGGGAGAATGGAATTCAATGCGGTGTATTTTATTATCCCTATAGACTTCCACATTCAGCCATTCCGACAAAGCGTTTGTAACGCTGGCGCCCACGCCGTGCAAGCCTCCGCTGTATGTATAATCCTTATTGTCAAATTTTCCGCCAGCGTGCAATTTTGTAAAGACTATTTCCACGCCCGGCATTTTTAAGACGGGATGAATGTCCACGGGAATGCCCCTGCCGTTATCTTCGACGGTGGCAGAGCCGTCTTCATTAATGATGACATCTATCTTGTTTCCGTATTTGTTGGCGATTTCATCAACGGAATTGTCTATTATTTCCCAAAGTATATGATGAAGTCCTTTTGAGCCTGTGGAGCCGATATACATCCCCGGCCTTAACCGTACCGCTTCCAACCCCTCCAGAACTTTAATATTTGTCGATTCGTATTTAGCCATTCAACCTCCGCAAACATCAGTAAAATCTTGCTTCATGATACCATAATTATGTGTCTATGTCAATTTACATATGCTTATATTATCAATAGAAACGGGCAAATCAAGGCTTAAAAAAGCATCTATCAGTAACTACAAAAATATGTAAAAAAATGCCAAACATTTGTTCGGCGTTTCAATAATTTTTTTGCGATTAATCTGCCGTAAGTTGCAAACAAATTGAAGGCCTTATGCCGTAATACGGCAATGTTATATTGTTGCCGTTTGTATAAATCTTGCCTTCCGCCCCTACATACGCGGCGTATTTTGAATTGCTTCCCGCCGAGTAAAGCCACCATATACCGTTTCCGCTTTCGTTCGCGTAAGCGCCCCTTGCTTTGGCGTAATCGGTAACCTTGGCGATTCTGTTGTTATCCGCATATCCGTAAGAAGAATTGAATCCGTATTCATTATTAAGCATTTCCTCAATGGACATAAGTCTTACATTGTCATATACCGCGTTGCCGCTTTGGGTGTTATGGGCGGGATTGACGCTTGTTTGCGTGAGCGAATTAACTACATTGTCAAAACTCCCGTTAAAAGCGGCGGAATAGAAAGCGTCATTCAGCCACGTTCTCAATTTGCTGTTTTCCCAAGTTATAGATTGATATAAATCATTATACGCTCCTGCGTCAAGTATTATATCGGCAAGCAATGTCGCTTTGCCTTCGGCATAAGTAATTACTCTCCATCTTATGGGCTCCACCTTATAATATTTGCCGTCCAGCAAAGCGTATCTCATATTGTCGTAAGAGCTTGTGTAATAACCGTCTGCGTCGGCTTGAGAGCCCATTTGGGCAACAGCTTCGTCTATGGCCAAAGATTGAGGATATTCTCCAAAATACAGATAATAGCCTGCTTGCTCCCAGCGGGCGTACAGAGTAACATCCGCTTTGTCCTGACCATGAATTATATATATGGGTTCGCCTTCAAAATTCGGATTGTCGTACCAGCCTAAGAACATATATCCCGCTCTGGAAGGATTTTTCAGCGCGATATCATTATCCTCTAAGTAATACGGGGGATTTTGTTCATCGTTTGCGCCGCCGTTAAGATGATAAGTAATTCTGTACGCTATCATAAATTTGGCGTAAAACGCCTTGTCGCCGCTTTCTCCCAACGGAATTCCGCTTACCGTATCCCCTGCATAATCGGGGTTGTCGTACCAACCCATAAAGATATGATTGGCTTTATGCGGCGCAAGCAAAATTATTTCGTCTTCTTCAGTATATGTTTCGGGATTCAAAACGTTGTTTTCGCCATCGTCAAGGTAATATGTAATTCTGTATGCCAACAAGAATTTGGCGTACAGTATCATATCGCCCGTTCTGTTTGCTATTTGGATAACAGGCTGTCCTTCAAAATCAGGATTGTCGTACCAGCCCATAAAGTTATAATTGGCTTTTGTGGCTTTTTGCAAAATTATATTCGTTTCAATGGTGTATTTGTCGGGATTGTCAAGATGGTTTATGCCCCCGTCAAGGCTGTAAATTATATTAAAGCTTATGGGAATCCATTTTGCGTAAAGATTGAGTTCGCCGTTTCGGTTTTCAATTTTCGTAATGGGATTTCCCGTAAAGGAGCTGTTTAAGTACCAGTTTTCAAAGATATAATATTCTCTTGTGGGCTCTTCCAATATGTATTCATCTTCGTATGTGTAGGAATGAGGATTGCTTGCGGCGTTAACTCCGCCATACAGATGATAATTGATATTGTATATAA
The DNA here is from genome assembly GCA_001512685.1 of Clostridiales bacterium DTU072. Taxonomy (GTDB): domain Bacteria; phylum Bacillota; class Clostridia; order Christensenellales; family DTU072; genus DTU072. Next base: position 25,723 of record LFSG01000028.1, read on the forward strand.
CGGGAGTCCACAACGCGTAAAATTCTTTGTTTCCCCAGCTTCCGCTTGGAATTCCCGTTGCCGCTTCCCCTTCGAAATTGGCGTTATCGTACCAGCCTTGGAAGATATAATAGCTTTTTAGAGGCTCTTCCAAAATGATATTTGAGCTTTGTATATTATAGCTTGTCGGATTGTAAATGGAATTTACGCCGCCGTCAAGATAATAAGTGATTTGATATGTGATTACCTCCCATTTGGCGTAATATTCCCTGTTCCCCACGCTTCCCATGGGAATAACCTCTATGGGCACTCCTTGATAGCCGGCGTTATCGTACCAGCCTTGGAAAGAATATCCGTTCCTTACGGGCGCTTGCAAATTAATATTGTCGGTTTCCACGGTATATGTCGCTGGATTCGGGTTTTCGCCGTCGCCGCCCAAATGATATATTATGCTGAATTCCTTGGGAGACCATTTGGCGTATAAATTAATATCGTCGGTCGTTCCCGAAGGAATAAGCGTTATTGGCTCGGTGGAGAAATCCGCCGAAGTATGCCAGCCTTCAAATTCATAATAATCTTTTTGGGGGGCTTGCAATATTATGTCCGAAGACAGCTCGGTAAAGCTTGGAGAATTCAAGGGATTGTTTACTCCGCCGTTTAAGTTATAATTGATAAAGTATGTAAGCGAGAATCTTGAATATAAATGTAAATCTCCTGTTCTTCCCGTAATCACGGTTATTTTTTCGCCTTCAAAATCAGGGTTGTCATACCATCCAATAAAAGTATAATAACCTTTAACCGCGCCTTGCAAAGTTATATTGCTGTCCACATTATATGTGGCGGGGTTGGAAGGGGAATTGCTGGCTCCCGAATCGCTATGATAAATAATATTATATTCGATTAAATCCCATTTGGCGTAAAATATCCTATTGCCCACGCTGCCTTTGGCTATGCCCAAAACGCTTGAGCCGCTGTAAGCGGGGTTATCGTACCAAGCGACAAAGTTCGCTCCCGCCTTTTGCGCATCGCCAAACACTATGGTTTCGCTTTCAATGGTGTAGGTCAGCGGATTGGAAGGATTGTTTACGCCGCCCGAAAGCTCGTAAGTTATCGTATAGACAATGGGCTGCCATTTGGCGTAAAAAGTTAAATTGCCTGTGGAACCCGATATTATTTGCTCAATGCGGTTTCCTGTAAAATCAGCGTTGTCATACCACCCCAAAAACTCATAATATGTTCTGCCCGGTTCGTATAATTGCAGTGTGGGGCTTTCTATGTTGTAATCGGTGGGGTTGTTTATATTGTTTATGCCGTTGTTCAAAACATAGTCAACGGTATAGTTTATTATTTCCCATTTGGCGTAAAGATTCCTTAATCCCGAAGAACCTTCGCCCACCCGCGTTATTGGGTCTCCCAAAAAGTTGGCGTTGCTGTACCAGCCTTCAAAGGAATAACCTTGTCTGGTGGCGGGATATAAGTCATAGTTGTCTTCAACCGTAAAGCTGAGGGGATTCAAAGGCGAGTTAATCCCGCCGTTAAGTATATAGTTCAATTCGTTAATAAACAGGAACTTCGCAAAAAATTTCAATTCTCCCGTTATTCCCGCCTCAACGCCGTATACTTGGGTATCAAAAGTCGCTTCCGCGTACCAGCCTACAAAAATATAACCTGTTTTTACGGGGTCTTTCAGCGTAAAGCTGTCTTCAACCGTGTAAACGTTGGGATTGTCGGGATGATTAACGCCGTTATCCAGGAAATAAGATACCGCGTACTGCTGCAGAAATTTTGCGTGGAATGTCTTATCTCCCGTGCTCCCCGCGGGGATTTCCGTTATTATTTCTCCGTTGAACTGCGCGTTGGCGTACCAGCCCATAAATACAAATCCGCTTTTTATGGGCTGTCCCAATATAATGGTGTCATCGTCTTGGGTATAAGTGGAAGGTTCGTTATGGTAGCTGCCGCCGTTAAGTATGTATGTTATATAATATGTCAATGAGAATTTGGCGTAAAATGTTTTGTTTCCTTCCGAGCCTGAAGGTATAACGGTAATAGGCTCTCCCAGAAATTGCGGGTTGTCATACCAGCCGATAAAAGTATGGTCAATCTTTGTGGGAGAATAAAGAGTAATGCGCATATCTCTAGTGTATGTTTCGGGATTGTTATAATTGTTTACTCCGCCGTTAAGCACATATGTGATGGTATATACTTCGGACAGCCATCTGGCGTAAAGCGCTTTATTCCCCACCGTTCCCGCTTCAAATCTAGTAATAGGCGTTTTCTCATCCAATTCTTCATTAGATAAATTGGAGGGATCAAAATCGTACCACCCGCCGAATGTATACTCTTCCCTGACGGGATCATGGAAAATTACCGTGTCCAGCGCCGTATATGTTGTGGGATTAAGCGGAGAATTTATGCCGCCTTTTAAGTTATACTCGATTATATAAGTCTTTATTTCCCATTTGGCGAATAAATCAATATCGCCATGGCTGCCTTCTTCTATGGCGGCTATGGGGGCGTTATTGTATTCCGCGTTGTCATACCAGCCCAAAAAATCAAAACCGTTTCTTGTCGGGGTTTTCAATTCAAAACTATCAAATATGGTATATTGGGAAGGATTCAAGGGATTGTTTTCGCTGCCCGATAAATGATAAGTTATGGTATATTGACGAGGCTCATACAAAGCGTAAAATTCCTTAGCGCCGCTACTTCCGCTTTCAATTTGCGTTATGGCATCTCCTTCAAAATCAGGGTTGTCATACCAGCCCAAGAAAACAAAGTGCGCTTTTTCGGCATCCAGCAATACTACGGTATCGGCCACCGTATACGACGAAGGACTGTTTGTTGTTCCGCCGTCCAAATGATAGGTAATATCGTATTGAATAATCTCGTATACCGCTTCTATTGTCAAATCTCCGCTCATGCCGCTTATTGCCTGAATTTCTTCTCCATCCAGCTGCCAATAAAGGAAGCGGTATCCGTCTCTGGGTATGGCGGGTTTAAGGATTATTGTTTGGTCTTGTGTATAGGTTGAAGCGTTGTCGCTGTCATTTTGTCCGCCGTCAAGCAAATATGTTATATGGTATATTTTCAAGAATTTGGCGTAAAGATTAATATCTCCCACGCTGCCATGCTGAATGCTGTTAATGGGGTTTCCTTCAAAGCTTCCATTATTGTACCAGCCCTTGAAGCTATACCCTTCTTTCGATGCGGGCATCAAAATAATGCTGTCGTCTTCCACGGTATAGCTTGAAACATTATACGGGTGGTTGCTTCCGCCGTCAAGGTGATAGTTTATATCGTAAACTATTACTTCAAAAAGCGCGTATACGGTTATATTGCCTTGGCTGCCAAACGATATGCCCGTTATCTCATTGTCAAAATCCTCGCTGTCATACCATCCGATAAAGGTGTAGCCGATTTTGGCGGGGGATTCAAAAATAATTTCTTCTGTTTCCACATAGCCGCTTGGATTCAAAGGATTATTTTCGCCGCCGTAAACAACATAAGTTATGCCGTATTCAATAAGGAATTCGGCATATAAAACTATATTCCCCGAAGTTCCCTGCTCTATTTCGTCAACGGCATCTCCCGTAAATCCCGCGTTGTCGTACCAGCCTATAAATCTGTAACCCGTTCTTAACGCGGGATATAGAATAAAGCTGTCCTTTATCGTATAATTGGACGGGTTTTTGGCGTCATTTATTCCGCCGTTTGTTTGGTAGGAAATGGTGTAAAGCTGAAGGAATTTGGCGTAAATAACCACATCCCCCGTGCTGTTTTGGGGTATTTCGGCGATAGGATTGGTAAAATCGGCGTCGGTATACCAGCCGTCAAACTCATAGCCCGCCTTGGTGGGATTATAAAAGATAACGGTATCGTTAATCGTATAAGTCTGCGGGTTGTTCAAAGCGTTATTGCCGCCGTCAAGGTGATATGTAATGGAATAAGCGGTGGGCGTCCAAGCCGCGTATAGAGTTCTGTCTCCCACGCTTCCCTTGGGTATCATGGTTATTTTGTTGCCGATATGATTTATGTTGTTGTACCAACCCTCGAATGTATAGCCATGCTTGTAAGGAGCGGTCAGCACGATATTTTCATCTTCTATGGTATAGCTTGCGGGGTTTGTGTTATCTGTTCCCCCGTCGAGATAATATGTAATGCTGTACTCAACGGCTTGCCATTTGGCGTATAAAAACACATTTTGATAAGTTCCCGTTGGAATAGATGTTATCGGCTGGCCTTCAAAACTCTCGTTGTCATACCAGCCCAAAAAGATATATCCCGTTTTTTGGGGATCGTATAAAGTTACCGAGTCTTCAATGGTAAATACAATTTGATTGTCCGAATGGTTTTGTCCTCCGTCCAAATAGTAAATTATGTCGAGTTCGGGAAGGAATTTGGCGTAAAGCGTTATGTCGTCGTAATAATCTTCTATGGGCAAATGAGTAATCATTTGTCCTTCAAAAGCGGCGTTGTCGTACCAGCCCTTAAAAATATAATTTACCTTTGAGGCCGGCCGCAGTTCATAATACCGTTCCATATCGTATGTGTTGGGGTTGTATGAAGAATTGACGCCGCCGTCCAAATTATAGCTTACCTCATAAATAATGACCTGCCATTGCGCGTAAACAACCACATTCCCCGTTCTTTGGGACAAGCCCAAAACGCGATTGTTATATGCGTCAAACCAACCCGAAAATTGATAGCCGTCTTTATGCGGCTCCGTAAAAATGATTTCGTCCTCAATGGTATATGTGTCGGGATTGGCGGGATTGTTTACGCCGCCGTCAAGGTTATATATAATATTGTACTCAACGGGTTTCCATTCGGCATAAAGAACCAAGTCGCCCACGGCGCCGGGATTTATGCGGTCAACCTTTTCATCGTTTGCTTGATTGCGCCAGCCCATAAATTCATAGCCTTGCCTTGTGGCGGCGTTAAAAATTATGGTGTCGGCAATAGTATATGTAGCGGGGTTGTCTCCGTTTTCGCCCCCTCTGACATCGTAAGAAATCGTGTAATTTTTAATATTCCATTTGGCGTAAAATTCTCTGTTCCTTGTGCTGCCTTGGGGTATCAGCGTAATCGCGTCGCCTTCAAAAGCGGGATTGTCGAACCATCCCGCAAAAGTGTATCCTTCTTTTGTGGGAGCGTGCAAAACGATATCGGCGCTTCCGTCATAGGTGGGAACATTGGCGATATTGTTTATGCCGCCGTTAAGATGATAGGTTATGTCATAAGGCAGCCATTTGGCGTAAAAGGTTCTTTCGCCTATGCTTCCCACAGGTATGGAGGTTATCGGTTGCCCGAAAAATAAATTGTTGTCGTACCAGCCCGCGAAGGTATAGCCTTCTCTTTGGGGCGCAAGTAAAATTATTTCATCCTCAACGGTATAGGAAGTTGCGTTATTGGCATGGTTAACTCCGCCGTTGAGAACGTAATATATGTTAAAATACACGGGTTTCCAGCCCGCGAACAGTATTCCCCCCAATTTGCCGTTGAAGTCTAAACTTGAAACGGTTTCAGAATTAAAAGGTATGGTTAATTTTTCGTCCAAAAACCAGCCCGAAAGCTCATAGCCTTCTTTTTGAGTGTCGGGAAGCGCTATAGCTTGGCCTTTTCGGATAATCGCCACGCTGCCGTCTTCCGTGCCGCCGTTGGTGTTAACCGTGAATTTCAATTCTGCATTATCGTCGTTTTGGTTGCAACCGATAAAAACAGAGCACACAAAAACCAAGAAAATTGCGACTAAAACAGCGACCCCATATTTTTTCATAACGGCTAAAAACTCCTTGCGCGACAAAATAGACTTCCCTATAATACTACATATATATTATATTAAAAAGAAAAGGGCGTGTCAATACAATCTTAATCGCCCAGCGCATGTATGGCTTTCATCAACGACGGCTCTATTTTTTCGGGATTTACCACAATAATATTGGTGGGGCGGTGGCTTAATATGGTCGCGATAACATTAAACTCTTCCCTGTCAAAGATATTAAGAATGGGAATGGGCGATTTGTTCTTCAATAGCCGTAAAGTGGAATTGTTGTCAATCACTATGACAGCCTCCCCCTCTCCGTCCACTCCAAGCATGAAAGTGGTTAATTCAAAGGCGTCTTCCTCGTTTTTACATTGGTTGTAAAGCTTATATGCAAGCTGGGCAAGGTTCTTCCAATTTTCGATTAATTTATAGCCGCAAAAATTTATAAAGCCGTCTATGGAAACCACCTTGCCCACCTTTTCCATTTCCTCGATAATCTGAGTCTTTTCCTGAGCGTAATCGATACTGAGCAGCGCCCCCACATATGCGTAAAAACACATATTCTTGAGAGAGCAATTTTTTAACGTCGACATAAGTTCTTTGAATTTATAAAAAAAAAGAATGGCGTCGGCTATCAATTCCATTGCTTGATATCTTTCGCCTTCAAAACTAAATTTGGCTCTTACTTTATTCATTCCGAAATGAAAACGGATATTCTTGCAATACAGATAATCTTTAATGTACTTTATTATCGCCGCCTCTTTTTTATCGACTGAAACCACTAAATTCTCCGGCATATAATATAGTATATGTTGAGGCTATAAATTTATATTCCGCCAAGCTGCAAGCAGCAAGGCGGAATATAGTTTTTAGTTTGTTCTGTTCTGGCGGCAAATCTTATTTACATTTTACCACGGAGCTTTCTCCCGATAAGAAATTGAATTTAAGCTCATACATTTCTTTGCCGTCCATATATTTAATGGAAACATCGTCATCGCTAATGTATTCGGCATCCAAAATTTGATATTTGGCAGGCTCAAACGCTTCTTTGACCAGCTCAAGCTGCTCATCGTTGTATCCGCCTATATTGTCGGATACAAACAGCACGCTGCCGAACATATTGTTTATCTTGGCAAGCAGCTTCTTTTGCTCTTGGGTAAATCTTAATTTGCCCTTTTTAAGGAACAACTCGTCCTTCTTTGTCAAATCATTATCTCTTAAGAAAAACACATCCGGATCGTTAGCGAACGCTCTGCCGTCCAAGTGACGGCGGAAAATAGTGTTGTTCATAGCGTTTCTGGTATTTACCACTTCGCTGTTGGTGTGTTTTACATAGAATTTATCCTTGAAGGAAAGATCGACATCGCAGCTTATGCGGCACAAATTGACTTTGCCGAAAGACGGTCCAAGAGGAACGCCGCAGCCAAGAATATATTTATCTTCGCCCACGCATTCGCGCAAAAAGTCCATGGCTTCGCACATAATCTGGCCTCTTGATTTATTGTTGCGGGGCTGCATGCATATGCTGTACAGAAAATCCAGCTTAACCAAATCATAGCCCCAATCTTTTACTACCGTGCGAAAAACTTCCCTTATATAATCGGCGGCTTCTTTAATATAAATGTCAAGCACATACGCGCCTCCCCAAGCTATGCTTCCCAATACGGGTTTGCCTTTATCGTTTTTAATAAGCCATTCTGGGTGATTCTTTGCGATTTCGGAATTGCGGGCGGCGCAAAACGGAGCCAGCCACAAGCCCGCCTTATAGCCATAGGAATGAATTCTGTCCGCAAGATATTTCATGCCTTTGGGGAATTTTTGCTGGTCGGTTTTGAGCCAATCGCCTACCGCGGCTTGATAACCGTCGTCAATTTGGAAAATATCCGCTTTGTCTCCCAGCCTTGAAAGCCCTTCTAAATCCCTTTCAATAATTTTTTCGGTTATTCCGCCGAAATAGTTATACCATGAGGTATATCCGCATATAAAATTGATTTTGGGCTTGGGAATATTCATGACGTTGAAATAACTGTCAAAAACTTGATTATAGCTGCCTTCCGTAATATACAATTCATATAAAGCGTATTCCTTATCGGTGGTTACGCCTTCCACATCCTTATCGATTCTCAGCTTATTGTTGTTCATATCGTAATAAATAATCGTATAGCCCTGTCTTTCTGTCAAAGAGCCGATAAGCGTAAGCTCGTCCCCGCTTTTTATATAGCCGTAGGTAAAGCTGTGGAAAAACCCCGGCTTGTTTGAATATTCCGCAAAGGAATAATCGCCGAATATGCTGGCAAAATACTTGACGGGATAGTATTTGGCCAATCCCTTCAATCCCTTTTGGGTATCGCCTTTTCTGTACTCCCTCGAAGTGGTCCATGACTGGTAGCCGTTGGCGAACACCTTGCTGTTTTCCCCATAGGAATAATCATATATTATGCTGCACCTTTTCATTTCAATTTTTGTTTTGGGAACAAGCTTAAGCGTAAACAGCTTATTTTTGAAAACGCTTGAAACAGAGTAATGCTCATTTTCTTTTTTGTCCGACACAAACAGCTTTCCGTCAATTAAATATTCAAAACGAAAATTATAATTATTTAACATTTTGCCTCCCCAAATAACTTTTTATAAATTATATCATATAAGCGCAAGGTTTTCAATAAGGTAATAACGCCTATCGATAAATCACTTTATACGCCACATCAGGGCTGTCGGTTATGATCGCGTCGGCGCCTATTTCTACAAGATGTTTGATATGTTTTTCTTTATTGATTGTCCAATACTGCACGGCAATCCCATAATGGTGAGCATAATCGACAATGCTTTTTTTGCCCAAATTAATGCCGAAATCCTTGTAAGGTATTTGTAATACTTTATATTTAATATTCTTTTTTGACAAATCGACATTGAATATACTACAGTAATAAAATTCCAAAACCTCGGCAATCCCCGCCGAACGGGTAATCATGGGATATTTCATATCGATATAATCGCTTACGCTTTTATTGAAAGTTCCCACTATCACCTTGTCGACTATATCAAAATACACAAGTTCTTTGTACAGCAAATCCATGGCTTTATTGCCCAGCTCGCCTTCGTCCTTTATTTCTATAATATAGTACAAATCATAATCAATTTCGCTTCTTATGTATTCAAGAATCTCCCTTAAGCTTATTATTCTGATATTGTTCGGAATGTCTTGTCCGCGCAAACCCCGGTACGGATAGTTGCCGCTTTTATCCTTATGCTTCTCCGCCATGTTCAGACCGTTGATTCTGCCATAGGTCTTTTGGCTGACCAGCACATTTTTTTTCTTAAAAAATTCTCTTGCGTTGCTTGTGCGGTCAAGAGAATCGTCGGGCAGCAAAACAAGCTTGTCATCGAATGTTACATGCAAATCAAATTCCAATATGTCCACCCTGTAATTATGGGCTTTAAGGCAACTTTCAAAAGCCGCCAGGGTATTTTCGGGCGCGACATCGGCACCCGCTCTGTGCGCGGCGATTAAAGGGCGCTCATGAAAGGTAATAAACCTGTTGTCCCCGTTGTAATTATCAATGCCTTTAACCTTGGGAATGCCCGAAGAAAGGGAAAGGCAAACAAATATCATAATAACGCTGAAAAGGGCTATTATGGTATAGCCCAAGCCCTTTCTTCGCTTAAAAAATTTCCTAATCTTTTGTTTAATCATGGCCGCTCCCAAAAATTAAACGGACGGTTAGTAGCATTATTTATTCTGATTATTCAAGCCTTCTTCATCATATATCTTCAACGCTTTCATAATTATGTCATAGACAACGCCCAGACAATTCTTGTCAAGATTGTCGTATGTATCTCTTCTTGTGTGGTAATAGTCCTTAAGCTTATGATCAAGCGCCGCAAGGCAGCAGGCTTTTAAGCCGCCTTGAGCCAAAGCCGCCGCGTCGGTTGAGCCCACGCTGACCGTGCCGTACGGTATATCGTAACCGACTTCTTTTCCCGCCTTCTTCAATAAGCGGGCAACATCTTCATCGGCTTTCACAATTCCGTTAAGGTCTTTGGTGTATATAGTCAAATGCTCGATTTCCCTCAATGTTTCCATGGGAATAAATATGGTTTCGCAATCATTAAAATCGTCTTTATGTTCATCGGCAAACGCTTTGGCCCCTCTTAATCCCGCTTCCTCAGAGCCTGTCAACAAAACGCATACTTCGGTGTTTTCAAATTCTATTCCCTCGTCTTTCAGGGTTTTAAGCGCCGCCATCGCCATATAGCAAGCGGTAAGGTTATCGTTGGCTCCGTCCACAACTTTCTTGGTATTGCTGAACCAATACATCCCTATCCAAAAGGGAACAAAAATTAAGCCCACAAGACCTACTATCAAAGGAATCCCCGAGCTTAATTGATAGCCTATGCCGCCGTTGGCGATTATGGCATAAATTGAATAAAGGGCCAAATAAACAATGCCGCCGATAGATACAAGGAAGGATAAAGCAAATCCGACAAATCCGAATTTATGATTATAAGTCCATTCCCATGTGGCGTCCGCATGCCCGTTAAGCACAATTCTTCTCTTCACTTCGCCTTTAGGCTTTTTAACCGCGAATACATTGCATGAAACTTTTTCGGGGAAAAGCGGATCCAACAGTTTTTTGTATAATACAAATTGTGAAATCATGGGAATCATCCCGATAACAATTAATAATAACGATACAAAAGGCACAAAGAATGACAATATGTAAGCGATAAGAACGCAAGTAACCGATATGGGTATCCAACCCATAAACGAACCCGGATTGACCTTAAAGTCTTCGATTGTTACTTCGTCCGAGTATTTTCTCAACTCTTCGGCCATATACTCTTGGGCCTTTCTTTCGCCTTCGCTGCCCGGATCTCTGGGACCAAATTTAACGATGATGTCCTTAATTCCGTCAACTATGTAATTGACGCTCTTTTCTCTTCTTTCTTTAGAAATCTCCATAAATCCTATCTCCTTTCATTAAGCTTGACTCAAAACAGTTTAGCATAAATTATCAAAGAATGCAATAATGATTAATGCTTTCTATTGAAGAAAATATGCCGTTTATTGTTTTTTATGAAAATCCCCTCGTTTTAATCCACATCGTATTTTCTTCTAAACATGAAATAAAATAAAATTACTATCATAAACAAAGCGATGGGCGCAAGGAAGAGCAGCAGCGTAAATGTAGGCGAAAGCCCCTTCCTCGGCGTTAGAATAACAAAGTCGCCCATATCGTCGGCGTTTAATACAAGATATTCTCCTTCCTTATACGCTCCCAACATTTTATATTCGCCGTTTTCCGCTAGATGAAGCACCATAAAAGTATCTTCTTTTAATAAATTCTGCGGCAATTTGAATCTGATGGTGGCGGAATCAACTTCGTTATCGGAATGTTCCAAACGCAATCTGTATACCATATGCGCTTTGTAGTCTTCAATGAGTTTTGAGGGCAAGTTCTTATTGATATTTTCGTTAATTTGATAATAAACGGGATCGGATATGTCGGCGGCGACTAAATTAACGGTCAAGTTGGCGAAAGAACTGTATTCTCCCGAAATAATGGCGTTTCCGTTTTCATCGGCAATGCTTGTGATTTTTCTTTCAAGTATGGTAATATACGCGGGCACATACTCAAAATCATAATTGATGGACTCGGCTCCGAAAGGAAGCGCCTCATAGTCAATTGTCGGCTTTTTGGCTATATACGGCAAGTACGCGGGTTTTTGTAAAAAGCTTCTGTCCTCGCCGCTCACAAAACCGGTATATTCAATGGTGGGAATAATATCTTCCCCTTCGTTGATTGTAAGCCTTGAAGAACCGTTTATCAATGCCCTTACGGTCAAGACTTTTTTCTTAATCACAACGTTCTTGGTATTATTGATGACGTCGTAATTGTTGTTTTCAACCGTAACCGTCATTACATAATTGCCCGCATTCTTCAAAACGGAATAATCCCCGCTGTAAGTTATTTTAAGCGAGCTGTCCGTTACCATTAACGAATCGGCGGGCAAAACATAGCCGGGTTTGATTTTAACGGGTATATTCTGCACCTTGCCGTTATACACCAAATTATCGGTATTGCCGTACTCTACTTCAATCATTCTTTTATTTATTACCAATGTAGCCGAACTTGAAGCCGATTGATAGTTCTTATTTGATATATCCGTATTGAACGAAGCTTGCACTCTGTATTCGCCTGCTTCGGGGAAGCTGTAACCGCTTCTTATGGGAACATATTCAATGGGCAATTGCAAATCCAGCCCGCCGCCCGCGACGGCTCTGGCGCTTAGCGGTATGACTTCGCCGTAATCTTGATTAAAGTCGCCCGTAAATGTTATGTTTATGGGAGCGGCGTTTATTTGTATCATTATTTTTGCTCCCGTCCAATACCTGTAATCGTCATCGTCGGTTTCAAGTATCATTTCATAAAGCCCGGCATTTACGGGAGGGGAAGACAAGAGCGATCCGTCCTGCGCGTTATAGTAAAAAACCTTATGCTTGACATATACGTCTTCAAGACCTCTGACATTATATGTCGCCGTCTTCGGCAAACCGTCATATGTAAATACCACTCCCGCGTTATTTTCAATAGGAATGCTGCCTTCCACTTCCACAATAACGCTGAATCTGGTAATGTTGCCGGTTATCAAAAACACATTATTTTCCAAAACATAATTGGGATTGTCTAAAGAATGCACGGTTACCGTTATTTGTTCGCCGGTGCCTGTAACTTCGGGGGAGGAGAAGTTTGCCGTATAATCCAGCAGTCTTACCACATCCCCCTCGCAAATATCTCCCTCGCCGAAAGTATAATGTTTGGGGGACAAAACAACTTCGGTATTTCCGTTGTAGGATTTAAAATAATCGGCTCCTTTGCTTATTGTGATGGTTTTGGGAAAAATCGTTACGGTGGCGGGGTGATAAGTAAAGTAATAGTTAAATGTTATGTCAATGTCGGATTCTTCGGGCGTCAAGCCTCTTTGCATAATTACTATCGAATCGGTATGGCAAACGGCGGGCAAGTTTTCTCCCGCGTTCTTGGTTTCGGTAACGATTTCTCCGCGATAGATATAATGCCTGTCTGATATTAAGCCGCTTACCAGTCCCTCTTCGGTAAGACTTATGACGAAAGGCTTTCCGTCATAAACCTTAGTTCTTTCACCCGTAAGGGCTATGACTACTTCGGCAGGATTTATCCTTACATATTGGTCGTCCGCTTCGGTTACCAAATATTCTTTGGTAACATCCTTGTTTTCATAAGTGTCAAAAATTATAACCTGAGAATGGGGTATAAGATTTTGCAATCCCACATTGGCGCTGACCGATCTGCGGCTTCCCGAAACAATGGTATGGCCTTCCAAAAGCCCCAAGCTTTCATTGGGCAAAAGCAAATGGTCGTTTTCCGCGTTTTTAAGCGCCATGGCGTCCGTTATCGGTATCACAAAAAGCTCCCCGTTATATGTGTGTTCAATGACGCCCAGCTCATTGACATCTATGCATATTTGCCGCTTAAGAATTTCGGCGAAATACAAGGTACAGGAAATAATATAATTGTTTTGGCTGTCATTGCCGTCTTTATTAAAGATTACGGTATCGGCGGGATTATAAACCCATCTTATGTTCGGATTGACGGACGCCGTATCGGTAGTAAATCTGAATATTGCCTTTTCGTCTTGAATTAAACCGTTAACCTGAGCCATTTGGCTTAAATCGCTATTGATATATATGCCTTGGGCAGTTAGAATGCCGTTTTGAAATTCAAAAACTAAGTCAAACGGCTCGCCGTCATAATACTTTTGTATCTTTTTGCCTTCCAAGAATACAAATTCCATTTGTTTTCTTTGTATAATGACGGTAGGCGCGTAATCTTCTTCATGGCCCTCTAAAATAAGATCCCAGTCGTCCATGGAATTAATGCCTTTATAATAACGGATATCATAATTATGGGTAACGTCTTCGCCCATAGGATTTTCCACGACCAGCGGAGAACCTACTTTTAACAATTTGGGCGCCACTATGCCGCCGTCGCCGATTTGGACGTTGGCGTCTTCGGTAACAAGAGTGCCGCTGAACCTTTTGATGCTGTCCTTGTCTATGGGCAGACCATCTTCGTTATAATCGCAAGCAAAGCCGCCGCTGCCGGGATAATCCTCAATTACCATGGTGTTATATATATCTACGGTAAACACTTGTCCGTCATATACCTTGGTGTAATCGGTTTGCACCCCGTAAGTTATATCGATAACTAACAGTTTGGGCTGTATGGTAACCACTCTTTCCACAAAATTATATGAGGTATTTTCGGTGTCAATATCGTAATTGGCGGTAACATCCGCGCCTTCGGCGTTATGTATGATAAGCGGCCTTTGAGGGTCCCAAATCAGAGGTTTGGGTATGACATTCCCTTGATAATCTCTTTCCACTTCGCCGTTTTCGGTAACCAAGCAGCCGCCATAGATTATATGGTTTTGTACCAGCGGCAAGAAGTTGCCGTCGGGTTTTACCATGTAATACTTTAATATTATCTCATACCTTTTTCTGTCATAAGTTTTCACAAAGCTACCTTGATAATCGTCGGTACTGCCTTGTTCGTTCAAGGCCACATCAAATTTTATTTTTCTTTTAAGAATTTCATAATACGAATCTTTATATTCAATTTGATAATTGGAAGTAACATTTTCGCTGGCAGAATTTCTGATGACGGCAGGCAAATTCAATACCAACTTTATCTTCTCGGCGGCGTTAATCGTTTCTGGAAGCACGGAGCCTCCCGCAAAATAATGCCCTTCCACCAATTCAAAGCCGAAGCCGTTATTGTCGTTGTCGGCGTCGTCGATATAATAATGCGCATAGTCGATTACATGAGAAGTATAATGCTCGTTATATACGTCTTTAAGACCGCTTATGAAGTCGCTTTCCTCGTCATAATAATAGTCATCGGTGTTTCTGACCGTTATAAAAATCTTGCGCGGCGATATAGTGACTTCTCCCACATAAATGAAAGTATAATTAAAGGCTAAATTATCGCTTATCCCCGCTCTGTTGATAACTATCTCCCCTTCTCCTTGATTGTGCAAATCATAAACGCCTTTGGCGTTTGCCACGGTACTGCGGTAACTTGCCCCTTCTACGATAAAATCCTCAAGTACCAAATCCTCGGTCATGGCCTGAAGAATGCCTAAGGTCATTTTTTGTCCGTCGTAGACTTTTGTAAGCGCCTCTTGTGGGTAATAATTAAAGTTTATGACCGCTTCTTTAGGCAATATTTCCGCGTATGTTTCGGTAAAAGTTATCAAATAATTGTCGGTATAATCCTCAGTTCCCGTTTCGTCGGTAATTATTTCGCATTCGCAATACAATCTTTTATATTTATATACAGTATCCACAAATTCGTCGACGGTTCTGGCTTTTCCCACAAAAACATGATTTTCTATAAGCCCTCTGGTTAAATCCTGTTTGTTGGCGTCCATTTCGGACACTATGTCTATTTCATAAATTTTGCCGTCATAGATATGCTTCAAATCCAATCCCGTCAAAGCTACATTCATTTCCACAGGTCTTTTTGTAATGTTGATTTGGCAAGCATTATAGTCAAAATCATAGTTATGGGTAATAAGAATATTATCCATATCATCAATATGCGCTATATAAAGCTGGCCTTCGGGATATATCAAGTCAATGCCATCCCGCGCGTTGACTTCGGCGGCGCGAATGGGTGAAGATAACGGCGATACCCTATGCGAAGACAAAAGCCCCGGAGCGTTGTAAATGTCCGTTATCATAGTCTCGGTTACATCGAATTCATAAACAGTGGCGTTATAAACAAAATTTAAGTTATAATAATCCTTTCTTATATCTACAGAAACAGGTTTGGGCAGAATATCCACAAAATTATCCGTAAGCGAAATCAAATAATTTGAAGTGCTGTCTATAACATATTGGCCTTGACTGTTTTTCTTTCTGATAATTATAGACTCTTGCTCGGAAATAAAGAGCTCTTTCGAAATATAATTATCCTCGCTGTCATATATTATTTGCCCCCATTCATCTAAGGTATATACATTGGCGTCCAATGTAACAAGCTTTCCGCCGTATATTATTTCGCCGTCTACTATGCCCTCGGCCATGGCCGTAGTGGCGTTAACGGTAAACAATGAGCCGTCATAGTATTTTTTACGCTGCTCCTCGCTGAGCTCCAATGTAATATTTATGCCTATTTCTCTGGGCATAATATATACGCGTCTGTCCACATATGTGACGCTGTAATTTTCGGTAACATCGTAGCCTTCTTCGTCAACAATGACAAAATCCATGCTGTTTGTTAAAAGCTTGGGCATAATCACGCTGCCCTGTTTGGATACGTTTTCGTCGGCGGTAACGCGAACGCCCGAAGCGATGCTGTGCCCCCCAACAAGATTGTCGGCCATTTCCATGAGTATTTCTATTCCAAACAATTGCCCATTGTAAATTGCCGACGGAATCCCTTCGATATCCTCCGAGGGATTGACATCGATGGTAATCGCTCTTCTGAGTATATTCGTCAAAATGCCGCCAAAAGGAGGAGAGAATGTTATTAAATAATTTGAATTGAGGGTATTTACCATTTGCAGCTCGCCGTCTTTTACCATATAAGAGCTGACGGCGGACGCGCTTTCGGTGATTAGCTTGCCGATTATGTAATGGTCATCCACAAAAGCGGGGAGCGAGTCGTCCTTTTTATTGATAAAATCAATATTTTTTCTGACAATTTGCCCTTCTTTGTCAACAATGGCGGTATAAACGCCATTTTTTTCCATATACAAAGAGCCGTCATAAAGATCGATGGCGATGCGGTTTCCGTCATAGATATGACTAATGCTTTCGGTTAAAGAAATAATAACTTCTCTTTCCGTTATGGTAACATTGCCAAAATCTTCATTGGCTATTTCATAGTTTTCCGAAACATCCATTTCTGACTCGTCATAAATTTTGAATCCGCTCTCCGATTGCATTAAAAGATTCCATACGCCGACATCTTTCCCTTCACTTATAAAGTTGGAACTGCTTAAATCAAAATAATGACCCGCCGCTAAATCCCCCGCGCCATACATGTTTGGGGTAAACGGCAAAACAAAATTTTGGTTATCGAACACTTTGGAATATGTCTGGCCCTGCGGAGCGGTATTCAAATATATTTCTTTCTTGGTTATCTCCGCTTTATCGTAGACAAGAGTAAAAGCATAATTGTCGGCGCTGACTAAATATTGGTCAAAGCCGTCAATCTTGGCCAAAACAATATTGGTTAAATAAAGGGTTTTTTCGCCGTATTTTGTTCGTTCGTAGTAAGAATCGTAAATATTTGCTTCGATTTTGGCAAAGAATAGCCTTTCACCGTATTCAAGCAAATCGTCCAAATAAACATAATAACCCAAAGCAAATCTGTCTTCGCGCGGAATGGGGTAATCTTCATCTTCCAAATCAATAAAATCATTATTGTAATCAAAGGTATAATCGTCTTTAAGATTTATAATCAAAGGCAACCCGTCATATGCCTTTTGCAGCCCGTTATAGGCATTGTTCAGACCGTCTGTGGCGGAAAGGTTTATTTCCACTTCTTTGGGCTTAATCTTAATCTTATTGTCGCCATTTATTAGTACAATATCGATATTATAATTGGGGATGCGGTATTGTATGTCATATATATCGTGAATAAATTCCTCTCCCGCGTTCAAGGTTTCAGCAAAGCAATAATATGTAAGATTTAATGTTATATCGCCGAAAACTTCCGTAGGAACTGCATAATCAACATTTATGGTAAAGTACGTGTCGGATATTTCGCCATATGTAATTATATATTGGTCAGGTTCTATATTTTCCGTTCGCGTATTTATGTACAATGACCCCACGGAATAGGTTGAATAATCGATATCGTAATATTCATGGGAATCGTCCAAATATATCTCTATGGTGTTTTTGGCGTTCTCGATTGCGGAGGCTCTGAGCAACCTTTCTTGCAAATCATAATAATCGCAATCGCGATGGCCTTTTATTAAATCGAATGTAAATAGCGGATCGAAATCGCCGTAATCTTTTGTTAAATGAGATATTTGTATATCGTACAGCAAACCTTTTACCACATAAAAATCAATTTCCGTGGAATCAAGTATTATATCATAATTGTTTCCGTATTCGTTGAGCCATTCGCTGCGGGCAGAAAAGCCGTCCAATATTATTTTGTAGCCGTTCTCCCGCGGTATAAGCGGCGTGGCTTGGTCGTTGGGGGTATCATAAATAACGCTTTCACCGTCTTTCAAGATATACGACAAAGTGAAAATATCCCAAGGATCGCTTTGATAGAAATTTTGAAAATCAAATGCTATTTGCCGCATAATATCGTTGCCGTATGCAAGATATTGGTTTTCAATTACGCTGATAATAAGCTCGGCTTTTTCAATTTTTATGGTGTCTTCAGAACCGGATAAGCACATTAATCTGATATCCAAAATCGGCTGTCCCAAATATTGGGATTCATAAGAGGATAAGTCTACCCATATCCAAGAGGACGCATCTTCTACGCATACCTCTACACTCAATACTCCCGAGTATTTTTGTCGGGCCGCCAGCGCGAAGCTGTATTTTGAAATATCGTAATTATAGCACATCAACAGCAATTCTTCTTCGGTATAGCCTACAACTCCTTCCTTCGGCAATAGGCCCAGCTCAAAATGTGAAAGTAGGTAATTATTGCCCGCATTTACCACATAGTTGCCTTCATAATCCATGAAATTATAGCTGATAAACGCATAAAAAAGGTTTTCCTCCCCCGACAAAAAGCCATCGCAAATGGCCAGCCCAAAACTGTCTGAGGAGTTGTCATATCTTTTCTGCGTTGAGGCTTCAAACATATCGACCTCAAGGGTTTTTGGTTTAACCATCAAGTTCGGCCCGTAAAATCTGTCTTGACTGTCAAACAGATAAATAACGTCTATGAATATGTAATTTGTAAGAATAGACGGCATATCGAGCATGTACCTTGTGGGCGGCCCGCCCGCGTTTTCCAAAGAATCATACACATTGCCGTTATATTCGACTTCGTCGTCAAAATCAAAATCCATTAAAATATCGCCGTCCTCATCCAGCATGGAAGCGTATTCGGGCTTTAACAAATCGGCCGCATAGAACTTATTTAAGACGCTGTTGATATAATCAAAACTGAATATAAATGCGGGAATAGGCAAAAAGAGCTTGTTTCCTTCGGAATTAACGCTTTCTCCGATAACCTCGGACAGATCATCCTTCTTCACAAAAGGTATTTTATATTGGGTCGGAAGGCTGTCGCCGTAATATATTTCAATGGTGGGAAAAATCACTCCCAATATTACGGGAGTGATTGTTCCATTAACGCCTTGGGTTTCATTAACGCCTTGGGTTTGATGGGAGGAAAAAACATAATTGCTTAAATCTTCGTTGTTAAAATAAATGGTATATGGCAATCCCTCCTGTGAATCGGCGGAAGCAAATTTGCCATAAACATCGCTCAATGATATGAGTTCGTTCAAATTGGTAAAATATAAATAGGCGACATCGTCTCCCGTATAGACAATGTGGTCATAATCTTGTGAAATCAGCCAGTTTTCCAATTGAGAAAGAAGGTCGTCGCAAATATCTCTTGCGCCGAAAGGATTGTTTTGGTCAAAGCTGTAAATAAGGTAAAGAAGTTTGTCGTTGTCAATACGCAAAATAGTGTAATCGTCTTCTTGGGGATTGTTTACGCCGATTAAGAGCGATTGAACAATCGTTTCGCCGTTATTGCGAGACAAAGAATAAGTATCGGCTATCTTATCCGCAAGGTAATTAAATACTTCCACAAGCTCTTCTTTGATGTAAATAACCCTGTCATACAGCGTCATGTCGTGCGTAGTGTCGTATAGTTTATAATGCTTTATGCCTATAAATCGTTCTGCCTCGGCGTCGTCGATTTCATAGGGCAATATCTGTCCCGTCATAATAATGGGCTGAGGCAAATAATTATCGCTGTCCACTTCAAAAGTAATGGCATATTCAGCGTTTCCTGCGTTAGGCGCGCTGTATTCGGCGTATACATCGACAATATAAGCAATCTCATCGTTTATTGCCTTAATGGCGTCATTAATAACGGTAATGGAATCAAAAGCCGTTGTGGTGTCGTAAATTTTGGTGTCCGAATAATCAAAATATTCTTTGGCATCGGCGCTGTCTATGAAAAGCGGCGCCTTTTGTATCTCCAAATCAATGATTGATTGTCCAAAGTATGTTGAATTGGTGTCGGCGATTTCAAAAACCAAATCGTTGTATACGCCCGCGTCTCTTAACGGCAATGCCTGTCCGCTGACATTGATATCTGATGAACCCAAATCTTTCACTGTATTTCCGCTTGTTTTCTCGGTTATTACAAGCGCTGAAAATAAGTCTGAATCGGGATGGAAAAAGCCGTTATCCTCAACCAAAAAATTATCCGCTTTGTACACAAGCTGATAATCCGGTCTTAACTCTATCACTACTTCTATATCGCCCGCGGCGTAACAAGCATCTTCTTCATAACTCACGCTCGCCAAAATAATACTAATCAGCGAAATAAGCAATAGCACTGTGAATAATATCGCCAAAGACTTTTTGCTCAACCCTTTGTTAGTCATATCTTGTTTCAACCTCTTTAAGCTTTTTTCTTAATTACTGCTATGCCGATAAGTATTACAACAACCGCGCCGGCTATAGCCAGATATACCCAAATACTGTCCATGCTCTTTTTCCCCTCTACCAATACGCTGAAATACCCCAATTCATTTACTTCAAAGCTGATATAATTGCCGTCGATTTGCGACACTTCAAATACCTCGACTTCGCCGTTCGGTTTAATATGAGCTATTTCATATGATTCGGCTCCTCTCAAATGCGAGGGCAATAACAATTTAACCGTAATGGTTTCTCCCGGCGATAAAGAGCTGTTATTGAGCGTAATTTCATATATATCGCTGAGAGCGGCATTCTTATACTTTTGATTTTCCATTTTGTATACTTCAAAGCTGTTGCCGGCTTTGCTGTAATTGCCCGAATATACTACCTTTACGCTCAATGAGGCGTCTGGATTAAACGATCCGAGCAATATCAAGCCTTCGCTGTAAGACGTATTTGCTACTAATTGAACGGAATTGATGCTTAACTTCCCTTCCGCGTATGATATGTTATAATTTCTGTCAAAAGCCGCGTAAGGCAAAATCCTATATACTCCCACTTCGGAAGGAACGCCGGGCGCGAACGCGTTTTGATTATTGTCGAAATAGCTAATTTGGGGAGCTGTATCCAAAGAGTTAATGCTCTCGTTGCTTGCTATACCTTGAAGGGTAAATGTGAAATAAGGCGTTTCCCCTTTGTTTACCACAATATCGTCGCACTTAATAATTAAGTCTCTCGGCTTTATCTCAAATGAAGCGCTAAGCGTATCCCCGATTAATGTATAGTTTTTATTCGGCGCTACCGCATAAGCTATGTATTTGCCGCAATCTTTGGGGGCGATGGAAGGAATAACATCGCCGTCTTCGTTCACATTAATATATATTTCATCGTTTTCTTCGGTAACAAGCGCATATTTAATCAAAGCGTACTGGCTCTGCCCTTCTACGTTATAAAAATACGCTTGGCTATGTTTCATTGCGCCGTCATAGATATAAGAGCCCGTATATTGGAAGGTTACGGTAACTTCGGTTGGCTTAATATGCAGCATTTCTTCGCCTTGATTTGACAAATAATTTATGGTGGTCTCATAATAAGCCCTTGCCGTATAGCTTCCTGCGTCGGCTTTAGTGATATCCGCGACTTCGTTGCCGTTTTCGTCATAATATCGCACGTATACGCTCGCTCTGTAATTTTCCACGCCCCTTGCCCAAGCGCTGAGGCCGCTTACTCTACCGTATACCTGCTGAGTATCTCCGCCGAATTCAATTTTTACGCGCTCTTTATTGATAACCATGGTGGCTTCCACTTTCTTGCTGACATAATTGGGATCTGTGGTGGTTACAGTCACGATATATGTGCCCGCTGTTTTGGGGGGATTAACGCTTTCTGTATAAACCGTGTTGCCGCTGCCTTTATATTTTACTTCATACTCAACGGTATCGCCCTGCAATCCTTCTACTTTGGGAATAATTTCTTTGGGCGTTCCGTCATAAGTATATGTAGCCGGTTGTATGGTAATTTCGGGAGCGCGGGGGGTTATTTTGCCTTCGCATGTAAATTCAATTGTCTTCAGTTCATAATTGCTGTTGTCTATCATTAATTCAATAACTTTTACCGCATGGCTTCCCACTGTCTTTTCTGCAAAGTAAGCGGCAAAGCTTCTCAAAATAACCACGTCTTCCGTATCTTTCAAATAATGCTTAATTACGCCGTAGAAAGCATAGTGCCTGGGGAAAATCCAATCTGTGGCAAGATCGCTGTTGTCATATTCTTTTTCTACGATATTGTTGTTATTGGGCCCTACTGTAATGGGTTTTTTGTTAATCTTAAGGCTGGCGCGGTAATCCGTATTTATTGTATAATTCTTTGAACCGCCTCCTTCCAGCCCTATTTCATAATTGCCGCAATCTATCGCGTTTGAAGGAATGACCAGCGTCGGGTGAACGATATCGCTAACCGTATTTTCTCCCGAGATAAGCTCGCAAATTCCTTCCGCGTTAATTCGGTAAACGGGAGCTTCGTCGGGAATATCTCTGCCCGCAAATCCCGTATATTTCAATTCAAAATAAGGGTAATAATCGCCGTAAGTTATTTCTTCATTGGACAATGTCGCGACCAATTCCGCTTTGGTAATCGTATATTGATACTCCAGCGGGTTTTCCTGCGAGCCTACGGCGGTGAAGTTTAAGCCTTCGGTTGCCCATATAGCAAAAATGTATATGCCCGCGTCCACGCATTCGGTAACGCTTGTATCTCTTTCAAATTGCCCTGTCTGCGGATTATAGACAAGCTTTGCCTTAAGCGTTATGGTAAAATGCATGGGGTCATGATTCAGCGAAAAAGCGAACGGCAGCGCTTCCTCCCCTTCTTCAGGCGCGCGGTCGGCTCGGAAAGTGCTTATATATCGGTGATCGCTGCCCGTATATACTTGAGAAGTATATTCTTCGTTTACCCATATCTCTCCTTGTTTTTTGTATACATAAAATGATGAGCTTCTGTATACAAAAGTATAGTTATCGCATCCGCCTTGTGCGGGGATAATGGAATACGGGGTGGCGGGACGCGCGTTTAAGTATCTGTCATTAAGTTCATTCCACAAAATTATTGCCGGCTCAAATCCCGCGGGCGGATTTTCGCCAAAAGGATCTTCTCCGTTCACCCAACCTGTATAATAGACTTCATAATTTTCTTTAATTATTTCGTCGCCGTAAGTTTTTTCTAAAGGATATCTTGTCAGGCCCGGATATAAATGCAGGTCCTCGGGTCTTATCAGAGCGCCTCTTATACTAACTTCCACAGGCGCTTTTTTGATTGTATATTTTCGTTGAATCCATTCCGAATCATCATAATTCAATGTATTCTCTCCGCTGGCCTTTATTCTGAAAAGATATATGCCCGCGTCAATGGCGAAATCCACCTTCAAATCGTACGGCAAAGGTATTATCTCTTGGGTGTAGGGATTTTTGAATATTATCTCTTCGTTGTTTTCGTCATAGTATTTTTCAATGGGATTGCCGTTTTCATCCAATTGATACCGATATATCTCCACAATTATGTCTTCAAAAGGCACATGCGGAACAACGGTATATACCACGCCGAGATCGCCTGGCTGCATATTGTCAATATCCAGAACTTCGTATGGCAATCCTCGATAAAGCCAGTTTTCCGAACCCTCTTCTCCTTCAAAGTTCAAAATTACTTTGCCTTTGACCACTTGAACATACAAATAAAATTCATTATTTTCGGGTAAAATATAATTTATTATCCTGCCGTCTTCATATGCGAACCTTAGGGTGATTCTGTAATACCCCGCGTTTATAATCTCGGTATTCATGTCTTTTGTGAATTTTCTGTTGCTGAAAATGATTTGAAATTCGCTGAAAGTCTCATTGCTTATTTCAACCGTAACCCAAACATCCGCTTCTTCGTTATTTGTTATGAAATTATCGTCTGAGTCGTCGGAGGGCAAACCGTTGATTTGAAAATGGTCTCCGTTATACGCATGCTCAATCACGCCCTCTGTAACCGTTACTTCGGTTTGGGCGGGCTCAATAATAAATTTTACGTATTTTTCGGTAGGATTCAAATAATTTATGGCGTTCGCGGACAATTTGAGTATATATTGCCCCACATTTTTGGCTACAATATAAGAAGAAGAAGGACTGCAATCCCTTATGTCGCCGCTTAAGCTTTCCTCATAAGGAACCCATTCGCCGTTATGGAAAACTATTTTGGGATAAAATATATCGACAGTATTGCCTTCTTCGTCTACTAAGGTTTTGAAATGCAGGGAAAAATCGTAACTGCTGTCCAAAGGAGCGTATCCGACCACGACAATATCTACCTTTGAAGTATCGTCCGCCGTGTAAATGTAAGCGGCAAGAGGGTCGTATTCGCCATCCACATATTCGTTTACCGTTTGGGCCATCACATCGGGAGTATAGGTTGAATACACTTCGTCGTCGATAATGATAATCTCGGCTTTGGTCTTGTTTATATGAAGCTCCGCTCCCAAATAAACAAAGGAATAATTGTGCGCCTTGCCGCCTTTGGGCCATATGTAATATACGCCGGGCGGAGACAATTCGTTTACGTTATCGTATTCGTAATCTATGGAACAATGCTCAAATGTTCCCAATGAGCCTATTTTATCGGGAGCTTCCCCGTTAACAAAGCCAAGATATATGATGGTGCTTAAATACTCGCGATACTGGGTTTCATCCTCATTTATCCGCCAACCCCAAGTGGTGGGGTCTTTTGTGTCGTGTTTATATAAAATTACGCTGTCATCAGGATTGGGATCGCCGTAATTTTTTTGGGAATTGCTTAAAACCACCGTTAATGTCATTTTATTAATAGTCAAAAACACCCTTACTTTTTCCGAAGCGTTAAATGTGGTGGTTTCGGGCAGCCAAACATCCGTTTCGTATACTCCCGCATGCTTTATTAATCTGATTTGCTCCTCATAATCGTATTCCGAAATCGGCCTTAAAACTTCGCCTATGGGGGCGTAATTTACTATCTCTATATTAATGCCCTTTCCGCCGTATCCTATAATTTCATACGCTTCTTCATGGCTAAGCAAGTTCACTTTAATGAATTCATAGAATTCATCATAATTCTCAAGGTCTTCAAGCATATTTGAATGACGCTTTCCGTTATATACCGCAGATTGATCAATATTAACGCTCCATTCGGGAGTTTTTTTGGTAACTTGAAGGAATGCCTTGTTGTCAACAAGTTTGGGCGTAAACTTGTAATTATAAGAATAAAACTCTTTCAGCTTAATCGGCACTCCGGGATATCCTGTAGGAGGAGTATCGGCATTCAAGACGGCGTTGGGAGGGCCGTCCACAATTGTAACCTGACCGGTAACAGGATCATACCGCGACACCTCAATACTCTTCAATTCGCCATTTTCATAATGTGCTATGCAATGAAATGACCAATCAATGATATTATTCATATCCCAGCTGAAACCTGCGGGTATATTATCGGTATCGGTGGAAAAAGGATCGTCATTGTAAATAAAATAGTTTTGTCTTTTGGGCACTTTTACGACAGGCTGTATTATTCTTTTTTCGTATACGATGTTGCCGTAAAAATCCAATTCATAAAACGGAATTCCCTCAACATAATAGACAACGGGCTCATATACATACGCGTCTTCATAAACGATTTCGCCTTCGTCGTCATAAACATAGTCGCCAAAGATAAGGTCGGTAATGGTGGGCAATTCTTCCCCGAACGGTTTTTCGTAAATAAGTATCTTTTGGTCGGGGAAAAGTATGGGATGATAAATAGGCCTGTCAACGGCATTGCTCATATCAAAGGAAAACGGAATCTCTTTCCGCGTTATTTCGCCGCTCATTGTTACCTCGGGAGGCATTAAATACCGCACTCTCATTTCATTAATAAGATTGGGTTGCCCCAAGGCTTCCCCCGCTTCGGTAAGCTGCAATACAAAGCTTACGGTAATAGTTCTGTTGACGCCTGCGTATGAGGAATCAAAGACGGGCTTAATTCTGGCCTGCACATACAGACCGTCGTCGCCCACCCATTGATCGTCAAAGCTATAATCGGAAAACCCGGTTTCAACGCGTCCGTCATATTCCTTAACCGTTTGAATGACCAAACCTTCGGGATAAACCAATTGCTTAGGCTCAATTACCAGAGCGCGCGCCGTATAAAGCACAATAATATTGTCACATAAAAACGGAGATTGCGGAGCTGGTTTGGGAACGCGGGCCCCGTCGTAATATACTTCGATATAAAAATAGTAATTGCCTATGGGCGGCTGATTGTAGGTATATTCAACCAGCAATAGCTCTTCATTGTCGCTGTTCAAACCTCTGAACGCGATGTCGTTAACGCCGTCCATGCCTTCTATGTAGAGTCTTCCGATTTTTACTATTATTGAGATGTTGGACGGATTGGCTTGAGAGGGATCGTTTATTAAAACAATCTCTTTTCCCATCAAATTTCCGGAATAATAAACTCCGGTGTAGCCTGTGGCGGGATTCTGCTGCGGCTGAAGAAGCTGATATTGCAAAGACGAAAGCATAAACCCATACTGCTCGTATTTGGGGTCTATGTTTATCTGCGCTTGGCCGGGAAGAATGGCGCACTCTTCTTCCACAAATTCGCCGTAAAGAGCGTTATGATTTATTTCGCCGTCTGTATAAATGCAATAGTTATCCAAAACAGGGTGCGCTCTATTGAAAGCATAATACAGCCTTATATTCTTGTCGTATATGATATTGCCGTCCTCGTCGTAAAGGCTGATTGAGTTTGTAGGTATTTCATTGCCGTATTGGTCATATGTAAAATAGTAAGAGTCTAATATCTGACCTCCCGCATTTATACCGGAAAAAATCAATAAAGGCGTAGACTGAAGGCTGTCTTTAATTGAGTTAAAGTCATTTTGCAAAAAGCCGCTGTTTTCGACCAATTCTCCGTCTAACCATATTTTTGTTACATCCAGCAAATAATCATAAGCGCTGCTGTCGCTGCCGTCGACGTATATTTCCCCAAAAGCGTATATGGTGCCGTCATATTGTTTGGATTTTCTCGCTATTACGGCGCCTATGGGATTATTGTTTTGGTCCAGCTCGAAACGGGATAACCTTAACGGTCTTTTCTTTATGGAAAAAATCCCCTTATTTGTAAAATATGAATCAGACGAAGCTTCTCCCTCAGGCACATAGCCATAATCAAAATAATCAAGCGGAATATAAGATCCCCCCGCTATCTTTCCTACTCCCAATTCAAAAGGATAAGAGTCAACTACCATAACTTCGGTTACATAATCTTCAAACATCAAATAAGTATAGTATTGAATGTCTTGCCTCATTCCTTTTGATTCTGTGGTATCCAATATATAAAAGCTGTTGATAAAAGCATGTGAATCTTGTGACGGATTATTGGGAACGCCGAAAAAGTCAATATAATCATTTCCGTCATAAATTACATACGGACTTATGTTCTCGTCTACTTTTTGGTAACGGATATATCCTCGTAAAGTTATTTCTGATTGAAATGTATAAGTTACGCTTTTATATTCGGCTGTAACTGTTACATTATAATACCCCGCTATTTTGGGATAATTGTTATTTGTCCAATTTATACTGCCATAATTGTAACTGCCTGAATAAATTATTGAGGCATCTTCCTTGTTTGTGAATGTCCAATTGTATACATTCATTTCCACGGTAATTGCCTCGCCGATGCTGGATGTCTCAACATAATTCACATCGCTGAAAGGTTGGAAATTCGCATGGCTCCATATGACATTCCACTCGACGCCTCCCCCCGCTTCCTTTATAAGCTTATAATAGGGAAAGTAGTAAGGCATATTTACTTCCAATCCTTTTTCGTCGGCGGCATAGACATATGAATTATCGGATGATTGATACAGCGTTATAAATGAAACAGCCATGACAAAAAATATCAGCGCCGCAACAAAGATTGAAAACCTCACCAATGATCCATACTTGCCGTTAATCATAACCATGCCTCCGTAACCTCCGCTGTCGAACAAGCTAAAGGCTATGCCATTACATATATATTATAGATATTAAAAAGACGATTGTCAATATCACATATAAATAAATAATTGTAAATATAATAAAAAATCAATGGACAAGTATTTCACGCCACAATTATTTCTTGTTCTTCTTTTTCTTTTTTTGTCCTTTATTTATTTGTGATTCATATACCGGAGTAATAATCTTATCCGCATAATATTGAACAAAATTTGACCACATTAAAGAATAAAACCCTCCGCCGAATATGAGCAGAGCGGCAATCAATATTAACTGTATAAAACCGCTTGATACGCTGACCAAAACAAAAGGCAGCAAAGAAACGGCAGTAATAAAAAATACGGGCAAAGGCGTTGAAATAATTAAAATTACAGAATTTTTAAGCTTTGCCGCAAGCGGTATTTCATACATTTTAAGCATAGGCAGCATAAAAACAAGCATTGCGGCCGCAAACAGCGCGAATATTAACGCGACTATGAGCAATATCCATAGCCCCGCCCCCGCCGTATTTTGCCAAAGGTTTTGAATGAAGAATATGACTGAGCAGGAAACAGCGGCAAAAATTAAAGCAAATATAAGGAAAATCAATACAAATTGCAAGGCGTATTTTTTTACGCCGATAAAGAATTCCACGCTTATTCTGGGAACATTATTGCCGTAACTGTCTTTTTTTGTAATAAACTTATCCTGCCACACAAGTTTCATGGCAACGTGAAACAGCCCCGAAGCGCCGATTGCCAATATCGGCAATGTGGCGGCGATAAGGAGATAGTGTAATCTGTGAACGTTGAGTATGGCTATTTGCGCTTCGGTAATGGACTGCTGTGAGCTTAACCCTATTCCTATATTCCCCATAAAATAAGGTTTTTCGGTGATTTTAGCTAACAAATAAGATATGTTTTCCATTCCGCCAAACACTCCCGGAAGTATCAGAACCACCAAAAGCGGCAAACAAAATATCAAAAAGAATAAATTGGCCACCATTAATTCGTTGTTTTTTTGTTTGAATAACGAAAAGAAATATCTGAATCTTCCTTCAATGACAGGTCTTGGCGCGTCCGCGCTTCTGTTTTCGGGAGCAAAGGTTAATTTGCTCAATAAAGAAATTCTTTTCTTGCCCTTTTCGTTAGCCATCAATTACCTCGTAACCGCAATGATAATTTATGTTACAATAATTTTGCCGTAAAAGCAAACGATATAAAGAATTATTCCCATATGCCGACAAATTTTGATCAAAGAGTTTAGATTTTCATTATTAAATAATCCAATACAAAAGCAATCCCGCCCCTCCGCAGCCCAGCATAATCCAAATGGGATTGAGCTTGAACGCTCTGAGCGCAATCAACGAAACCGCGAATAAACCTATAGCCACATAATCGATATTATCAATGCTCGCTATCTGCCCGCCCAAAAAAGCCAGCTTTATTATGGTTGCGGCGGCAACGGCTATAAGCCCTAAGGTTACGGGGCGAATTGTTTTTAGCGTCGTTTTAATAACCGACAATTCTTTATATTTGCCGTATAATAAGCTTAATATTAAAACAATTGTCAAAGAAGGCAACACAAAGCCAATGGTGCTTATCAGTCCGCCCAAAATGCCCGCCGTTTTTACGCCCACAAAAGTCGCCGCGTTGATGGCTATGGGACCAGGAGTGGATTCGGCTATGGCTATGATATCCATAAATTCGGCAAGCGAAATATACCCGTTGATGTCCACGATACGGTTTTTAATCAGCGGCAGGGCGGCATATCCTCCCCCAATTGTAAACAATCCTATTTGAATAAATTCCCACAATAAATTCAGATATATCATCTCTTGTTCTCCTTATCGGATAATCTCGATATATCCGTTTCATTTTTTTTATCAATGGGCAAATCTTGGGCGCCGTTTGAATCTGTACGCTCGGCTTGCCGCTTTTGTTTTTTAGCTTTAACGGCTTTCGCGCAAAAATGATACGCTGTTCCAAGCGCAATAGCTCCCGCGATAATTAATATCACATTGATTTCCAAAAAATACGACAAACAAAAAGCGGCCGCCATTAGCGCCATGGAAAGAATATCTTTTTTCTTGACAAACCCCGCAGCCATTTTATAAATTACGTCGACTATAACGGCGGCGATACCCGCTTGCATGCCTTTAAGAAAATAACCCACATATAAATTTTGGCTGAACGCCGTATAAAAGAAAGTTATGGCGCTTATAATTACCAAAGGCGGCAATATGGCTCCCAAAAGCGTGCATAAAGCGCCCCAAAAGCCCGCTATTCTGTATCCCACCATTATCGACGCGTTTATGGCTATGGCGCCGGGAGAAGATTGGGAAATAGCCACAATGTCCAGCATTTCGTCTTTGTTTATCCACTTATATTTTTCTACAAACTTTTTCTGCATAAGGGACACAATGACATAGCCGCCTCCAAAAGTGAAAGCGCTTAATTGCAGCGTTGACAAAAATAACTTGAAATATAAATTGGCGTTTTTTTCCATTCTATATTTTGTTTTTCGATTGGCGGCGCAATCGTTCGGTATGGTCCAAAATCGTTTTTCTTATCCTTAAACTCTTGGGCGTTACTTCCAATTTTTCATCCTGTTCCAAAAACTCTATGCACTCTTCCAAGCTAAATTTTCTCGGCGTTTCCAGCCTCAACGCTTCGTCGCTGCCCGCCGCCCTCATATTCGTAACATGTTTTTTCTTGCACACGTTTACCGTGATGTCTCCTGATTTTGGCGATTGCCCCACTACCATGCCCGCATATACTTTTTCACCCGGCGAAATAAATAAAGTTCCCCTTTCCTGAGCGTTATAAAGGCCGTAAGTAACAGCCTCTCCCGTTTCATAAGCGACTAAGGCGCCGAAAGGGCGTTTGGGAATACTTCCTTTTAAGGGCTCATAACCGTAAAATACGCTGTTCATAACGCCCTCGCCTCTGGTTTCCGTCATAAAGTCAGACCTATAACCCAAAAGCCCCCTTGTGGGAACAATAAATTCCATTCTCATACGGCTTCCCATAGGCGTCATGGCTTTTAATCCGCCCTGTCTCTTGCCCATGTTTTCCATAATTATCCCCACATAATGGTCGGGGACATCGATTGTCAGCTTTTCCATGGGCTCGCAAACCGCGCCGTCAATTATTTTGTTTATTACTTTAGGCGTGCCTACCTGAAATTCATAGCCTTCCCTGCGCATATTCTCAATCAATACCGATAAATGTATTTCTCCCCTTCCCGACACAATAAACTCATCCGTGGTTTGACCGTCGGCAACCTTAAGTGAAAGATCTCTTAAGGTTTCTTTATATAATCTTGCCTTGAGATGTCTTGAGGTAACATATTTGCCTTCTTTGCCTGCAAACGGGCTGTCGTTTACGGAAAACACCATTTGCAAAGTGGGTTCGCTTATTTTGACAAAATTTACGGGCTCAACCCTGTTTGCTGAACACACCGTTTCGCCTATCATAATATTTTCTATTCCGCTGAAGCTTACGATATCGCCCATTTCGGCGCTTTCTACCGCCACTTTTTTCAGTCCTTCAAATTGATAAATATTGCTGATCTTAGCTTTATATACTTTATCGTCATGGGCGTTGCATACCACAACCTCTTGATTGACGCGCATTTTGCCTCTTGCCAATCTGCCGATAGCCAGCCTGCCCATATAATCGGAATAATCGACGGCTGAAACCAAAACCTGCAAATCCTCCGCATCGTCTCCCTGCGGAGCGGGTATATAATTTATAATCGTTTCAAAAAGCGGCTTTAAATTTTTGCCTTCTTCATTAATGCTTAGCGCGGCCTTGCCCTCTCTTCCGTTGCAATATATTACCGGACTGTCCAACTGTTCTTCGTCGGCGTTAAGGTCTATTAAAAGATCGTATATTTCTTCCAAAACCTCTTTGGGCCTTGCGCCGATTTTATCGATTTTATTTATGCAGATGATTATTTTATGCTTCATTTCCAAAGCTTTTTGAAGCACAAATCTTGTTTGCGGCATTGGTCCTTCGTAGGCGTCCACCAAAAGCAATACGCCGTTAATCATCTTAAGCGCCCTTTCGACTTCTCCTCCAAAATCAGCGTGTCCGGGCGTGTCGACTATATTAATTTTTACGCCGTTATAAAAGGTAGAGGCGTTTTTTGCCATTATGGTAATGCCTCTTTCCCTTTCCAAATCATTGCTGTCCATTACGCAGTCAGGCACATATTGGTTTTCTCTGAAAACACCGCCTTGCTTAAGCATGCCGTCAACAAGCGTAGTTTTGCCATGGTCCACATGAGCGATTATGGCAATGTTGCGCAAATCTTCTCTTATCATTTATCTTCAGTCCTTCAATCCAATTGCCCTATGGGTATTTCTACCACCGTCCATTCACTGCTTTGATAAATATCGTACAATTCGGGGGGATCATTGATTCTGCCCATTTCGTATCGGTAGGTATATCGGTAGGTATAATTGACCGCCCTTATCTTTATTATCAACACATCCCCTATGTATTCCCCGCCCTTGAATAAATCGATAATATATTCCTCATTGGGCGTAAACAGCGGCGGGTTCTCGATTATGTTTGCGGGCTCGTCCAACCAATAAGCTCCGTCCACAAGCTCATAAGTGGTAACCTCTTTTTCTTCATTGAAGTATTTATATTTTAATGAATTCCAGTTTATTATTACACTGTCGCCCTCTCTTACCCAATTCAAATCGGGTTTTTCAAGCTCTAAAGGTATTACATAGTAGGTAGCCCATTGCGTAAAATCGCTGCTGCCTCTCTTATTGCTTGCTTTTACGCGGTATTTAAGCGTTCCTCTTTTCCTTTCAACAAATATGCCGTCATTATATACTTGGTGGCTTATTGTGTCGTCGGGATATAGGTCATATACCACTTCCACCGTATAGCTTTCGGCATTGCGGATTTTATCCCAGCGCAGCAGCAATACAAAATCTTTTTGGGAATCAAAGTTTTCAACACGGAGGTTTTTTGGTGTCAGAGGCTTTTTTGTTCCAAAAAAATCATAAAAAACGCTGTCGGGATTATTGATATTAGATAAAACCAAAATTCCTCCCGCCACAAGAATTATTCCTAAAACCGCGGCTGTTATTATAGCGGTAAGTTTGATTGCGGCTTTCTTTTTTGCTTTTTCCTTTATGGAGATTTTTTTGGGTTTGCCGCCTTTTGATTTCTTTGCGCCGCTTTCTTTCTCGTATGTTCTTTCCAAAACGACATTTGCCTCTTCTTTCATTGAAGAAGAGGCGCCGTTATGGTTTTGTATAATGGGAGGTTTTCTTTCGGAGCACACTTTATTTTCTCACCAACACCTTTTTAAGTTTGGCCATTCTGGGCAATCCTTCCTCAAGGGGAGCTTTTGTATCGCCCTGAATTAAAGGTAAAGCGTATTCTATAAATTTATCTGAAAGCGCCGTGCCGTTGTTGATTATCCACTCCAGCGGAACTTTCTTTTCGGCGTTTGCCGCAAGCTCTACGGGCATGAGCTTGTATTCGATTTTATATTCCTTTTGGGGTTGACGCTCAAAAACCACCATTTTGTCGGTTTCGCCTTGGACGGCGTACCTGACCGCCATAACTCCCGCCATAAAGGCTTCTTCAACGTCGGTTTTTGAAGCTAAATGGGCGGCGCACCTTTGCAATAAGCTGAATTCAATGGCTCTTACTTTTGTCTTAAATCTTTGCTTAAGCAAGTCCGCAAGCGCATCCGCCACTCCGCCAAGCTGAGTATGCCCGAAAGAATCTTTTTCCGCCTTTCTTTGCTCAATGGCTTCGGCGACATAAAGCCCTTCTTTTGTCTTTATCCCTTCCGACAAAGCCACAATGCATTTGCCGTTATTTTGGTCAATAACATTTTTGACATCGTCCACAAATTTATCTATGTCAAAAGGAATTTCGGGAAGATAAATCAAATCGGGGCCAAGCCCTTTGTAGTAGGCAAGACTGCTCGCCGCGGTAAGCCAACCGGCGTTTCTGCCCATTATTTCCACAATGGTTATTTGTCCTTTGTCATAAACCGTGGCGTCCAAGCACAATTCCATTAATGTGGTGGCCACATATTTTGCGGCGCTGCCGTAGCCCGGGCAATGGTCGGTGCCGTAAAGATCGTTGTCTATTGTCTTGGGCACGCCGATTATATTGCATTCATACCCTTTGGACAGCAAATACTTGGAAACTTTATTGCACGTGTCCATACTGTCATTGCCGCCGTTATAGAAAAAATAGCGGATATTGTATTTCTTAAAAACTTCAAGAATTCTTTTATAATCGGTTTCGTCTTCCTCGACAGGTTTAAGCTTATATCTTACCGAACCCAGCGCCGACGAAGGAGTGTTCTTCAACAGCATAAGCTCTTCGGGGCTTTCCTGGGAAATGTCATAAAATGTTTCCTCCAAAATGCCCTTTATGCCGTGAGCGGCGCCGTAAACGGCGGTAATGTTGGGTTGCTTAAGCGCTTCAGTGAAAACGCCCGCCGCGCTTGAATTGATTACCGAGGTGGGACCTCCCGATTGTCCGAAAATACATGCTCCTTTTAAGTTTTTCATGTTTCCTCCAAATATATTATTGTATAAAATCGTTATTACTGACTGAGTTTATTGACTAATTCATACAGCTCTTTGTTGAGTTTTCGGGGCGTATTAAGCGCCTGGCCTACTTCCATGTCAAAAATCTTATTGTTTTTAATGCCCACTACTCTGCCGCCCTTGTCTTGCTTCAACAAATCGACGGCTCTCGCGGCGAATTTCGCGCCTAGCACTCTGTCCGCCATAGTGGGGGTACCCCCTCTTTGAATGTGCCCCAGCTTAACCGTCCTTAAAGAAATGCTGGTCCGCTTTTTAAGCTCTTCCCTTAAAACTTCGGCATCGCAAACGCCTTCGGCCAGCATTATTATATCGGATTTTTTGCCTTTTATTTTATTTTGGATTATTTTCTTGCTTATGGCGGCGATATCCACTTGCACTTCGGGCACAAGCATTATCTCCGCGCCGCCCGCTAAAGCGCCGTATATGGCTATGTCGCCGCATTTTCTTCCCATGACTTCGACTATGCACACCCTTTCATGGGAAGTCATGGTATCCCTTAAATTGTTCACCGCCCACAATACTGTGTTGACGGCGGTATCAAACCCCAAAGTAAAATCGGTATACGCCAAATCGTTATCTATGGTGCCCGGAACGCCCACAAACGGATACCCAAAATTTGTTTTCATATCTTGGATGCCTCGGAAAGATCCGTCCCCTCCAATTACGATAACCCCTTCTATTCCGTAAGCCGCCAAAACATCCACGGCTTTTTGCTGATATTCTATCTCTTTGAATTCGGGGCATCTATCCGTCTTAAGTATGGTGCCGCCTTTTTGTATAATCCCCGACACCGAACGATTATCCATTCTTGTAATATATCCGTTAATCAATCCACGATAGCCGCATTCAATACCGTATACTTCCATGCCTTCGGATATGCCGTATCGCACCGCCGCCCTTATGGCGGAATTCATTCCAGGCGCGTCGCCTCCGCTTGTAAGCACGCCTATCTTTATTTTAAATTACCTCTTGATTTTTTTAGTTATTATACCACAATTTGCATACGCATTCAAATGTTGCGGGCAAACAATCAGCGCACATGCCCTTTTCCCGCAACTACATATTTCAGCGAAGTAAGCTCCTTTAAGCCGATGGGGCCTCTCACATGCAGTTTTTGCGTGGATATGCCCATTTACGCGCCCAATCCCAATTCAAAGCCGTCGGTAAACCTTGTGGAAGCGTTGACATATACGGCGGCGGCGTCCACTTCTCTTGCGAACCTTTGAGCTTTATCGCTGTCTTCGGTAATAATCGCTTCGCTGTGATTTGTGCCGTAATAATTTATGTGTTTTATGGCCTCGTCTATATCCGCCACTATTTTTACTTTGACGATAAGGTCGTTATACTCTTTATGATATTCTTCGTCATTTATAAGCGCGGTATCGGCAAATAATTGCTTAACTTCATTGTCCCCTCTTATTTCCACGCCTCTGTCCTGCAGTTCTTTCAAGCATATCGGCAAAAATTCGGAAGCCATTTTTCTGTCGCAAAGAATTGTTTCCAAGGCATTGCACACCGAAGGACGATTGAGCTTGGCGTTTAACACCACCTTAAGAGCCATTTCCTTATCGCAGGAGCTTTCCACATAAGTATGGCAATTGCCGCCCGCCGAAGCTATTACGGGCATGGCGGCGTGCTCCAGCACAAACTTTTTAAGCTGTTCGCCTCCTCTGGGTATGACCACATCTATCAAACCCTCTTGCTTTAACATTTCTTGCGTAAAGGCGCGGTCCGCTCCTTCGATAAATCCTACCAAGCCTTGGTTAAAGCCTTGTTTTGTCAATACGCTTTTCATTAAGGATACCAAATATTTGTTGGTGTTTACGGCGTCTTTGCTTCCCCGCAAGATTACGGCGTTGGAGGATTTGATACACAGCGCCGCGGCATCCACGGTAACATTGGGGCGGGCTTCATAGATAATGCCGATGACGCCCAGAGGCGACCTTATTTTCCTTACCTCAAGCCCGTTTGGCAAGGTGTATTCTTGTTCGATTTCCCCCACGGGATCGGTCAATTTTATTATGGCGTCTATGCCGTCCGCCATAGAGCGAATACGGCTGTCCGTTAAAGTCAGCCTGTCAATAAAGGCGTCGTTGCGGCCGTTTTCCTTAGCTTGTATCAAATCCAATCGATTATATTCATATATCTTATCGACATTGGACATTATCTCTTCTTTAATGCCTGCGAGAATGGCGTTTTTTTGTTCGGTTGAGATTTTCATAAAGCTGTTGGCCGCTTCTTTTGCGGCTAAGCAAATATCTTTTATATTTGTCATTCTTCCTCTACCTCCTCGGGCAGATTGGCGTTATGATAAACATTTTGCACATCGTCGTTTTCTTCCAATTTCTCCAATAGTTTTTGAATGGACGAAATATTGTCTTGGGGCGGGTCTATATACATATCGGGAATATATTCCACGCTGGAAGACAAAATATTCAAACCCGCGTCGGCAAAAACCTTTCTCGCGTTTTCAAGATTTTGCGGAGAAGTATAAATTTCGTACGCGTCGTCGGCGGCTATGATATCGTCGGCTTCGGCTTCCAAGCTTATAACCATAATGTCGTCCTCGGTCTTGTCGGTTTTTTCCACAATAAGCACGCCTTTTCTATTGAAAAGATATGACACGCAGCCTGTGGAGCCTAAAGAGCCGCCGTATTTGTCAAACAAATGTCTGATATCTCCCGCCGTACGGTTTTTGTTGTCGGTAAGAGCTTCCACGATTACGGCCACTCCTCCGGGGGCATAGCCTTCGTACATCATTTCTTCATAGTTTACGCTGTTCAGTTCGCCGCTGGCTTTCTTAATAGAGCGTAAAATATTGTCGTTGGGCATATTGTTTTGCTTGGCCTTGGCGATAACGTCTCTCAATCTGGAATTATTTTCGGGATCGGGCCCGCCCATTTTTACGGCAACGGCAATTTCCCGCCCTATTTTGGTGAAGATATGAGCTCTTGCCGCGTCTGTTTTACTTTTCTTGGCTTTAATATTGGCCCATTTACTGTGTCCTGCCATAACAAAAATCTCCTTTCACAATATTATAACATATAAAGAGCTATTGAAATGCTGACGGCGGCGTTTAACGACTCAATTTTGCCTTCCATGGGCAAAGAAAGGATTTCCGCGCATCTTTCCTTTACCGATTGAGGCAGTCCATGAGCTTCGCTCCCCACCGCAATAATTATTTTTTTGTTGTTTCTTTCATAATCATATATAGATTTTCCGCAAGCGTCAAGTCCCAGCAAATCGTAACTTCGCAATAAGTTATCGATTTCTTTATAGTCAATTTTTACGGCGTTTACATAAAAAGACGCTCCCATCGCCGCTCTTATTACTTTTGGCGAATATATGTCCACGCAGTCGCCGTAGATAAGTGCGGTCTTTACTCCTCTTGCGGCCGCCGTGCGCAAAATGGTGCCCATATTGCCCGCGTCCGAAATGCCGCACAGCATTATTAAAGTATTTCCCGATATTTCTTTGCTCTCGGTTATTTGGGCAACTGCCAAAGCGCCGCTGGGGGTTTTGGTGTCGCTTACGGCGTCAAACAAGGCATCGGCGACGATATAGGCTTGAACCCCCAAGCTCTCTTCCAAAAATTTAAGTTTTTGATATTGAGACTGCTTGAGGTAAAGTTCGATTATTTTCGCGTCCTTGGGCGATAAATCTTTTAATATGTTTACTCCTTCCACAATATAAGCGCCATACTTGTCCCTGCCCTTTTTTGAGCGCAAGGCTTTAATTTTTTTAAGCTTGGCATTTTGCGAGGATATAATTGTCATATTAAGAAAATTGCCGCATTTTTTGATTTGCGGCAACCCTTTGTTATTTCGCTAAAGCAAGTTTAGCCTTATTGCACAGTTCGGCAAAAGCCGCGGAATCGTTAACCGCGATATCGGCCAATATCTTTCTGTTCAAAGTTATTCCCGCTTCCTTAAGTCCGTGCATAAATCTTGAATAGGATATGTCGTTCATTCTTGCCGCCGCGTTAATTCTTGCTATCCAAAGCTGACGAAAATCTCTTTTCTTAAGCTTGCGTCCCACATAAGCATATTGCATGGACTTCATTACCGCTTGACGCGCCACCCTGTAAAGCTTGGATTTGGCGCCGAAATAACCTTTTGCTCTTCTTAATATTTTTCTGCGTTTTTTAACGCCGTTTACTCCTCTTTTTATTCTCATTCAACACCTCCATTAAGCCTGTCCGGATATTAAGTTTTTAATTGTCTTGGCTTGAGAAACATCCACATATCCGCCTTGTCTTAAATTGCGCTTTCTTTTTCTGCTCTTTTTATTTAATATATGGTTTTTGTTTTGCTTGGCCCTTTTAATCTTGCCGCTTGCGGTCAATCTGAAGCGTTTTTTTGCTCCGCTGTGTGTCTTCATTTTTGGCATAGCTTGGTCTCCTTCATTATTTATTTTTGTTTTTTATGGGCGCTACCGTCATTCCCACAATCCTTCCTTCCGTGGACGGACGGGTTTCCATAACGCCGTAATCTTTAATCATTTCATAAAAATCATACACCACTTGCACGCTTATATCCGTATGCGCGAGCTGTCTGCCCCACATCTTAAGAGTTACCCTTACCTTATTGCCGTCCTCAAGAAATTCTTTGGCTCTTTTGGCTTTGGTTTTAAGGTCTCCTATGTCTATGGTTTGGGAAAGTCTTATCTCCTTGATTTCCACTACTTTTTGAGCTTTCTTTGCTTCTTTCTCTTTCTTTATCATATCGAAGCGATATTTGCCGTAATCCATAAGTTTACAGACAACAGGCTTTGCGTTCGGCGAAACTTTTACCAAATCCAAATTCCTGTAATCGGCTATTCTCTGCGCTTCTGCCTTGCTCATCACTCCCAGCTGGACGCCCTTTTCGTCAATGAGCCTTACTTCCGAATCATTAATGTTATGATTGATTTGCAGTTCTTTGAAAATAACCTACCTCCCCAATAAAAAAAGTGTGCGAAGTAAAAGCACACACCCTCCATTATAACTTTTTCATTATAACAACCGTCCTTAGCGCAACAGCCGGCGGTGAGAATTACTTCTACTTCTTTAATAAGATATAATAAATCTTATTTTATGTCAAGCAATTTTATGATATTTAATCAATTAATGACTTTATTGTCCACTTCGTCCCTGACCGTTAAAATAAACGCGTCTTTGGTCATAACCCCCATATCGCCTTTTTGTCTTGAGCGCACCGAAATGGTGTTGTTGGCTTTTTCTTTATCGCCGATTATAACCATGTAGGGCACTTTCTCCAATTGCGCTTCCCTGATTTTGTAGCCGATTTTTTCGCCTCTGGTGTCGCTTTCGGCGCGGAAGCCCAAATTCCTCAATTTTTGCGTAAATAAAATGGCGTCTTCGGCGGTCCTGTCGGTTAAAGACAACACCTTTATTTGTACGGGAGCAAGCCAAGTGGGAAAAGCTCCCGCGTATTTTTCTATAAGCAAAGCCATGGTCCTTTCATAACATCCTATGGATGTGCGGTGAATAATGTAAGGACGCGCCTTTTCGCCTTTTTCGTTAATGTAGGACATATCAAATTTTTCGGCCAGGAACATATCAATCTGCAATGTTATCAAAGTGTCTTCCTTGCCGTGCACATTTTTTATTTGTATGTCCAGCTTGGGGCCGTAAAAAGCCGCTTCCCCCACCGCTTCGGTATAAGCCAGCCCTATGTGGTCAAGTATCTTTTTCATTTCCCCTTCGGCGTATTCCCAAGCCGCGGGGTCGTTTATATATTTTTCGGTATTCTGGGGATCCCATTTGCTGAAACGGTAATATACGTCTTCTTCCAAGCCTATGCTTTTAAGCATATACCTTACCAGCTGCAAACAATCCTTGAATTCTTGCTCCAATTGTTCGGGGGCGCATATAATATGCCCTTCGCTTATGGTAAACTGCCTTACCCTTATTAAGCCGTGCATTTCTCCGCTGCTTTCATTTCTGAACAGCGTCGAGGTTTCGGCAAATCGGATGGGCAAATCGCGATAGGATTTAAGCCCGTTGTTATATATGGTATATTGGAAAGGACAAGTCATCGGTCTTAAAGCAAGCACTTCTTCGCCTTTGTCTTCGTCGCCTATGACAAACATGCCGTCTTTATAGTGTTCCCAATGGCCTGACACTTTGTACAGCGCCGATTTCGCCATAAGAGGCGTTTTGGTAAGGACATACCCTCTTTTTTCTTCTTCGTCCTCAACGAATCTGTTGAGAATTTGGAAAAGCTTGGCGCCTTTGGGCATCAGCAAAGGAAGCCCTTGCCCGATTTTTTCGTCGGTCATAAAAATGCCAAGTTCCCGCCCCAGTTTGTTATGGTCTCTTTTCTTGGCTTCTTCCACCGCGGCAAGGTAAGCCAGCATATCGCTTTTTTTATCAAAAGCGGCGCCGTATATCCTTGTCAACATTTTATTTTTTTCGTCCCCTCTCCAATATGCCCCCGTTAAGGCGGTAAGCTTAAACGCTTTTATATAGCCCGTAGACGGCACATGGGGACCTGCGCATAAATCGATAAAATCCCCTTGACGATACAAGGTTATTGTTTGACTGTCCTCAATATCGTTCAGCAATTCTATTTTATATTTTTCATTGAGTTCCTTCATTAAAGAAATGGCTTGTTTTTTTGTTACCTCTTCCCTAACTATCTTTATATTTTCTTTAATTATCTTTTTCATTTCGGCTTCAATGCCTTCAAGAGCGTCTTTGGGCAACGGCGTTTGGAAATCAAAATCGTAATAAAAGCCGTTTTCTATGGCCGGGCCTATGGCAATCTTAGCTGTGGGATAAATCCTTTTTACCGCTTGCGCCATAATATGCGCGGCGCTGTGGCGATATACCTTTTTGCCGTCTTCGTCCGCAAAGGTCAGGAATTCCACCTCGCAATCCTTATCTATAACCGTGCTCATATCGCGCAAAACGCCGTCTACCTTGGCGCAAAGCGCCGCTCTAGCAAGGCCTTCGCTCACGGCGGAAGCAATTTCCGCAAGGGTCAAGCCGTCTTGGAATTCCCTGATATCGTCTCTCAATTTAATTTTCATTAAAACCTCTTTTACTTAATCCGTACAAATGATTGAATTTTGCTTAGCATTTTTCATTATAGTATCTCTAAAACAAAAGTCAAGAAAAACCGTATACAAAATGTTTGCGGTCATATACGGTTTTTGTATTATATGGAAACAATCGGATTATAGAGTAAATCTTTTCCAGCCTTCCTCTATGGTAATATCGTTCTTTCCGATATTGATTACCGTATCGATTTTATAGTCAAGAGCTTCAAATTTATACATGCCCGTCAATCTTTCATATCCGTCATAAGAAACGCCGTCGATTGTCATAACCTTGCCGTCTTCTTCGATAAGCCTTTCGTTGTTTTCGTCAAAATAATTTTTTGAGTATTCCTCTATATTGTTCCCCACAAAATTAGAATATGTAAACGTGCCTATGACATCCCCGCTGTCGTTTATAACATCCACCACAAGCTTGCCGTCCTGCACATAAGCGTCAATGCCCACATAAACTTTGGGGAAGCCTTTTTTTACGAAACGCAAAATCCTTTTGCCGTCTTTTTCCACATATATGTTTTCGGAATACCTTGCTATGGAGCCCGTGTAAGCCTTGAAGGAGGATTTGCATTCCGAAACCTCGCTGTTGCCGTATAAATCGGCGACCATTCCCGCGGTATATATGAAATTGATGTCGATGTCGCTTAAGTTTTTCCTGAACACACCGCCGCCGTTTACTTCGCATTCAAAAATACTGCTGTCCCTGACCGTTCCCGCTATTCCTCCTATAACCGGAAAGTTGTTTATTTCATTGAGCATATTGCGGTTGGGAAGATCGGATAATATCTTTGTGTTATTGACGGCGCAATTCATTATTAAAGAAAAGTCGTTGGCGTAGCCTACCAAACCGCCTGTGGTGTAAGCCTGATATTCCAAACCTGTAACATTAAGCGTTATGGTGGTATCGTCTACGCTTGAGTTGGTCAATCGGCTGTCATCCAGCAATCCCGCTATGCCGCCCGAAACGCCTTTTACAAACACTCTTGTGGCCAGCTCGCCGCTGAAAGAAGCATTATTGATTATTGATTTATTGGCTCTCCCGAACAATCCGCCCAAATATGCGGATTTGGCGTACACCTCGGTGATTACGGCGCTACAGTCAATGTTAAGCAATTGAGAATGCTCTCCGTTTCCTTTCACATAACCTACTGCGCCGCCCAAAAAGGCTTGAGCGGGATAATATGAAGAATCGAATTCCCTGGTAACCTCCATCTGTATCTTGTCGGTGTCTTTACCGTTTTCGTCCTTTTCATATACGAAATTTCCCGTCCAATGATCATATTTGGGACCTCTTGAAGCCACATAATTGGAAATGGCTACATCCGCGGCGCTGCTTTGTAAATCAAGGACGCCTGCGGCATAGCCTATGATGCCCCCGAGATATTGCATTTGTTCGCAAGTAACCTGCATAAGCACGGATTTTTGCTCGTAATAAAAACTTGTTCCGATATTTATTTGTCCGCTCACCGAAATATTGCTTAT
Source organism: Clostridiales bacterium DTU072 (assembly GCA_001512685.1). Lineage (GTDB taxonomy): Bacteria > Bacillota > Clostridia > Christensenellales > DTU072 > DTU072. The sequence goes on from LFSG01000028.1 coordinate 68,826, forward strand.
GGCATTGTCGCCGTAAGCGTATCCCGCAAGCCCCCCTATATGCAAATAGTCGCTTTCGGCGATAAAGCTGATATTGAAATCTTTTATGTTAAGGTCTTTAATGGTGGCGCCATAAATATAGCCGAAAAGCCCGGCGTTGGAATAAGGCACGCTTTCAACAAATTCGTATCCGTTCCACCCTTGTATGGTCAAATTGGAGATGGTATGGCCGTTCCCGTTAAAAACGCCTCTGAAAGAATTGGCGTTGTCGCTTCCTATGGGCGTCCAGTTCTGCCCTTGCAAATCCAAATCTTTTTTTAGCTCAAAGGTATATAAGCTGTACCGGTCGCCTAAATAATTGTTAATTTTCTTTAAGTCCTCTACGCTGTTTATTTCAATTGTTTTAGCTTCTTTTTTCGGAAGTTTTTTGTCGCAAGCCGAGAACGCAAGACAAAATACCAAAATTAAAGCAATGAGCAAAGCGGTTTTCTTCATATACGCGACCTAACCTTATTTAGCAAATATTTTTTCGATAAATTCCTTAAAATCATTATATACTTCTTCTCTGTTTATCTCGTTGAGGATTTCATGCCTTGCCCCTTCGTAAACCTTATAGCTTACATTCAAGCCCAAGCCTTTATAAAAATCGTAAAGCTTGGCGGCAAGCTTGGCTTGTTGGGATACGGGATCGTCGCTGCCCACGGCGATAAGTATGGGCAATTTTTTGTTTATATTCAAGGCGTCTTCGCCGTACATGCTCATTATGCCTTTGAAGAAAGATTTATAGAAGCCCAGCGACATCACATAGCCGCAGTATTCGTCCTTTTCGTATTTGTCAACCTGCTCTTTGTCCCGCGACAGCCAAGCGAATTTTTGCCCTTGGCTTTCAAAAGGCTTGTTATATGCGCCGAAGCTCATTTTGTCTATGAGCTTGCCCGGTTTGTCGGGGCCGAAAATGGCGTTTTGAATGGATGCGATTGCCAGCCCCGACGCCACAAGCGCGCTTTTCATATACGCCGTGCCGCTTAAAATAACGCCCTTAAGCTTATTGGAATACTTTTCCATATATGCCTGCGAAAGGAAGCTGCCGTAGCTGTGGCCAATCAAAACCACTTCGGTATTATAGGTATTCTTAATATAGTCGATAAGCATGTCCATGTCCTTTATGGTTTGCACAAAGGAGTTGCCGCTTACTTGGCCTTTCTCTCCCGTCGCCGAAAATCTGTGCCCCCTGTGGTCGTCGGCTACTACCACATAACCGAGTTTATTGAGAAATAAGGCGAAATCGTCATATCTGTCGGGATGCTCCGCCATTCCGTGGCTGATAAGTATTCCCCCTTTAATATTCTCAACATTATCCCAAATATTAACGCTGATTTTCTGTTTGTCAAAGGTATCCATTTTGATTTGTTTCATATATATAACACCTCTTGTCTTTATTTATAATATTATACAACCATAACGCAAATTAATCAATAGCAAACAACCTTAAATATTATTTATTGTTTGGTACATATTAATAATGATTAAAGAATTTATAAGGCGTAAAACCCGTTATCGTCAATAAAAACAGCAGCCAAATTTTAGCTGGTTTAGTTTTGCCGCTTTTTGCAGATACTTTATTTGGGAGGTGATATTATGGCGCAAAACAAAAACAATCAGAGAAATAAAGATAATCAGAGAAACAAGCAGAAGAACAATAACAATCAAAGAAACAACAATTGTTAAGTTTAATGCGTTAATTTTATTACGATACAAAAAGCGGGGGATAAATCCCCCGTTTTTTATCCGTGGATTTTTCTGTCATAGACTATTTTGCCGTCAATAATGGTATACAGCGTATGGGTAAACGTCAGCATGGGATTGCCGTCAAAAATCGCTATATCGGCGTCTTTCTCTGGAACCAAACTTCCCACCCTATGCGAAACATTGCAAATTTCGGCAGCGTTTATGGTTATGGCTTTCAATGCTTCCTTAAAATCCATTCCTTCCCTTACGGCCAAACCCGCGCAAATAGGCAAACAATTTATTCTGGATACTGGATGGTCGGTGGTTATTGCCACTTTTATGCCTTTTGCCGCAAGCGCCCCCGCTGTTTTGAAATCCATATACTGCACTTCGATTTTATTGCGGGAAGCAAGGTTGGGCCCCGCAATTACGGGATAACCGCTGCGGGCTATTTCGTCGGCGATAAGATGCCCTTCGGAGCAATGGTCGATAGTCATATTCAAATCAAATTCTTTTGCTATTCTTATGGCGGTGATAATATCGTCCGCTCTGTGCGCGTGGGCTTTTAAGGGTATTTTTTTGTCAAATACCGCAATCCAGCACTCTTTATCAAATTTTATTTCAAAACTTTGGTTTTGTTCCAAAGCTTCTTTCTTCTTCTCATAATACGCCTTGGCTTTGCACAATTCCTCCCTGAGCAGCGCCGCTATGGCCATGCGCGTGGACGGCATAACGCCTTGATCGCTGTATGTGGCTTTGGGGTTTTCGCCGAAGGCTATTTTCATGGCGGACGGCTCCAGCACCACAAGGTCGTCTATAGCTCTGCTGCCGAAAGTTTTAATGAACGCGAATTGTCCTCCCACCACATTTGAACTGCCTTGCCCCGTATGCACCGATGTTATGCCGCTCCTTATCGCCACTCCGAAAGCGGGATCCATGGGATTAATGGCGTCCAATGCCCTTAAATGTGGGGCAACGGGCTCCACATCCTCGTTGCAGTCTTCTCCCTCAAATCCTTTTTTTTCTTCGGTAATTCCAATATGCGAATGCGCGTCTATAAGACCGGGCATTACCCAGCAATTATCGGCGTCGATAACCTCGCAATCGGGCATTTCTTTGATATTGGCGGCAACTTCAATTATTTTTCCGCGGTCAATCAATACGCAACCTTTTTCATAATCCTTTTCCGCCATGGTCAGGACTTTGGCGTTTTTTATCAACAGCATAAAAAATCCTCTTATTGAATTTGTCAATAAAAGGATTATTTACAATGTTAAGATATTTAACGCTGGTTTATTAAGCCATTTTGTCCGAAAGCAACTGACCGCCCAATATGTGTATGTGCAAATGCCCTACCGTTTGACGGGCGTCCGTGCCTTTGTTGGATACAAGCCTAAAGCCGCCTTGCAACCCCAAATCGTTGGCGATTTGAGACAGCGTTTTCAAGCATTTGCCCAACTTGACCGCTTGTTCTTCGGTCATTTCAATTATATTGGCATAATGCTCTTTGGGCAAAAGCAAATAATGGATTTTGGCTTGAGGATTGATATCTTTGATTATCAGCATATCCTCGTTTTCAAAAACCTTTTGGGCGGGTATCAATCCCGCTATGATTTTACAAAAAATACATTCGCTCATATTATCACCTCTCCCATTAATCCGTCTTTATAGATTTCTTTGGGCAAAACCTCGGCCGTTTGGGCGTCGGATTTTGCGTATACTCTGATATATCTTTCCGAATAACCGCTTTTTATTCCCTTGCTTTCTTCCTCAAAAAGCACCTTTTGGGTTATTCCTATATTAGCATTCAAATAATTTTTTTGCAAATCTTTCTTTAATTCGAGCATAACCGCCACCCTGCCGCTTACAATGTCCTTGGGCAGCAATTTCAATTTTGCCGCCGCCGTTCCCTCCCTTGCCGAATATGGGAACACATGTATATCGGCAAATTTTGCCTTTTTGACAAATTCAACGGTATTCTCAAACATCTTTTGCGTTTCAGTGGGATAGCCGATTATTAAATCCGTGGTTATGGCGGCGTTGGCGTCATATGAACGGATAAGCTTTATTTTGTCCACATATTCCTCGGCGGTATAACGCCTGTTCATACTGCGCAAGACATCGTTGTCCCCGCTTTGCAAAGACAAATGAAAATGGGGGCAGAATTGTTTCAGCTGAAACAAAGCGTCCAACAATTCTTCCGTCAATCCTTCGGCATGGAATGAACCTAACCTTATCCTTACGTCTATGTCTTTTATTCTTCTTATTAAATCGGCAAAGCTTGCGCCTTTATCTTTGCCGTAAAGCGTAAGATTTATTCCAGTAAGCACAATTTCCGCGTTGTGCTGTGAAAGGCTTTGTATTTCCCGATATATTTCCTCAATATCTCTTGAGCGGCTGCGCCCCCTAAGATATGGTATTATGCAATAGGAACAAAAATTATCGCATCCGTCCTGCACCTTGACATAGGCTCTGGTTCTGAAAGAGCTATGGGAATTTTCATGCGGCTTATCGCTAAGCGGATTGTTTTCTTTATCTATAATATTGATTATTCTGGATTTATCTTTTGCTCCCCAAATATAAGCCACTTGAGGCTTTTGAAATTTTTCGGGATGGTATTCGCCCGCGCACCCCCACACAAACACTTTGGCTTTGGGATTGTGTTTCAAGCATCTTGTTATGGCCTGCCTTGATTTCCTTTCGGCTTCGGCGGTAACGGCGCAAGTGTTGATTACATATATATCAGCATATTCAAGCTCGGAAGACACCTCGTAACCTCTTTGGCAAAGCTCTTGCGCCAAAGCGTCGCTTTCATACTGATTGACTTTGCAGCCCAAATTAAAAATCACGGCTTTCATAGTTTATCCATTCCCTGCAAACATAAAGTAAGGGCGGACACAACCGCCGTGGGCACTCTCAAAATACGCTTGCCCAATGTAAGTATATTAAAGCCTTTTTGTTTGGCTTTTTGTATTTCCTCAACCGAAAAACCGCCTTCGCCGCCGATATATAAAGCTATCTTTTGAGCGCTTGACAAATCGATATCTTTTATTCTATTCTCTCTTTCATATTCATAAAATAACAGATTTGCTCTTTCTTCCTTATCGGCGTCCTCAAAAGCCGACAGCAAACTTGTCAATTTGCCCAAACTCATCAGATTGGGCCTTCCGCATTGTTTGGAGCTTTCCAATATAATTCTGTTCAGCCTGTCATAATTCACATTTTTTATGTTGGTATGCTGCGAGGAAAAGGGAACAAGCTTGGTTACTCCCAGCTCCACCGCTTTCTGAACCACGGTATCCAATTCCTTGCATATCCCGATATACAAAGTAATGTCCGTATCGCCGTAAGCGGGGTTTATTTCGGTTTTTTCGATTTCGGCAACAAGAAAATTTTTGCCCACGCTTTCCACCGCGCAATAATAATCTTTATCGGTGTTGTCGTTGACGATTATTTTGAAGCCCTTTTTTATTCTCAACACCTTTGCGGCGTGGTAAAACTCATCGCCGTTTAAAATAATTTTATTGTCGATTACGGGTTCAAAAGTAAAAAACCTCTTATAATCCATTTGATTTCCTCATCAATAAAGCCGACCAGCCTTCCTCTTCCAAATTTTTTTCTATGATAAAGCCTTTGGGTTCAAAGCATTCTTTGACCTGCTTCGATTTTCCTTTGATTATTCCCGAACAAATCAAATAACCGCCCTCGGCGATATGCTTGTCCGCAACAGCTTGGGATATGTTTATAAGAATGTCCGCCGTAAGGTTGGCAAGTATGATGTCGGCTTTAATGTCGGCGTTGTTTTTTGTCCAATCCGCGTTTTCTATTATAACACAATCTTGAACGCCGTTAATTAAAGCGTTTTGCTTGGCGGCTTCAACGGCTACGCTGTCAATGTCGCACATATGACAGCTTCGGGCGTTTGATTTTATGGCGGCTATCCCCAATATGCCGCTGCCGCATCCTATGTCCAGCGCCCTTTTTCCCGTAAAATCCAGCTCGGACATCAGCTTTAAGCATAATCTCGTGGATTGGTGCTCTCCCGTTCCGAACGCCATGCCCGGGTTTATATAGATTTTAATTTTTTCCGACCGAACTTGACCTTTTTGCCATTCGGGAATGATAATATATCTGCCCGCTTCCAAAGGTTTATAGTACTTTTTCCAATTCTGATACCAATCAATATCGCAATCGGCAACGCTGATTTTTACGCTTAAGCCGTAATCATTCAACACGCTTTTAAGTTCCTCAAGCTTTTCTTCCAATAATTCTTGGGATACAAAACCGCTTACCTTGACGGCTTTGTCGTCCTCAGTGCAAAGCAGGTTTTCTTCGATATAATCCCAATAGAGGTTATCCTTGTCGTTTGTTAATTGTTTAATATCGTTTTTGTCATCAATTTTGACGCCGTTGCAGCCAATAATAAAAAAGGCATCGGAAACCAATTCCGCGCCTTCGGTATCCGTAATTACCATAATTTCTTTACAAATCACTTTTATATACCCTTAATGCTTTTTTTGAATTTTTGCACTTTTTCAAAATCGGCTTTCTCAAAAGCTTTTTCCAGCTCCCTGAGTTTGCTACGCTGAGCCATGCTCAAGCTTTTGGGAATGTCCACCATAATCTTGACGAACAAATCCCCGTGCGCGTCCTTTCTTAAATGCTTGACGCCTTTCCCTTTTACCCTTATTACTGTTCCGTCCTGCGTTCCCTCGGGAATGTCTATGGGCAGCATTCCCTGCATGGTGGGAATTTCCATTTTGGCTCCCAACGCCGCCTGGATAAAGGTAATGGGATAATCCATATGCAAATTGACGCCGTCCCGCTTAAATATGGGATGCGGGCTTACCTTAAAAATAATAATGAGGTTGCCGTTGTTGCCGCCCGCGCTTTCCGCCGCTCCCCCTTCCCCTCTCATGGTCAGCATTTGCCCGTTGTCCACTCCCGCGGGGATTCTGACTTTTATTGTCCTTTCACGGATTACTCTGCCCTTGCCTTTGCACTCGTCGCATTTTTCTTCAATAATTCTGCCCTTTCCGCGGCAATTGTCGCAGGTTCTTGTGGTTTGCATAACGCCGAAAGGCGTTCTTTGGCTTATTCTTATGCTGCCGCTGCCGCCGCATCTGGGGCATGTCTTGATTGAGGAGCTGTTTTTGGCGCCGCTGCCGCCGCAGCTTTTACATCTTTCCACCCTATTGAAAGTTATTTCTTTCTCCGCGCCAAAAAAGGCTTCGGCAAAAGTAAGGTTTAACACCACCTCGATATCGTCGCCGTCTCTTTCATAATGGGTACGGGAAGACCTTCCCCCCGTAAAAACATTAAATATATTGTTAAGTATGTCATCGGCAAAGCTGTCGCCGAACGGATTAAATCCGCCAAAGCCATTGCCCATGACAGGCCCGTCTTCGCTTCCGAACTGATCGTAAGTAGCTTTCTTTTGGGGGTCGGAAAGCACTTCGTAAGCGTGCTGAATCTCTTTGAATTTTTGTTCAGCTTCCTTCTTTTTGCTCTCTTCGGCGGTAGCGTATACATCGGGATGATATTTTTTTGCCAGACGGCGATACGCGGATTTTATCTCATCCGCGCTCGCGTCCCTCGACACCCCGAGTATGCCGTAATAATCTTTATTTGCCATAAACCAAATGCTCTTTTAATTTATTTGATATCGTCAGGATTTACATTAATGGTGCTTTCGCCTTCCTCAAAATTGTTGTTGTCTCCGCCTTGTGCCTGCGCGTTCTGATACAAGTTGGTGAATATCGGATTGGCGGTTTTGCTTAACTCTTCGGTAAGCTCTTTAATTTCATCGACGGTCTCGGCTTTGGAAAGCTTTTCCTTGGCGTTTTTAACGGCTTCTTCCAGCGTATCCTTGTCGGATTGACTGAGCTTATCGCCCGATTCTCTTATGGTTTTTTCTACGGAGAAAATCAGTTGCTCCGCTGAATTGCGCATATCCACAAGCTCTTTTCTCTTTTTGTCTTCTTCGGCATATTTCTCGGCGTCCTGAATCGCTCTGTCAATATCTTTCTGGGTAAGATTGCTGGAAGCGGTGATGGTAATGTTATTGGATTTGCCTGTGCCTTTATCTATTGCTGTTACGCTGACTATGCCGTTGGCGTCAATATCAAAAGTAACTTCAATCTGGGGCACTCCTCTGGGCGCCGGAGGTATGCCGGTCAATTCAAATCTGCCCAAGGTCTTATTGTCGGCGGCCATGGCTCTTTCGCCTTGAATAACATGGATTTCCACCGAAGTTTGATTATCCGCCGCGGTTGAGAATATTTGCGACTTTTTGGTGGGAATGGTGGTATTCCTTTCAATAAGCTTTGTGGCCACTCCGCCCATAGTTTCAATTCCCAAAGAAAGCGGGGTAACGTCAAGCAAAAGCACGTCTTTGACATCGCCCGCAAGCACGCCAGCCTGAATGGCCGCGCCCAGCGCCACGCATTCGTCGGGATTAATGCCCTTGTAGGGCTCTTTGCCGGTTATTTTCTTGACGGCTTCCACAATGGCGGGAATTCTTGTTGAGCCGCCCACAAGCACAACCTTGTCAATCTGGCTTGTGGATATGCCTGCGTCTTTAAGCGCTTGCTTAACGGGCTCAAGCGTTTTTTGCACCAAATGTTCGGTCATGGCCTCAAATTTAGCTCTCGTCAATTCCAAATCAATATGCAAAGGACCGTTGGGGCCTACCGTAATGAAAGGCAAGTTAATGGAAGCTTTGGTCATACCCGAAAGGTCTATTTTTGCCCTTTCAGCGGCCTCTTTAACTCTCTGCATGGCCATTTTGTCTTTGCTCAAATCTATGCCGTCGCTGTTTTTGAATTCGCTGACAATCCAATCCATAATGACTTTGTCAAAGTCGTCGCCACCCAATCTTGTGTCGCCGCTTGTGGCAAGCACTTCAAAAACCCCGTCTCCCAAGTCAAGAATGGACACGTCGAAAGTGCCGCCGCCCAAGTCGTAAACCAATATTTTTTGCGACTTGTTATCCTTATCCAAGCCATAGGCCAGCGCCGCCGCCGTGGGCTCGTTAATTATTCTGAGCACTTCAAGGCCGGCTATTTTGCCTGCGTCTTTAGTGGCCTGACGCTGAGAGTCCGAAAAATAAGCGGGCACGGTAATAACCGCTTGGGTTACTTTTTGTCCCAAATACGCCTCGGCGTCATTCTTAAGCTTTGTCAATATCATGGCCGAAATTTCGGGGGGCGTGAAGGTTTTGTCGTCAATAGTAACTTTATAATTGGTGCCCATTTCTCTTTTTATAGAGGTAATAGTTTTTTCGGGATTGACTATTGCTTGTCTTTTCGCGACTTGACCCACAAGTCTTTGTCCGTCTTTGGAAAAAGCGACTACCGAAGGCGTTGTCCTGCTGCCTTCCGCATTGGGGATAACCACGGCTTCGCCGCCTTCCATAACCGCTACGCATGAGTTAGTCGTTCCAAGGTCTATTCCTATTATCTTTGCCATATTTTATCTCCTTTTATTAATAAATGTTTTTTATTTAGATACTTTGACCATCGCCGGTCTGAGAATTTTTGTTTTGTTTCTGTAGCCTTTTGAGTATACCTCAACCACCTTGATTTCGCCGTCATCTTGGGCTTCGCCGCTTTCTTCTTTGGCTATGGCGTGATGCATGTCGGGATTAAAAGCTTGCCCCATGGCCTCGATTTCGCATACGTCAAATTTCTTCAAAATATCTTTGAGCTGCTTAAGTATTAATTCCATACCGCTTTTTGAGGTTTGGTCTTGAATAACCGCAAGGCCTCTTTCAAAATTATCTATTACGGGCAAAAGCTCTATTATGACATCGCATATGCCGTCGCCGCGGCTTATTCGGGCGCTTTCCGCCGTTCTCTTCCGATAATTTTCAAACTCCGCTTGCAAGCGCTGCAGCAAATCCTTATATTCTTCAGCCGTTTGCTTGGCTTCCTCCAATTGCGCGGAAAGGCTTTTGGTCTTAGCCTTCTTTTTTTCGTCTTTTTGCTGCTCTTGCTCGGCCGCCGCCTTTATTTCTTCATTTGAGCTTGTCGTATTTGTCATCTTTTCCTCCATGGCTAATTTCTTCAAGGGTCTTTCCCACATAATTCAATACGGACACCACTTTTGAATAATCCATTCTTTCAGGTCCAATTACCCCGGCATGCCCTATTTCTTTGCCGTTAATTTTATATTTTGCCGTTACTATGGCGCATTTGTCTAAAGCTTCGTCCTTGCCAATCCTTACGGTAAACTCAATGTCTTGGTTTTCTTCGATAAGCTCTGCTATGCGCTCTTTTTTGTCTATAACGGATAATATGTTGCGCGTGGTATCAAGGTCGTATTCGGGATGATCCAGCATCTTTGAGGCGCCTTCGATAATCACGCTGGAATTTTTGTCTTCTTCATAGCTCAACAATATGGCGACTATATTTTCGTATAATTCCTTAAAGTCTTTAAGCTCGGTATTGATAATTTCATCGGCCTGCTTAATTTCGGCCACGGTTTTTCCCTCAAAGATTTTGTTCAGCAGATTATTGGCGTCCTCTATATATATCGGGTTTATGGTTGCCGATAAGGTGATTATCTTATCCCTGATTATGCCGCTGTCCGTAATGATGATTACCAGCGCCGAACGACTGTCAAGGTCCACCAATTTTATTCTTTTGATTTTTACCCTGTTTATATTGCTAAGCACAATGACAGAAGTATAGTTGGTAACATCGCTTATGACTTTGGCCGCTCTTTTTACTATTTCCTCTATGCCGTCAAACCTTGATTTGAAAGAAGCGTTGATAAGCTCAATTTCTTTGCGCCGCAAAGGCAGCTTGACCATAAACTTATCGACATAAAGCTTATAGGCCTTTTTTGAGGGGATTCTGCCCGCGGAAGTATGGGGCTGAATAAGATAGCCCATATCTTCAAGAGCGGACATCTCGGACCTTATTGTAGCGGAGCTTATCTCATTAAAGTGCTTTTGCTGAATTTCACCGGAAGAAACAGGCGAAGCGCTTTTTATATACTCATCCACCACAGCTTTAAGAATTCTTTCTTTTCGTTCGGATAGCTTATCCTTATCCATTTGCCTACCTTTAGCAATAAAAAAATTGACTGTTAGCAGTCATAATCTTAGAGTGCTAAAATCATTATATCATTATTATATGCGATGTCAAGCAAAAAATACAATAAAAAAAATTAGATTGATATTAAGAATTATTGACAGTTAAATATGTTTTTCCAAAAAAAGTTTTGCCGCCATTTTTTCGGCTTCTTTTTTGCTCCTCCCCCGGCCTTCCGAAGCGTACTCTCCGTCCACGAATAATTTGACAAGGAATTTATCGCCTTTCTTTTCAAAACGGAATTCGGCTTTCTTGCCGTTCTTGGCGCAGTTTTCCAGCAATAAAGATTTATGGTCCAAGAATTTTTGGCGGTTTTCTATGTCTTTTATTTCGCCGTCAAGAAATCTGAGCGCGAACTTTCTGCATTCTTCCAAATCATAGCCGCTGTCCCGCAAAATGGCGGCGGCGATTGATTCAAACAAGTCGCATTTGACGCTTTGGCTTTTTATTGCCTCTTCCCTTATATTGCCGTTGCCCACCCGAAGGTATTCAATCAAGCCCGTTTTGTCTATTGCCGCGCTTAAGCATTGGGCGGACACAATAATGGACTTGGCTTTAGATAATTTGCCTTCGTCTATGTCGGGATATCTTTCGTACAATTCCCTCGCTATGATGAAACCTATGGCGGAATCCCCCAAAAATTCCAATCTTTCATAAGAAGGCTTGGCCTTTTCGTTTGTGTAAGACGAATGGGTAAAAGCCCTTTCCAATAATTCGGGGTTCTTGAACTTATAACCTATTATTTCTTCAATCAGCGATTTATCAAACTCTTTCAATGATTGCTTCCTCGATTTTTTCCACAACGCCGCTTTCCGCCATTTGCTTTGCCTGCAGTATTGAAGCGCAAATAGATTTTGCCTTGGAACTGCCGTGCGATTTAATGACAATTTTTTTAAGCCCCAGCAATACCGCGCCACCGTTTTCGTTATAATCCATTTTTTTCTTTATGGACTTAAATATCGGTTTTAATAACAGGTAGCCGAGTTTAGCCCGCAATCCGCCTTGCATAATTCCTTTTTTGATTAATTCAAAAATGCCTATTGCCGTTCCTTCGCAAGACTTTAGCGCCACATTGCCGCTGAAACCGTCCGATACCACCACATCGTAATCGCCGCCGATAAGGTCTCTTCCCTCAATGTTGCCCGCAAAGTTGACACCCGATTCTTTCAATAAAGCAAAAGCTTCTTTGCTCAAAGCGTTGCCTTTGGTGTCTTCGGTTCCGTTGGAAAGCAAAGCCACGCGGGGATTTTCCACATTATGAACGGTTTTCATGAAAGCACTGCCCATTATGGCGAATTGCACTAAATTTAACGCTTTAGGGTCGGAATTCGCTCCGCAGTCAATAAGCGCCACGCTTTTGTTTTCGCCGTTAACGGCGGGCAATAAAGGACAAAGCCCCGGCCTGTTTATGCCTTTTATTCTCTTAAGCAGCGNNAAGCAGCACCGCTCCCGTAAGTACGGCGCCCGTGCTGCCCGCCGAAACCATGCCCGCGGCTTCTTCGTCGGCGTTAAGTATATCAAAGCATTTAACTAAAGAAGAATCCTTTTTTTGCCTTAAAGCTTCGGTGGGAGAGTCGTCGTTGGTTATCACTTCTTCGGCGTTGATTATTTCCACGCGGCTTGCGTCAAAATCAAATTTTCGCAAAATTTCTTTAATTTCTTTTTCTTTGCCGATTAATACAACCGAAAACCCTTTTTCTTTATTCAAAGCGTCAACAGCGCCTTTAAGTATTTCAAAAGGGGCGTAATCGCCGCCGTAAGCGTCTACAACAATCTTCATAATTCTCTCCTTAGTTTATAAATACAATAATAAGAGGAGATCTCTCCTCTTATGCCCAAAAAACTGTCCGCAAGCGGACTTTATACGATTAATCTTTCTTTTTTTCTTTAGCTACCACCACGGGTTTGCCGTCATAATAACCGCATGCGGGACAAACCTTATGGCTGGGTTTAAGCTCGTGGCATTGAGGACATTCGCTCAAATTGGGCGCCGTCAATTTCCAATTAGCGAATCTCTTATTGCTTCTTTGCTTAGATACTTTATTTTTTGGTACCGCCATTTTTCGCACCTCCGACTATATTTTTTAGTATTGCAAAGGGGTTGTTGTCGTCGCTGTCGGAGCGGCAATCGCAATCATGATTATTCAAATCGCATCCGCATAGAGCGCATATGCCCTTGCAATCTTCTTTACAAAGTATTTTGCTTGGAATATTCAGCAGGATATTCTGGTATGCCGCTTCATCCAAGACAGCCTTATTGTTTTCTATAGCATATTCCCCTTTGTCCGCGTTGGCATGAAATGTTTCGTTAAAAGGCAGTTTAATATTTATTTCCACATCCTTAAGACACCTGTCGCATTGAGCGTCAAGCTTAGCGGTAAGTTCGCCGATTACGGACAAATCCCCCTTACGCAGAATGTAACTGCCCTTAAAGTTTATATCGCCGTCAAATTTTAAGTTTCTGTACTCAAAAAGCGTATTATCGCCTTTTATGCTGCCTTCTATCGAATACTGCTCGTTTTCGACGGCTTTCAAAAGGTCTATATGCATATGTATGTTATTATAAGTACATTATCAGCTTTTTGTCAAACCATTTAAGGCATAAATTACGCCATATTCCCCACCAATTCCACCGTCTCTCTGGCTATTACCACTTCCTCGTTTGTGGGGATAATCACCACTTTAACCTTTGAATTCTTTTTGTGTAGTTCGCAGAATTCAGATCTGGGCGCCTTATCGTTAAACTCAAAATCAAAATCAATGCCGAAGCACTCCAGACCTTGCATGATAAGCTTCCTCGCGGTATTGGAGTTCTCGCCTATGCCGCCGGTAAACACTATCATATCCAGTCCGCCCATAGCCGCCACATAAGAGCCTATATATTTTTTTATGCGGTATTGGAACATGTCCATGGCAAGAATGGCCCTTTCGTCCCCGCTTTGGGCTTTGACTTCCAAATCCCTGAAGTCGCTTACTCCGCTTAAGCCCAAAAATCCGCTTTTCTTATTGAGAATACTAACCGCTTCCTGCGCCGTTATACCTTTTTGCTCCACCATAAAGCTTACTACGGTGGCGTCCACGTCCCCGCTTCTTGTGCCCATGACAAGTCCTTCAAGCGGCGTAAGCCCCATGGATGTGTCTATGCATTTTCCGTTTACCACCGCCGCCAACGAGCTGCCGTTGCCCAGATGGCAGGTGATTATTTTGGAATTTTCCTTTTTCAAATATTTAATGGCTTCGCCCGTTACATATTTATGCGAAGTGCCGTGAAAGCCGTATTTCCTTATTTTATATTTTATATAATCTTCATACGGTATGGCGTACATGTAAGCCTTTTGGGGCATGGTGGAATGAAATCCCGTATCGAACACCGCCACCATGGGAGTGGACGGCATAACTTCTCTGCAAGACTCAATGCAAGCGATATTGGCGGGCATGTGCAGAGGACCGAGCACGGCGTTCTTTTTGCAAATCCTTATTACCTCTTCGTCGATTATCACGCTTCTGTCAAAATCTTCGCCGCTGTGCAATACTCTGTGCCCCACGGCTTTAATTTCCGAAATGTCGTTGACAACGCCGTATTCTTTATGGGTAAGCGCTTCTATTACCAATTGCAAGGCCATGGTATGGTTGTCCAAAGGCCTTTTTATTTTCAGCTCCGACGACCCTTTTTTATGCGCCAGCAAAGAATTTTTCACGCCTATTCTTTCCACCAATCCTTTGCAAATCATGGTCTCGGTATCCATATCGATGACTTGATATTTCAATGACGAACTGCCTGCGTTAATAACCAAAACTTTCATAATTTTCTCCCCCTATGACGCCTGCAAGGCCGTAATCGCCACCACGCCTACCACATCGTCGCTGCTGCAACCTCTGCTCAAATCGTTGACGGGCTTGTCCAGTCCCTGACAAATAGGCCCTATGGCTTCCGCGCCCGCAAGTCTTTGGGTAAGCTTATAACCGATATTTCCCGATTGCAAATCGGGGAAAACCAGCACATTCGCCCTTCCGCCTATTTCGCTGGAAGGGGCTTTAAGAGCGGCGACTTCGGGCACCAACGCGGCGTCAGCTTGCAATTCCCCGTCCACTATCATTTCCGGATTCATTTTTTTCAGCATTTCGGTAGCTGCGATAACCTTATCGGCAAACTCATGCTTGGCGCTGCCTTTGGTGGAGAAAGAGAGCATGGCCACTTTGGGCTCTTTTATGCCCGCGATTACCCTTGCGCTGTCCGCGCTCGCCAAAGCTATGTCCACAAGATGCTCGGCATTGGGATTTATGTTGACGGCGCAATCGCCGAATATCAAAACGCCGTTTTCGCCAAAAGGCGAACCTTCGGGAAGACACATAATGAAGCAGCTTGACACCGTTTTTATTCCCTTTCTGGCTTTAATTATTTGCAAAGCGGGCCTTAACACATTGCCCGTTGAATTGACGCAACCCGCCACCATGCCATCGGCGTCGCCGTTTTTTACCATTAAGACTCCGAAATACAAAGGATTCTTTACCAGCTTTTCGGCTTCTTCCATGGTCAGGCCTTTGATTTTTCTTAATTCAAACAACAGATTCTTGTAATCTTCGGCTTTTTCCGAAGTTAAAGGATCCACAATATTAATTCCGTCAAGATTGCCGCCGCTTAACGCAAGTATCTTGTCTTTGTTCCCTATCAAACTAATCCTCGCGATGTTCAATCGGGTTATTTTGCGGGCGGCTTCAATAATGCGGCCGTCCTCCCCTTCGGCAAGCACAATGTGTTTGTTGAGTTTTTTAGCTTTTTCATAAATGGTGTTCATTAATGCGGACAATTTGCGCCTCCAAAATGTTTTTGATTTTTTGTCTTAAGTGTATTATAATAAGTAAAAAGCAATACCTATATGATTATACTCTTTTGTATAAAAAAATCAAGTCTATTTTAACATAAAAGCGAGGACAAATGAAAGCCACAGCCATAATCTGCGAATACAATCCTTTGACAAACGGACATCTTGAGCACTTGAAAAAAGCCAAGGAAGAAACCGGCGCCGATACCCTTATCGGAATTATGAGCGGAAGCTTTACCCAAAGAGGAGAAGCCGCCATCGCCGACAAATATCAGCGCGCCGCGGTCGCGGTCAGATTGGGCATGGACATCGTATTGGAGCTGCCTACCGTATTCGCCCTTTCTCCCGCCGATAATTTCGCTTACGGCGCAATGAAAATAATATCCGCTTTGCCGCATGTTGAATATTTAAGTTTCGGCAGCGAGTGCGGAGACGCTCAATTATTGGAACAAACCGCGGAGCTGTTGATTGACGAGCCCCAAGAAATCAAACAAAAGCTTAACGATTATCTTGCCCAAGGTTTTTCTTTCCCCAAAGCGCGCGCCAAGGCCGTGGACGATTATATAGACAACCATAGCGAATATTCATCTTTGAAAGGGGTGTTGGATTCTCCCAACAATATTTTGGGGATAGCCTATATTACGGCCGCCAAAAAATTAGGAGTAAACATAAAATTCCATACCATAAAAAGAATAGGCGGCGGCTATAATGACGAGTTTATTGAAAATTCCTTTCCTTCGGCGACCGCCATACGAAAAGCGGTAAAGGAAGGCAGACTGCCCCAGCTCAAAGAGTTTGTGCCGCCTTTTACCTACAATCTTCTTGAAAACTATGATTCCAGAGGGACTTCTTTGGGGGATTTAATACTTTTTAAGCTGAAAGAATTAAGCTCAAGCGAGCTTGAGAATTATTACGACATTTCGGGCGGACTTCACAACAGGCTTAAGATAGCGGCGGATATGTCGTCCACATACGAGAAATTTTTAGAAAACGCCAAAACAAAAAAATATACTTTGGCCAAGATAAAAAGAGTGTCGCTTTACGCTCTGCTGAACATCACGAAAGACATATATGAGCTTGCCTCCAACAGCCCGCCTTATTTGTTTGTTCTGGCTCTCAATAAAACAAGAAAGGATATTCTTTCGGAATTGAATAAGGCATCCGACAATGTGCTAGTGCGCTATTCCGATATAGATAAGGTCGACAAAACGCTTCGCCCGCTGATAAAGCTTGATTTCAAAGCCCAAGGCGTGCTCTCAATCATAAACCGCGACAATCAATATATCAAAAAAATGATGCTTGTTTGATTTAACGATATCCTAAAACGAGGATTTTCAAAACAAAAAGCCGCATTAAAATGCGGCTTTTATGGTTTAATTCGCGATACCTGTTTATTCTTTATCGGTATCGGGCTTCTCGGCTTGGGCGGCTTCCGCTTTTTCGGCTTGGGGAGAAATTTCGCTGCCGCTTGCTTTTTTTGCTTTAAGCGTTTTCACGATAAAGTATGCTCCCACCGCCATACCGCCTCCGCCTATAACAGAGCCTATAACGATTAAAGCTATTTCCCAGCCCGCCAAGCCTTCTTTGGGTTTATCTATGGCTGAAAATTCGCCCGTTTGATAATTGTATTGATAGCCTTGATAATATAGGTTGTCTCCGTCAAAGACAAGTTTGCCGAAGGTGGGATTGCTCAACGCGGGATTATGCAATTGCTTTCCGTTATAGACGGGTACTTTGTCGTTATCCACATATTTGTAGAATTTATTGCCTATGGTGCCGAGGTTAACAAACAAAGTGCCTTTGTCGCCTATCTTGGTGGTTTGGTTCTTGACGCCTTTTATGATATTCCCTTTGCCGTCAAGATAGTAAGTTTCGTTGTAGGTATGGTCATGACCTGAAAGCACAAGATGTACGCCGTTGGTTTCAAATATGGGGCCGAGCTGCGCTCTCATGTTAATTATTTCTTTGTCGTAAGAGTGAGAGCCCGCGCTGTACAGACTCTTGTGCATAAGCGCGACTTTATGCTTTTTGTCGGTTTTGCTCAAGTCTTCGATAAGCCATTCGATTTGAGCGTCGCTCAATTTATCGTCGACAATGTCGTTGGTGTTTAATACCGTAAAGTGCACTCCCGAATAATCAAAAGAATAATACGCTCCTGTAGACAGGTCTTGTTCGGGCAAATTGAAATTGAAGTGCATCAACATATAGTTATATTCTTCCACAAACACATCGTCGCTTGAAACATTGTAATCGTCTTTAAGCTCAAAGCTGTATTTGCCGTGATTGCCCACAGCCACCACATGGGTGGTGTTTGCCCAATATCCCATAAGAGTATTGAGATAAAAATCGTATTGGGTAACATTTTTGGAATTGTCCACCAAGTCGCCCGTATTGATAACAAAATCATAGCCGTTTTCAAACACTTTATCCATTTTTGAAAGTATTTCGCCTATTTTTTCATAAGCGGTGTTGGTGAACGCCTGCGGGTCGGATATAAGCAATACCTCAAAAGCGGCGTTGTTCTGCGAAGGCGCGGTTTTGAAGGTGTAAACATCGCTGAAATATCCGTATTGCGCCGAGCCCACTCTATAAAGGTATTCAGTGCCCGGCTTCAATCCCGTAAGCTCCACGGTATGGCGGGCGGCTTCGGCATAGCCCAGTTGAGCGAAAAGCCCCAAATCTATAAGCCCTACGGTATAGCCGTATATTACGGTATCGCCGTTGACGGTAACAGCCTTCGAGGGGTCAAAATTGTTCTCATTCTTTTCCATATATTGAATAACGCTGTCGGTTATCCTCATATCGGTAAACCATGTAAAATTCTTGTCGGTGGCGGGGTCTTCCCCAAAAGTTACCGTCAGCTTCGCGGGCAGTTTGCCGTTTTGAATGGTGGGGACATCTTGCCTGCCCTCCGAAGTATATGTATATTTGTCGCCCTTTTCAAGCAACACTACTTTGGGGTCTTTATCGGCATCGGGGGAAGAATCGGTAGCGAAAGAAATAAGTATGTTCGCGGCTATTTCTCCCAATCCCGTGTAGAAAGACTCTGTCAGATAGCCGTCTATGGTGTCATCCAAGAATTCCATTACCTCTTTGCCTTCAAGGTCAAACTGCAGCCCGAATCTTGCCGCCAAATCGGAGCTTAAGAAGCTGCTGATAACCCTTCCCACAATGAAGTTGGCTATCGGTTCGTCTTCCTTATAGCCTATAAGGCTCATCGCCAGTTCCAAAAGGCCTTTTATTTCTTCAGCTTCGGATAAATCCAAGGGAGTGGTGGCAAGTTTATCGATAAGGAAATATAAGCCTCTGTCTTTATCAAGCAATATGTCCATGGCGTCTTTTACGAATTGTCCGCTTTGAAGATATGCCAATCCGTCTTGAATTTTTTGCGGAAGACCTTCCACCGAGCTTGGCTCATTGCCGTATATATGGCTTAAATAACAAGTCATTACAAAATCGAAAACATAGGTGTCTTCGGCCACTTCTATCTCTAAAAGGCGATTGACAAGCTCTTCGGCAAACCCGAACAGCTTATTTTCTTTATATACGGGATTGTCGCCCGAATATTCATAATCGGCCAGCACTTTTTCATTGATTTCGTCTACCAGCACATCCAAAACTTTATCGATGTAGGTTTTTAGGCTGTCCAAAGGCATAATGAGGAAGCTGTCTGGCAAAACGCCCTTAATCATGTCTTTAAGCATATCCAATACCGAAGGAGAAACATAGGCTTCAAGTATGTTTTCTATGGTATTGTCATACATTCTCCTTCTTGCGTAAGCCGAATAATTGGTAATTTTTTTGGCTTCCCAGTCTACAAAATCCTCTACGTGGTTGCGCTCTATATATTCGCGGGTAATATAGCCTTCGTCTATGGCCTTGCTGATATCAAGTTCCTCAAGATAATCATTCCAAACAGTAAGGTTCTGCACCGTTTTGTCCCCCAGCACGCCGTTGGTTATTTTGGCGTATTGCACGCTGGATTCAATGCTGTGATTGGCGGCCGCCTCAAGGTCGGTTATTTGATTGTTGTTAAAAGAAATGTGGTGAGTGATGTCGTTGGAGTGCATATGCCCCGTGAACACATACCTCATACCGTAATCGGCGAGAAAATCCGCTCCGTTAATCCAGTCATTAATGATAAAACCGCTTAAAAGCTCTTTCTGCATGGTCATATGGGGCACTATCGAATGGTGGGCTATTCCCACACAATAATCATCATGCACTTTGTT
>LFSG01000036.1:0-7352 GCA_001512685.1 Clostridiales bacterium DTU072
TGAGGGAACCTTTGAACGCCTCCGTTACTCTTTGGGAGGCGACCGCCCCAGTCAAACTGCCCGCCTGACACTGTCCGCTTCCCAGTTCATGGCAAAGCGTTAGCGCCTCAATAGTCCAAGGGTGGTATCCCAAGGTTGACTCCACAAAAGCTGACGCCCTTGCTTCCAAGTCTCCCACCTATCCTGTACATGAAATACTAAAACACAATATCAAGCTACAGTAAAGCTCTACGGGGTCTTACCGTCCAGTCGCGGGTAATACGCATCTTCACGTATGCTTCAATTTCGCCGGGTCCCCTGTTGAGACAGCGCCCAAGTCGTTACGCCATTCGTGCGGGTCAGAACTTACCTGACAAGGANNTCGCTACCTTAGGACCGTTATAGTTACGGCCGCCGTTCACTGGGGCTTAAGTTCTGCGCTTCACCTTTCGATTAACGCTTCCCCTTAACCTTCCAGCACTGGGCAGGCGTCAGCTCCTATACTTCTTCTTTCGAATTAGCAGAAACCTGTGTTTTTGGTAAACAGTCGCTTGGGCCTCTTCACTGCGGCCTGCTCGCGCAGGCACCCCTTCTCCCGAAGTTACGGGGCCATTTTGCAGAGTTCCTTAACAAGGGTTATCCCGCTCGTCTTACAATTTTCTTGCCGTCTACCTGTGTCGGTTTGCGGTACGGGCACCTGTATCCTGCTTAGCAACTTTTCTCGCCAGTGTGAATTCATCCGCTTCGCTACTATTTTTCACTCCTCATCATCACTCAGCCTCAACTGCAAGCGTACTTCACTACTTGCAAACCTCGTGATTTGAACGCAGCTTTCCATCACCGCGCCCGGACTATCCTACTGTGTCATTGCTTCGCTCTTTGGCGGATACCGATGGTACAGGAATATCTGCCTGTTGTACATCATCTACGCCTCTCGGCCTCGACTTAGTCCCCGACTAACCCTGGGCGGACAAACCTTCCCCAGGAAACCTTAGACTTTCGACGACGCAGTTTCTCACTACGTTCTCGCTACTCATGCCGGCATTCTCTCTTGTATATCGTCCACGCCCTCTTCCGATAGCGCTTCAGCCAATATACATTGCTCCTCTACCAATATGATTTCTCATATTCCCAAACTTCGGCGTACGGTTTTAGCCCCGATAATTTTCGGCGCGCCACCACTCGACCAGTGAGCTATTACGCACTCTTTGAATGAATGGCTGCTTCTAAGCCAACATCCTGGCTGTCTGTGCAGTGACACATCCTTTGCCACTTAACCGTAACTTGGGGGCCTTAGTTGTGGGTCTGGGCTGTTTCCCTTTCGACAATGAAACTTATCTCTCATCGTCTGACTCCCTGTTATAAGTATCTGTCATTCGTAGTTTGATAGGGTTCGGTAAGCTGTGAAGCCCCCTAGCCCATTCAGAGCTCTACCTTCAGTACTCTCAAAACAGAGGCTAGCCCTAAAGCTATTTCGAGGAGAACCAGCTATCTCCGAATTCGATTGGAATTTCTCCGCTAACCACAGCTCATCCCCGAGCGTTTCAACGAGCGTGGGTTCGGTCCTCCACAGTGTCTTACCACTGCTTCAACCTGGCCATGGTTAGGTCATTCGGTTTCGGGTCTACAATACGCAACTATATCGCCCTGTTCAGACTCGCTTTCGCTTCGGCTCCGGTACTTAATACCTTAACCTCGCTGCGCATCGTAACTCGCCGGCCCGTTCTACAAAAAGTACGACATCGCGCAATATGTCAGTAGCGCTCTGTCTGCTTGTAAACATAGGGTTTCAGGTTCTCTTTCACTCCCCTCCCGGGGTTCTTTTCACCTTTCCCTCACGGTACTATTCGCTATCGGTCGCCAGGTCGTATTTAGCCTTGGGAGATGGTCCTCCCGCCTTCCCACCGGATTCCTCGTGTCCTGTGGTACTCCGGAACACTCTCGGCTAAAAGCAATATTTCGACTACAAGACTGTTACTTCCTTTGGTCCAACTTTCCAGTTGTGTTCGTCTATACTGCTTTAGTGCCTTGTTGAGGTCCATACCCCCGTCCATATCTCTATGAACGGGTTTGGGCTCTTTCCCTTTCGCTCACCACTACTCAGGAAATCGATTGTTTTCTTTCTTTTCCTCCGGGTACTTAGATGTTTCAGTTCCCCGGGTTCCCCTCCATATACTATGTGTTCATATATGGATACCGCCGCTTTACCGGCGGTGAGTTCCCTCATTCGGAAATCTGCGGATCGTAAGTCATTTGCACTTCCCCGCAGCTTATCGCAGCTTGTCGCGTCCTTCATCGGCGCCTGGCGCCAAGGCATCCACCCTATGCTCTTTATAGCTTGATCGTAATCGTTTTTGTCATCGTTTCTTGTTACGAGCTTACATAAAAAAACCTTGGTTTTTTCCTCGGCAAAATATCTTCGTGAATCTTCGTATTACTCTTCTACTTAGATATTTTTTTCTCTATTATGCAGTTGTCAAGGTGCAATCACAAGGCCAACATAAAGCGGCTTTTTTGCTTAGTTTTTTAAGCGTGGTAGGCTGAAGTGGACTCGAACCACCGACCTCATGCTTATCAGGCATGCGCTCTAACCGCCTGAGCTATCAGCCTATGTGCGTATCTTTGTCGAAGGGGGATGGTGGAGATGAGCGGGATCGAACCGCTGACCTCCTGCTTGCAAGGCAGGCGCTCTCCCAGCTGAGCTACACCCCCGTATAGCCCTCCCGTTTGGAGTGCTTGAATATAATACCACCTAAAAAAAAAGTTGTCAATTAATTAAACGGAAAATTATAAATATTTATACCTTTTACGGGAAAACGGCCGCCCATGGGCGCTTTTATAACAAAATATATAAATAATATATTATCCTTAATTATATCGCGCGTTAAGCGTTCGCTTGCTTGCCTTATTTATTTTACGCGTCCTTTACTTCCGCCCCTCTCTTGAAAGCCTGTCCAAAGCAAGGCAAATCATAAGCGTTCTCAGCGTGTTCACGCTTTCTGTGATTTTTACTTTATACCAGCCTTGCTCAAATATATCGTTTATGACAATCGCCGCCTTGACGGGCAGTTTTTGGTCCGCCCTTTTTTCGTAAATGTCGTAATTGTAAGCCGCTACATTGCCGTATATCATATAAACCAAGGACGACTTTTTTTGTTTGGAAGGGTCTTTTATCTTCTTTTTTTCCTCTTCGGAAGGCATGGTATCGATAACCGCGAAGGTGTTGTCATAATTTTTAATTACCGTCATGGACGCCCCGTCCGCCACCGAAACGGTGGCCCTTTCTTTGCCGAAAACTATTTGCGCAGTCTGCGCCCCCGAAGCGTTATAAACATAATACCCTTTCCTAAAGGCGGCCACCCTTAGCACAAAGGACCCGTCTTGGGGCTTTAGCGCAAAATCCTCTTTTGTTTTGTACAGTTCTTTTTTAATTCTGAATACCATACCTGCTCCTTTGGGCTTAATTCCATGATATCATTAGCGGCGGGAATAGTCAATTGCGGCGGCGTTTGTTTATATGTCGCAATCACTCATTTTTTGGTGAAAACTATTTTTTCGTCCATGTTCTGGGGTTGAACAGCAGCAGCATGGGCAGTATTTCCAGCCTGCCCGCAAGCATGTCGAAAATAAGCACGATTTTGGCGAAGGAATTGAACATGGCGTAGCTGCCCTTAACTCCGATATTGCCGAAACCCGACCCCACGTTGTTCAGGCAGGAAGCGCTTGCCATAACGCTGTCCCCCAGCTTAAGCGCGCTTCCCGCCCCGCTTACGGACAGCAATATTACGGACACAAAAAATATGGTCATGTATATGGCGAAATAGCTTAACACGCCCCCCACTGTTTCGTTATCGACTTTTTTGCCCTCGAACTTAAGGTTGTTGACCGTTCGGGGCGATATGGTTTTTTTAATTTCCCTTATGCCCGCCTTAACCAAAATAACCGCTCTGGACACCTTCAAGCCGCCGCCCGTAGAGCCCGCGCAGGCGCCTATAAACATCAAAATAAACAAAACCGCTTGCGCCGCCATGGGCCACGCCGTAAAATCGGCGGTAAAATACGCCGTGGTGGACATTATGGAACCCACTTGGAAAAAGGTATGGCGCAGGATTTCATGGGCGGAGCGGTACACCGAATTTATGGCCAAAGCGGCGGCGATTATTGTAACGCTCAAAGCGGCTATGCCCAAAAACGCTCTTAACTCTTCGCTTTTGAGCGCCTGCTTTACGCTTCCTATTAATATAAGGTAATATATATTAAAATTTATGGCGAACAAAAACATGAATATGGTAATCACTATATCTATATAAACGCTGCCGTAGCCGCCCACGCTTAAATTTTTATTTGAAAAGCCGCCCGTTCCCGCCGTGCCGAAGGCGTGGATGACGCTGTCAAAGAGCGGCATTCTGCCAATAAGCAATAAAATTATCTCCAAAAGCGTCAAAACGATATATATGGCGTAAAGGATTCGGGCGGTAAATTTGAGCTTGGATACCAGCTTCCCCACTTGCGGCCCGGGGCTTTCGGCTTTGAATAAGTGTATTATACGAGCGTTGGATTTGGGGATTATGGCGATGATAAAAACCAGCGCCCCCATGCCGCCTATCCAATTGGTGAAGCTCCGCCAAAGCAACAGGCTTTTGGGCAAAACCTCCACATCGTCAAACACCGTTCCCCCCGTGGTGGTAAACCCCGACGCCGACTCAAAGAGGCTGTCCACGAAATTGGGAAGACTGCCGCTTATAAAAAAAGGCAGGCTGCCGAACAAGGACAACAAAATCCAGCTTAAAGCAACCGCCACAAAGCCTTCTTTGGCCGTTAAATCAAGACTGTCGGGTTTTTTTATTATGAAAGGGGCGCCCAAAGCAAGCAATATCAATATGGTAACGCCGAAAGCAAGCAAGGTGTTTTCTTTAAGCGCCATGGACAAGATAAAAGGCAGGCACATCAAAACGGCTTCCACTACCGCCACTTGTCCCAATATATAGCTTAATAATCTATACCGCATCTTTTATTCCTAATTCAAAATGTCGTTCAAGTCGTCCAAAAACTCGTTTGTGGTTACCACGATTACTTTATCCCCCGCCTCGATGGTTTGGTCGCCGTGAGGCGTTATCACATTATTGTCGCGCAGTATGCAGGCAATAATCAGGTTGGGCTTTATGCTCAAAGCCTTCAAAGGCTTGGATAAGCCCGCAAAAGTCTTGGTGGCCAAAAACTCCAGCGCTTCGGCTTGGTCGTTGACTATGCGGTAAAGATTGAGCACCGAACTGCCCATTGAGTTTTGCTTGCCTCTGACATATCTTATTATTTGGTTGGCGGTAAGCAAATGGGGGGATATTATGCTTTCTATGCCGCTTGCCTCCAGCATGGAGTAATACGACAAACGATTGATTTTGGTAATAACCTTGTTGACTTTTTGGCTGCCCGCGAAAAGCGAAATCATTATGTTTTCCTCGTCCGAACCCGTCAAAATGATAACCGCCCCCACGTTCATAAGCCCTTCTTCCTGAAGCACCTGCCTGTCCGAACCGTCGCCTATGATTATTTCGGCTTGGTCCAGCGATTCGCTGAGCTCCATGGCCTTTTGTTCGTTCTTCTCCACAATTTTTACCGCTATGCCTATCTTGTCAAGCTGTTTGGCCAAATAAAAAGCTATTCTGCTTCCCCCGATTATCATTACTTTTTTGGCCACGCTTTTGAATATGCCCAGCTTTTTCATCAATATATGAGCGTCTTTCGGGGAAGCTATTATGTGGATTTTATCGTTTTCCCTGAAAATAAAATCGCCTTTGGGGATTATGACCTCCTCATCCCTTTGCACGGCGCATATAAGCGTTTTTATTTGCAGTTTTGAGGTAAGGTCGCTTATGGCGGTGTCTATTAAAGGATTGTCCCAAGCGAGTTTGAACTCCACCAAATCCACCTTGCCGCCCGAAAACGGCTCTATTTTTATGGTGCCGGGGGAGCGCAAAATCCTGAAAATCTCCATAGCCGCTTCGTAATCGGGGTTTACCATCATGTTCAGCCCAAGTTCTTTGCTCATGAACAGCGTAAAATACTCCGGGTTCCTTACCCTGGCTATGGTGTCGATTTCGGCGTTTAATTTCTTCGCCACCATGCAGCATAGTATGTTAAATTCGTCGGTGGAAGTGCAGGCTATCAATAAATCGGCGCTTTGCGTTTTGGCTTCGGTTTGTATTTCATGGTCGGCGCCGTTGCCGTATATGCCCATTACGTCAAAATCGTTTACAGTCTTTTCCACGACTTTTTTATTATTGTCCACAACCACTATGTTATGGCCTTCCTTGGACAACTGCCGGACAAGCGTCAATCCCATCTTGCCCGCTCCGATAATAATTATATTCATTGCTACCTACTTTGCGCGGTTATAAAAATATATCTATAATATACCACAATGGAATAAATATTTTCAAATATTTTAATTTTGTTAGGCGGTTATAATCTTTATGGGAAGCGGAAAAACTTTTTGATAATTATGTATCGCTGTAAAGTTTTATAGCGTTTTATGCTGCTGCCCAATTGATATTTGTTGCAAAATCGGGGTTGGGCAAGGTATGCTGTAATGCGGAGACAGGTTATGGACAGAAAAAAAGAGCTTAAGCAAGCGTATAAGAATTATAAGCCTGATATGGGGGTTTTTGTTATCAAATCAAATGCTGACAAAAAGTGCCATGTTGAAGAATCGCGAGATTTGAAAGGGGATATCAACAGCGCCATGTTCAAGCTGGATTTGGGAACCCATCCCAACAAGGCGCTTCAAAAACAATGGAAAGAGCGCGGACGGACAGCTTTTGCCATCGACATACCGCAAAAACTTGAATATGACAAAGACCCTTCCAAGACCGATTACGGCGAAGAATTGGCCATATTAAAAATGCTTGTCAAAGAGACTTTGGTAAAAGAAGGTTGGAGCTTTTTTTAATTTATTCTAAATAAAACGCCGCTCTTGGATAGCGGCAAAACATGCTTGATATTGGTTTTATGGAATATCCATATCTATAATTTCCTTGGTTTTTTCGCTCAAGGTTTTTTGCCGATATGCGGGGATAAAAATGGATATTGGGGAAATAAGGGGATTTTTGGATTTGTCGAATTTTGTCAAAAATGTGGGTGGTTTTGGACAGATTATCGTCGGCGTCGTTAAAAAAGGAAAATCAAATTAATATTTAATTCAAAATGAATAATCTTCTGTTTTTTGATTTAGCAAAAGAAATAAGCACCATATAGATTAACAATTATCCAATTTAAAAAAGTCAATATCTAAAATTGACAGTTATCTCATAATAAAAATTGAAAATATCCGATTAAAAAAGTCAATACCTAAAATTCACTTTGCAAGTAACGGAGAG
>LFSG01000036.1:7390-21262 GCA_001512685.1 Clostridiales bacterium DTU072
AGCAGAAACAGATGGATTTTTTGGTTTTGCGAAGAAAACAGGTTCCCGATAGCATTGTTGCATCGGGGTTCTGTTTTCAAAGCAAAAGCGGGAAAGACACTGTTTCTGCGTATATAAGGTCAGTTGGGCAAACCCAACGGAACAAAAAGGTCCGCTGAGCAGGCTCAGCGGAACAGAAACTTACAATTGTTTCAGCGTGGCCATTACGGGGAAGTGGTCGGAGGGGTAGTAGCCCGGACGGTAGCTGTCGCGGATTATTTTGTAGCTTAATACCTCGAAATCGTTTTCGGTGGTGAAAATGAAATCAATGGGGGATTTTGGATGGGATTTGCCGAAGCCGTTGTAAGTGCCGCCGCAGTCGGTGGCTTTTTCGGGCGCAAGGTATTTTGTGTCGCGTAAATTGCCTTCCACTAAGTTTTGGTAAAAATCGCTTTCTTCGTTGAAATTAAAATCGCCTGTTAAAATGGCAGGCAGGTTGTTTGAGGCTATCCTTTCTTTCAGAAGGTAAACGCTTTGTTCCCTCGCGATAATTCCTTTATGGTCAAGGTGGGTGTTAAAATGGGAAAAAACCTTGCCCGTTACTTTGTCTTCCAAAGTAACCATCGAGCATATTCTGTGCGTGGACGCGTCCCAGCCCACGCTTATTTGGTCGGGCGTTTCGCTCAGCCAAAAGCTTTGACTGTCAATCAGCTTAAAGCGCTCTTTCTTGTAAAATATCGCCGAGCATTCGTTGAAAAACAGGAAAGGACCGCGGTAGACTTTGTAGATTTCATAATCTTCCATAAGCGCTTCTTCCACAAAGTCATACTGTATCATGGAAAGCTCTTGGAAGCCTATTAAATCGGGAGCGCGGTTCTTGATAAGCGAAATGACTTCTTGCCGGCGGTTTGTCCACAGGTTGTTATTGTCGTCTTCAGTCGCCGCCGTGCGGATATTGAAGCTCATAACGGTAAATACGCTCTCGTCTTCTTGTTTATCTTTGCATCCCGCGCAACAGGCGATTAAAAACAAGCACAGCGTCATTAATATGATTATTGCCGATATAAACCTTTTCATAAACATTATTTTATCATATATTGATTACGATATCAATATTTAAATCTCGTCAAAAATCCCGCCTTTTTACGCATAAAAAAATGCCGTAAAAAAAGTTTAGCTATTTTAATAAAATCGTTTGACAAGACTAATCTTCAATAATATAATACAAAATGTTTAATGAAATAAAATAGCAATTGAGGCAAAATGGATATCGGCGCGAAAATAAAAGAGCTTAGGCTACAAAGGGGTTTGACGCAGGAAGAACTGGCTTCCCGATGCGAGCTTACCAAGGGTTATATCAGCCAATTGGAAAACGATATCGCTTCGCCGTCCATAGCGACTTTGGTGGATATTTTGAATGTTTTGGGTGTGAGCTTGCGGGACTTCTTTGACGAGGACAAAGAGGAAAAAATAGTGTTCACCAAAAACGATTATTTTGAGTCAACCAACGGCAAGGGAACCAATATCTGGCTTATTCCCAATTCCCAAAAGAACGAAATGGAGCCTATAATTTTGGTTTTGAACGAAGAAGGCGACGCCTGCTTGGACCGTTTGCCCTTTGAGGGGGAGGAGTTCGGGTATGTTTTGGAGGGCAGAATCTGTATTGAATACGGGCAGTTCAGCTATATAGCCAAAAAAGGGGAATCCTTTTATATCGACGGCAAAAGGGAACACAGAATAATAAATAAAAACAAAGGAAGAAGCAAGGTGCTTTGGATAACCACTCCGAGCAACTTTTAAGAGGGATAAAAATGGCCAACAATAAAAAAATGAACAACGCAAGCAAGATAATCGAATTAAGGAAAGTAACCAAGGAATACGACGGCAATCCCGTGGTGAACAATATCAGTTTTTCCATACGCAAGGGAGAGTTCGTAACTTTGCTGGGACCTTCCGGCTGCGGCAAAACTACCACATTGAGGCTTATTGCGGGATTCGAAAAGCCTACCAAAGGGGAAATCTTTATTAACGGCGTTAACATTACCGACATACCTCCTCATGAAAGGCCTGTTAATACGGTTTTTCAAAAGTACGCTCTCTTCCCCCATCTCAATGTTTATAAAAATATCGCTTTCGGGCTTAAGCTCAAACGAGTGCCCGACGGCACCACCTATACCGATAAGCGGGGAAATGTATATCAGAATTTGCGCAAGCTCACCAAGGAAGAAATCAGCGAAAAGGTCAGAAATGTGCTTAAGATAGTGGATTTGGAAGGGTTTGAGCATAGGGATGTGGACAGTCTTTCGGGCGGGCAGCAGCAAAGAGTGGCAATAGCGCGCGCCATTGTGAACGAACCCGATGTGCTGTTGCTTGACGAGCCGCTGGGGGCGCTGGATTTGAAAATGCGCAAGGATATGCAGATAGAGCTTATGAATATGCATAAAAAGCTGGGCATAACCTTTGTGTATGTTACCCACGACCAAGAAGAAGCCTTGACCATGAGCGATACCATAATCGTCATGCGGGGAGGGGTGATTCAGCAAATAGGCTGTCCGCAAAAAGTATACGACGAGCCTGCCAACGCTTTTGTGGCCGATTTCATTGGCGAATCCAACATATTCAGCGGCATTATGCTTGATGATTATGAAGTGTTCTTTTGCGAGCATAATTTCAAATGCGTGGACAAAGGGTTTAAGAAAAACGAGCCTATCGATGTCATTATTCGTCCCGAGGATATCTCCGTTTTGAAAGGGGATAACCCCAAAGCCATGGTTACCGCGCAAGTGATTTCCTCGGTGTTCAAGGGAGACCATTATCAAACTATCGCCATTATCGACGGCGAAGAAGGCAATGAAATACTTATCCATGACAATGTGGAGTGCTTGCCGGGAGAAAAAATCGGGCTGTATATCAAACCCGCCGACCTGCACATAATGCGCAAGCCAAGGCTGATTAATGAGATAATAACCGAAATGTGGAGCGAAAACAATGTGGAAATCTGCGGCGGCAAATTCCCTTGCCACTGCAACCTGCCTTCGGGCGCCAAGGTTAAGGTGCAAGTAGATTTTGACGATGTGGAAATTAAGGATGACGAAAGCGAAGGCATAATAGGCGCCACCGTGGTGAGCTCCATTTATAAGGGAAGCTATTATCAAATAGTGGCCAGAACGGACGATTATTACGATTTCTTTATCGACACCGACGACGAATGGCTTAAAGACGACAGAATAGGCATTTATATAAAACCCGAAAACATTCGCGTTACCGAATACGCGGAGGCGGATAATGGCTGAAAGCTTTATGGTTAAATTAAAAAACAAAATCAAAAACTTCCGCATAACAAGAAGCGTTTTTGCCTATCCGTATATCCTGTTCATGCTGTTGTTTGTGGTAATACCCTTGGCGCTGATATTGGTAAACGCTTTTTTGGTTGACGGAAAGCTGTCGTTCGGGAACTTTATCGCCTTGTTGCGGGACGGCGCCAGCTTGTCTACGCTTCTGCTTTCTTTTTTGGTGGGGATTATTACCACGCTGCTTTGCCTGGTTATCGGGTACCCCGTGGCTTATATCCTGTCCAAGCGCGCTTGGGGCGGCATAATCGTATTGCTTTTTATACTGCCCATGTGGGTGAACTTTCTCATCAGAACGCTTGCCACAAGGGCGATATTTGAAGCGCTTAACATAGACCTGGGGCTGGGCACGGTGATTTTCGGCATGGTGTATAACTTCTTGCCCTTTATGATTTTGCCCCTGCATACCACCTTGACCAATATAGATAAAAGCTATCTTGAGGCCGCTCAAGACTTGGGCGCCGACGCCGTTACGGTTTTCATAAAAACCACGCTGCCTTTGTCTTTGCCGGGGATAATAAGCGGCGTTACCATGGTGTTTATACCCACCATATCCACTTTCGCGATAAGCCAGCTTTTGGGCGGTACTTATTTGTTCGGAGATTCCATTTATAACAAATTCAATAACGGGCTGTACGGCGTGGGAAGCGTGATGTCTTTGATTATGCTGCTGTTGGTGATTGTTTCCAATATCTTCATCAGCAAATATAACAAAGGGGAGGCGTCCAAGAACTTATGGTAAAGAAAATTTTTGACAAAGCCTTCATTTTTATTATTTTGGCGCTGCTGTACGCCCCCATAGTAATGATAATCGTGTTTTCTTTTTCAAACACCTCAAATTTTACTTTTCCGCACGGTTTTACTCTTGACGCCTACCGCTCCATTTTGAATTCCTCGCAAACGCCCGCCCTTCTCAGCGCTTTGAAGAATACCCTTATTATCGCTTCGGTTTCTTCGGTGGCGGCCACGATTTTGGGCTCAGTTTCCGCCATAGGCATTTTTAATCTGCGCAAAAGAATGCGCAAAGTTGTGGAGAATGTCAACCAATTGCCCATAATCAATTCCGAAATAGTCATGGCGGTGTCGCTCATGCTTTTCTTTGTAACTTTTAAGTTTCCCCAAGGCTATGTCCGACTTATCATAGGCCATATATCCTTTTGCACGCCTTATGTGGTTTTGTCGGTAATGCCCCGCCTTATCCAAATGGACCCCAATATTTACGAAGCCGCTTTGGATTTGGGCGCTTCTCCCGCCAAAGCGCTGGTCAAAGTAATACTGCCCATTATTTATCCAGGAATAATATCGGGGTTTGTAATGGCCTTTACCCTTTCCATGGACGATTTTATTATCACTCAGATAAATAAAGGCGCTACAACCGGAATAGATACTTTAAGCACTTATATTTACAGCAGCCAGCATAACGCAAGAGGCCTCAATCCTTTCTGGTTCGCCGTTTTTTCCATAATAATCGTGTTTATAATCACCCTTTTGCTTATAATAAATTTAAGACAATATATTAAAAAATATTCAAAGGAGATAAAAAATGAAAAGAGTTATTAGCGCGCTTGCGGCGGTTTTTGTGTTTGCCGCGTTATTCTTTGGGATAATGATACCCGCGGGACTGCCCGCCCATGCCCAAACGGATGAATTGTATATATACAATTGGGCCGACTATATCGATCCCGAAACAATAAACGACTTTGAGCAATATTATTATGAGCAGACGGGAAAAAACCTCAATGTGGTGTATTCCACATTCGATACCAACGAGGTGATGCTTACGCAGGTTATGAACAATGACGAGCGCATGGACCTGCTGTGTCCTTCCGAATACGCCATTGAAAGGCTGGTCCGCAACAATATGCTGATGGAATTGGACAAAACAAAGCTTCACAATATAAGCAACATCGACCAAAGAATTTACGATAAGGTGGACGCCGTTTTTGACGACATAGTAATAAACAATACCCAAATAGCTTTGTCCGATTATTTTGTTCCTTATATGTGGGGAACGCTGGGCATACTCTATAACGCCCAAATAGTAAGGGAAGAAGACATTGAAGCCGGTTACGGCATTTTGTGGAATAAAGCCGACAACAAAAAGCTGGACAAAAAGATTTTTCTTAAAGATTCCATAAGGGATACCTATGTGGCCGCCGTCCTTTATCTTAAAGAAATCGACGCTTTGCCCAAAGGCCTTGAAGACAAAAGCGTGCAGCAGCTTATCAATACCGTCAACGACACAATGCTTGAAGCGGTGGAAAACGCTTTGGTGGAACAAAAACCTTTCCTTAAGGGTTATGAGGTGGATTACGGCAAGAATGAAATCGTGGCCAATAAAGCCTATGTTGGGCTTTCTTGGAGCGGAGACGCTGTACAGGCCATGGAGGAAAACGAAGACTTGAATTATTTTGTGCCCGAAGTCGGCGGCAATGTGTGGTTTGACGGCTGGGTGATACCCAAAAACGCTCCCAATCCCGAAATAGCCCATATGTTTATCGATTATTTTTGCCGTCCCGAAGTGGCCATAAGAAACGCCATATATATCGGCTATACCTGCGGACTGGACAGGGAAGTTTTGCGAGGCAGCGCCGAGACTGTGGCCATTCTTGAAGAATACGAATACGATATCGACGAATATTTTAACAACGAATTTCGGTATCCCGAAATAGACCAAGAACAATACGGCGTTATGAAAGATTTTGGCGCCATGCATGAAAAAGCCGTCGCCATGTGGGAAAGAGTAAAGGCCAAAGGCAGCAAAACTTGGATTTTGTTCGTGATTATAGGCGGCGTCGCGGTTATGGGCGGCGGAATAGCGGCCTTTATAGCGGTTAAAAACAATAAGGGCAGAAGAAGAGCCAAGGTTATGGTGAATAACGCCGATGTTGAAAACAATGAAAAAACCGATTGATTTCTTCAAAAAAACAGCCTTTTTGTAGCAAAACCCGCTTTGAAACAAAAGCGGGTTTTGTTTGCTGAGCGGGGGGCGGCTTGTCAAAATATTAAAGGCGTCTAACACTCTTTGTTACTTTTGAGTTTGTAAAAATATAAAATTCTTGAATTATATTTTAGGGTACGAATTAGGGTACTAATTTGTTTTTGCTTGACATAA
The DNA here is from genome assembly GCA_001512685.1 of Clostridiales bacterium DTU072. GTDB lineage: Bacteria > Bacillota > Clostridia > Christensenellales > DTU072 > DTU072. Next base: position 13,835 of record LFSG01000036.1, read on the forward strand.
TCTTTGTCAAGCCCTATAATTACTTCGTTGTACCCGTGGCTCAATTGGATAGAGCATCTGACTACGGATCAGAAGGTTGGGGGTTCGAGTCCCTCCGGGTACGCCAAAACTTTTTGACTTTATTAAAGAATGGCATTATAATTGTTATGCATATGAAGAATTTTGACAAGTTAATATAATGTATTAGGTTATTTACAACGGAGGTTACGGCATGACAAGGTCGCAGGTTTTATTTAAGGCAATAGATTATTTATTCCATGTTCCTCAAAACTATAAGAGATTTCCCAATGTAAGCATCGATAGGGATATCGTATATGACGAAAATTATTCCTACATAGCCAAAGGCGACGCCTATTTTGACAAAAGGTACGCCCAAAAAGGCAAATATCCCGTTATACTGAATATTCACGGCGGCGGCTTTGTGGCGGGAGACAAAAAGCACAGAAGAAGCATAAGCTCTTATTTTGCCGACAAGGGCTGGTTTGTGTTTAATATAAATTACCGCTTAAGCCCCTATTACGCTTTTCCTTCCCCAAATATCGACTGCATGAAGGCTTTGAATTACCTTAAGCAAATGGAGGAAAAGTATAATCTTGACCTTGATAAAGTAGTGGTAACCGGCGATTCGGCGGGAGCTTATTTCGCCGCTTATTTGGTGGCCGCTTCCAATAACCAAAAATTGAGAAACACTTTGGAAATTCCCGATCCCGAAGTCAAAATAGCGGGCTTTATGGGCTTTTGCGGGCCTTATGACATCGCCCTTTCGCTGGAATCCAAATTGCCCTTCGGCTTGACAAGGGATATAGCCGGCTGTTTCCTTGGGTTTGAAATTAAAAGCGACTTTTCCAATCTTAAAGAATTTCCTTATTATGACCAGCTTTCGCCCATAAATTTTGTGGACAAAAACTGGCGCCCTTCTTTTATCGCTTACGCCGAAAAGGATATTTTCTGCAAAGGGCAGGGCGAATATCTTAAGCAGCAGCTGGAAAAATTGAATATCCCCGTGTTCAGCCACAATTCCATGAAGCTTATGGATAACCATTGCTACCATTTGGATATGTTTAAGGCCATATCCAAAGACTGCCTTATCGAGGCCGTCAAGTTCCTTGATTTTATTAAAGGGTTAAAATAAGCTTTTTAAGTTGGCTTTATAAAAGATAAACAATAACCGCTTATTTCAGCGGTTATTTTTTGTTTTGGTCTTGGTCGTCGTCTTGAGCTTTTTTTAGGTTTTGGTCAATATTGTCAAGTTTTTGCTGTAAATCTTGGTCGAATTTTCGTTTTGGGTAAAAGGGGAAGTAGCGCATTTTTGTTTTCATTTTGAATTTGCTTGGCTCAATATTGTCAATTAAAAACAGCCTTAAATCCTCGTATGAGCCTTGCTTCATGGCGGCGGGGAATATATAGAAGGGCAACGCCACGCCGCCGTACAGGTAAATTCTGTCCTTTCTCAGCGCCACTTTGTCGATGTTTCGGTATTCCAGTCTTTCAATAAAACTTGTTTGTCCTTTGCTGTTTATGCTTTCTATGGTGAGCTCTTTTTGGTCAAAGGTCAAAAGCTGCTCGGTTATGTCGTATTTTTGGTAGTCGGTCTTAAATCCCGCCAGCGCCGTTACCACAAACAAAATTACCGCAAAGCCCATAAGCGCTAAAATCACTGCGAACATTACCAAAATTATTATGTTGTCAAAGGAAATAAACAGCGCCAGCCCCGCCGCCAGCAGCAGCAAAAGCAAAATTATCTCCCTTGCCGATATATACTTCTTTATATAATACATGCTGCAGGCGAAATAGTCTTTTTTGTTTATCTTTATCAGCGCTTTATACAATATTTATCGCTCCTTTAACGGCGTTAAACACATCGAAGAAATTATTTCAATGGCAATCACTATTATACATAGGTAAAAATAATGTGTCAATGGACGGGGCTCTTTTAATTAATTAATTAAAGAAAAAAGCTATTCTCAAAAAAGCCGTTGTGTGTTATAATCTTTAAGCGGATAGTTTATTGCGGAATACTCGGCAAAAGGAAGGACAAGGCTCATGAAAAAGAAGTTTGACAGAAAAAAACTTATAGGCGTTCTGGCCATAGTAATCGCTGCGATATTTTTTGTAAGCGGCGCGCTTTCGCTTGCGGGCACAATCGGCTTTAATATGAATATGCAATACGCCCTTAAGCAAAGCAAGGTTCAAAACAACGGTTTGACGCCCGATATCGACGGTCTTGGCTATTACGCTTTTACCAAAAACGCTCAAAAGAATTTCAGGATATTGCAGCTTACCGACACACACATAGGCGGCGGATTCATGAGCATAGGCAAGGACAGAAAGGCCATGACCGCAATAACCAAGCTTGTCAATTACACCAAACCCGATTTGATAATCATTACCGGCGATATGGTGTATCCCGTGCCCATTCAATCGGGTTCGGCAAATAACCGCAAAACCACTCAGCTTTTGTGCGCCCTGATGGATAGTTTTGAAATACCTTGGACGGTTACTTTCGGCAACCATGACGAAGAATGGTATTCGCTGTTTGGAAAAGAGGACATTTGTCAAGTGTACGAAAGCTCTAAATATTGTATTTTCCAAAGAGGCCCCAAGAATATATCGGGCATGGGCAATACCTTTATCAATATCAAAAATCCCGACCAAAGCATGAACACGTCCCTTGTTTTGATTGATTCCAATTCCTATCTTACAAACACTAAGTTAAATGTGTACGACAAAATACATAAAGACCAAATAGACTGGTACAAGCAAGAATTATACAGAATAAAAGAACATTATCAATTGCACGACCTTCCGCCTTCGCTGGCTTTTTTCCATATACCCTTGAACGAATACGAAGACGCTTGGAAGGCTTATAAAAACGGCGACCCCGATGTTATTTACCATTATGGGGACGCTTTGGAGAATGTGTATCCTCCCGCCGTCAGAGGGGAATTTTTTGACGCCATCTTAGAGCTGGGCAGCACCAAAGGCGTGTTCTGCGGGCATGACCATGTCAACGGCTTTTCGGTAACCTACAAGGGCGTGCGTTTGACATACGGAAAGTCCATAGATTATCTGGCCTATTTCGGCACATATAAAGGCTTCCCCAAAATGACCGCCCAAAGAGGGGGAACGGTTATTGAAATCGACAACCAAAGCAATTTTACCGTTGAGCCCGTAAAATTGGATGATATAATGTAAACTAAGCCGCTTTAAGCGGCTTTTTTATTTTTCCAATTTTTTTGTCAGACGGTAAGATTGTTGAAAAGTTCTTTTTTGAGTTTGGGCAAAAAAAATTAATTAAAAAATTTAATCTATCAAGATATCGTAAAAGGCTTTATAGACTTCGGGCGCTTTGTTATTCCAATTGTTGTAGATGGAAATGGCTTTTTCGAGATTGCTGACCACGAATTTAAGCTGCATGATGGGCTTGGTGATTTCGTATATGCTCATGTCCACCGTATATGAGCCGTCAGCGTTTTTTTTGTAGTCGCAGGTGAATTCCTGTTTCTTTTTGTAATCAAGGCGGGAAAGGCGGGCGAACTCGGTAACGGTATCCCGCACGGACTTAGGGATGTCGTTGTAGAAATGGGAAAGGCAGGTCCTGCCGTCCTCGGTCAAAGACAGCATGGGATTGCGGATGCTGCCGTTTATTTTGTTGATAAAACCAGCTTCGGTCAAGTCCGCGATAATCTGTTTGCAATAAAAATAAGGTATCCATTCGTTATCGGTGGAACAAATGGACAAAAGTAATTCCTCGTTAATGGGAATTTCCATTTTGTCAAGGACAAATAAAACCAACAGCTTGTTGCTTATTCTTTCGTCGTGAATCATACCTTTCCTTTTATCCGCTTTCTTATTATAGCATTTATCTTATTTGCTGTTAAGTAAAATTTGAGATTTATTAAAAAATGTAAAAATCCGCGTTTTTTTATTAAATATATCGTATTATCGCAAGCATTTAATTGCTTTGTCGCTTTTATGTATTGTATAATACTATTATTGACAGCCCTTACAGGAGATTGAAAAATGAATGTTTGGCATGATATCAGTTTTGACAGAATAGCGCCCGAGGATTTTATCGCGGTGGTGGAAATTTCCAAAGGAAGCAAAAACAAATACGAATTGGATAAGCAAACAGGACTTTTGATTCTTGACAGAATATTGTTTACTTCCACCCATTATCCCGCCAATTACGGGTTTATTCCCAAAACTTTTTGCGAAGACAACGATCCCGTCGATGTTTTGATTATTTGCAGCGAAGCCATTAAACCCATGGCTATATGCCGCTGCTATCCCATAGGCATGGTTACCATGACCGACGACGGTTTCATTGACAATAAAATAATCGCCATTCCGTTTAATGAGCCTACTTGGAACGCTTATACCGAAATCGAGCAGCTGCCCAAACACATAACGGACGAGATATGCCATTTCTTTACCGTTTACAAAGAGCTTGAGGGCAAGCATACCGCCGATATGAAAATATGCGACAAGCAGACGGCGATAGAAGTGATAAAAAGAGGCATTCAGTGCTATAAAGATAAATTTTTGCCGGGCAGATAGGTAAACAAATGAATTACGAATACGATGTGGCGATAGTGGGCGGAGGAGCCGCGGGCTTGGCCGCCGCCTTAGCCGCCGCCGACCAAGGCGCCAAAACGCTTATTCTTGAAAAAAACGCTTCTTTGGGAGGCGTCCTCAATCAATGCATTCATAACGGCTTCGGACTGCGGTATTTCAAGGAAGATTTGACGGGCCCCGAATACGCCGCAAGGTTTATTGAGCAAATAGAGAAAAAATCCGTCGATATTATTACGCAGGCTACTGTTTCAAATGTATCCAAAGATAAAATTTTAACGGTTATAAACCCCGTCAAAGGCGAATTCCAAGTGAAAGCCAAAGCCGTAGTTTTGTGCGCCGGCTGTAAGGAAAAGCTTGACGATTTGGAAAAATCCTTGGGCCAAAGTTCTTTGCCGCAAGGAATTTACACGCTTATGCAAGCTCAAAGGCTGATTAACGCCGAATACAAAAAATTGGGCCAAAAGGCGGTTATTTTCGGCTCGGACAATTTGGCGCTTATTCTTGCCCGCCAAATGACTTACGAAGGCGCCTTGGTTCAATGCGTATGCGAAAAAGAGCCTTGCGCCAAAGGCCTTAAAAGCAATATAGCCCGCTGTTTGGACGACTACGGCATACCGCTTTATGTCAATACCGCAATAACCAAACTGCGGGGCAAGGATAAGCTGGAAGGCGTATATATCGCTCCCCTTGACGGCAAAAAAAGACCTGTTGCCGCTCAAGAGAAATTTGTGGAATGCGACACATTGCTTTTTTCTTCGCAATTTGTTCCCGACAGCGATTTGGCGGTTAAGCTAAAGCTTAAAATGGATAGAATAACCTTGGGGCCCGTTGTGGACGAAACCAAACAAACCTCCGTTGAGGGAATTTTTGCGACGGGCAGTTTTTTGCATATCCACGACCTTGCCGACGACGTTTCTTTTGAAGCTCAAACGGCGGGGAAATATGCCGCGTTGTATGCCCAAGGGCAATATCGCGCGGACGATAAAAAAATAAGGGTAATCGCCGGCGGCGGCATAATATACGCCGTGCCCCAAATAATCAACGGCGGCGACAAGAAAGCGGTTGTGTGTTTTAGGACAGAGCAAAGGCATAGAAACAAAAGGTTTAATGTGTTTTGCGGCGAAGACATAATATTTGCCAAAAGATATCCCGTTTTGCTGCCCTGCCGCTTGGAGCAGGCGGAAATTAACCTTAAAGGAATAGAGGGCGACCTTGTCCTTTCTTTGGAGGAGTCCGAATGAAAAAGATGATTTGCGTTATGTGTCCCGCAGGGTGCGATATGGAGGTTTCCCAAAAGGTCAGCTGCGGGGAAATTTCGGTTGCAGGCAACGATTGCAAGAAAGGAGAAGTATACGCACGAATCGAATTCATTAATCCGCAAAGGGTGGTTACCGCTTTGTTTCCAGTGGAAGGCGGAAAGGCGGTTTCATGCAAAACAAGCGCCGCCGTCGATAAGGATTTGATTTTTGAGATTATCAAGGAAATAAAGTCCCGTGAAGCGGTTAAACCCGTAAAAATAGGGGATGTTTTGATTGAAAACGTTTTGAATACGGGGGCGGATGTGGTGGCCACCTCGAATATGATTTGAGTTTCAAGGGGGGAATATGAAGCTTTCGATAACGGGGAGATACGGCAAATATCCCAACCAAAACGGAGCCACTTGCGGCTATGTGGCGGAAAGCTCCAAGGGAACAAAAATCGTTCTGGATATGGGCAGCGGCTCGCTGCGCAACCTCAGCAAGCTTATGCCGTATTCGGATATTGACGCCGTAGTCATTTCGCATTTTCATGGCGACCATTGCGCCGACGCCTTTGTTTTCAGAAATATAGCCGTTGAGTATGTCAAAAGCGGCGTTTGGGAAGCCCCATTGCCTTTTTTTATGCCCAATGAGCCTTATGAGGAATACGCCGCTTTGAAAAGCTGTCTTGGTTTTGATTCCATTGTCATTCATGACGGCTGTAAATTTACCGTCAAGGATTTGGAGCTTACCTTTTATAAACTGGAGCATCCTTTGCCCGTTTACGGCGTCAAAATAAAGGAAGAAGGGGGGAAAGTCTTAAGTTATACCGCCGATACCGTCATGTGCGATAATTTGTTAAGGCTTGTTGAGGGCTGCGATATGGCGCTTGTGGACGCTTGCTTGCTTGAAAAAAACCATACGCCCCAAAGCCCGCACATAAGCGTTAAGGAAATGGCCTTTATCACAAGGGATATTCCGCTTACGGCGCTTACTCATCTGGAAAAGGGACAAGAAGCTCAAATACTGGAAGAAGCCTTGTCCCAAAACAAAAACGCGTTTCTTGTGGAAGAGCTTAAGACCTATCAATTATGACTCAACGCAGGGTGGTTAATTTCCGTCCCCTGCTTTTTTTGACCGCCGCTTTGATGGCGGGTATCTTCGCTTGTTTGTTCTTTTTAAGAAATTTCTCCTATTTCATATGGGCTTTGGCAACGCTTGCGGGCATGTGCTTGACGGCGATGCTGTTCAAGCAAAAATTTACGGCTTTAACGGTTTTGTTTTTTATGCTCGGCTTTAGTTTGCATTACATACAGCATTCCAACCTTGTCAAACTGTTTGACGAAAACCAAAGCTATGTTATGGAAGGCAAAATCCAAAAAATCAGCGACGATAAGGACGGTTATAACATTATTCTGGGCGACCTAAAGGCGGACGGCTTTGCGGCAGGCGGCAAAGCCGGATTGAGAATTGAGGACGAACACCCTTATAAATTGTATGACCGCGTAAAATTTTTGGCCTCCGTCAAGAATATTCAATTGGATTTGTCCCGTTCTTCCTCGCTGGCGTATTACGGCTCCAAGGTATTTTATAAAGCCTCTTTGCTTCAAAT
>LFSG01000002.1 GCA_001512685.1 Clostridiales bacterium DTU072
GCGTCGCCAAAAAATAGCTTGTTAAGAAATACCCCCGCATGAGGCGGGGGTATTTATATTTTTATTGTTGTTGAGGCGGGGCGGCTTCTTTTGATTGTCTTCGTTTAAGGTTTTCGGCCACGATAAATTCAAGCTCTTTTTTGTCAAGCTTATAGAAAAAGAAAGGTATCATGGCAAGCAGATAGCCCAGGCCGCTCACCAGCGTTACCATGAAGAAAATCCCCGCCGTGGTAAGGGCGGATTGCGATTGTGTGTCGGGGTCAAGCGCGCCGTTGTATCCCACAATGGTAAGGATCAGACCGGTTATGGCTACATTTATGCTGTTTTGGAATTTGCCCATAAATGTCAATATGGAAAAGCATGTGCCTTCAAGTCTTTTGCCCGTCAAATATTCCAAATGGTCCACGCTGTCGCCTATAAATAGCGTGGTTATGCCTGACCAAGTGCCCATAGGCAGGAAAGCGAAAAATCTAAGAATAAGAAAAACATATAAGTTTTTGTAGCCCACAAAATACGCCACGACATTTACCACAACGCCCAATATACAAGACGCTATGAGCACATCCTTTTTTTCAAACTTTTTTATCAGCAAAGGAACGGTAACCAATCCCACTACCGTGGCTATGGCGGGCAAAATGCCCACAATGGGGGTAAATATGCTCATTATATCCACCGAGGACATATCGGGAAATAATTCTTTTACATTCCATTTAATGAAATATGTGGTAAGGGCTGTTGTGCCCACAAGCATAATCGAATATAAAGAACCGCCGATAATATTAAGCATCAACGGCTTGGATTTTGGGATAAGCTTTAGGTTGCTGAAAAAGCTTTCCTTGTTGTGCGAGGATACGGCGCGCTCTTTGGTGTTAAAGAAACCTTGAAGCATAATCGCCGTGCCAAGAACGATAAAAACGCATGCCGAATAGAAAAAGCCGGTATGGTAGCCCGCTCCCAGCACATTTCGGAAAAATTTGTTTACGTACCAAAACCCGCCTATGCACAGCCCCGAACCCAGTCCGCCTATCAGACGGGTAAGCGTAATTATTTTTGTCCTTTGGTCAGGATCGGTGGTAATTACCGAAGACATGCTCCAGTAGGGGATATCGTTGGCGGTGTAAACAATGGTGAAAAGCAAATAGATAATCACCGCGTACGCCGTTTGGGCGGCTTTGTCAAACCTGTACGGCGCGAACATCAGCAATGCAAATATCGCTACGGGTATGGGGGTAAAAAGCATGTACGGGCGGCATTTTCCCCATTTTGTATTTGTTTTATCTACGATTTGTCCCATAATAGGATCGTTGACGGCGTCAAAAATTCTTGTCAATGTGATTATTAAACCCGCCACCGAAGCCGAAATATGCAGATAATCGGTCATAAAAAGCATAAGCATGCTGAACAAGCCGTATATCATGGTTTGCCCTGTGTTTGTGAAAGCGAAGGATAATTTTTCTTTTAGGGGGACGACTTCGTGAATAATGTTGTTGTTGTCGGTTGCTGAGCTTGTGTTGTCCATAAAGTTCTCCTAAAGTGAATATAATGTAATCATTATAACATAATCCGCAAGCGGTTTTGAAGATGTTTTTTAGAAATAGTCTGAATAATTGTAAAAAGAGGGGATATAAGCTTTGTTAAAACAAATATTTTGCGAACAAACAACAATATTGTAAAAAAGGAAATAATTTTGTACAAAAAATATTGACATTGTAAAAAAAGTCTGGTATCATATAATCACATGATATCCTAAAAGATAGTATGGTATAAAAACATGGCTATCTTGACTTTCACCATAAAGCGGGGGAACAATGTTTTCTCCGTTTTATGGTTTTGGCGGAAGTTTTGTTCCCCCAAAAGAATTATTTCGTTAAATTTAATTGACATTATGTGGGCGATTATTATAATATAAAGTAATTGTTATGGGGATATGGCTCAGTTGGTAGAGCGGTGCGTTCGCAATGCACAGGCCAGGGGTTCGAGTCCCCTTATCTCCACCAGTCCAAACCTAAAACGAACTCCTTTTGTGAGAACAGTTTTAGGTTTTTTCTTTACCATTTTAGGCTTATTTTGTGCCGTTTCAAGACGTCAAAGAGCCGTTATCGGTTGCTGTCATATATTTAGGCGGTTTATGCCGCGAAAGCCGCTTGACGTGAGAAAGGAACGTGTTAGGCTGTTATTGCCAAAGGCAAACCAAAACCCGACTGACATCAATCAGTCGGGTTGTTGTGTTTCGCCCTTATTTGCCTCAATACACGTTCCTGAGAGGCTCGCGTCGAGCGGAACGTGGAATAAATAGGCGTTTATTGTTATTTACACATACATTTCTATTTCAAATTCGTATTTTATAAGGTTTGTTCTGAACGGCACTTTATAAGAGAGTTTTACAGTTTTAGAGTAAAATAAAAAGCCCCGATGGCTTTCGTCATCGGGACTTACTTTAATCGGGGCATTAAATTGTATTTCTATTTTATCATCGTAAAGTGTTATTTGCTTTATAAGGTAGTTTATTAAGAGTTTCGGCTCTAAGGATAAGGCTTGCATATAAAACTCACGAATTTGCTTTTCTGTCAGTTGCACGGTTGTTTTGCTCTTTTCTATGAGTATTTGCCGTTCTAATTCTTCTTGACGGATTTCAAGTTCTCTTAACCGTTTCATTATCGTATTGCTTGTACCGCCGTTCTCAATAGCCTTCATAATATTGGCTATGGAATTTTCGGTAGTACGCTGTTCTTTCACAAGTAGATTCAAAACAATATTTGCCTGCGATTGTCTTTCTTGTTCTCGCATTAAACCTTTTACGATAAAGTCAAGAGAATTGTTTTTCTTTATCTGTTCCGTAATGCTATCAAGCACAATTTTTTCAAGTATGTCTTTTCGGATTGACTGCTTATGGCAATTTGTCGTTTTCTTTTTATGACCTTGACAGGTGTAATAATATTTTCTTTCGCCATTATGTGCAGTCCCATTATCACCGATGATAGATTTACCGCAATAACCGCACTTGATTTTGTCTTTCAGTAAATAGGTAATATGTTCGCTGCGCTTGCCGAATTTATTGGCGTTTACTTTCGCACGGACTTTATCAAAGGTTTCCTGCGGTACGATTTGCGGATAGATATTGTCAAACACTTCGCCGTTATGACGGTATATACCCGAATATCGTTCGTTGCCGAGCATACTGTAAACCGTATTCGGGACAAAAGGTTTGCCTTTATGTAATAGCCCTTTTTCGTTCAGTTCGGAAATAATGTCTTTTACATATACTCCTATCGAATACCGCTCATAGATATAACGGACGATGTCGGCTTCTTCGGGTATGATTACGGCTTTTTTATCTACGTTTTTGTAGCCATATGGTATTTTACCGCCCGTTAGATTGCCTTTTCTTCTGCTTTCGTTATTGCCGCGCCGTATCTTTTGGGAAAGTTCTGCACTGTAATACTCCGCATAGCCTTCCAGCATACTTTCAAAAATAATGCCTTCGGGCGTATCGGGTACAAATTCGGTAGCGGAAACGACTTTAACGCCGTTGTCTTTTAATGCTTTTTTATGTATCGCCGTTTCATACTTATTACGGGAAAATCTGTCAAACTTATAGCAAATAACGTAATTCCATTCTTTACGACTGCTGTCTTTTATCATACGCTGAAAGTCGGGACGGTTATCGTTCGTTCCCGTCATTGCACGGTCAATATAGGTGTTGAGAATAAGAATATTATTTTTCTGTGCGTATTCTTCGCAAACACGTAATTGTCCGTCAATGCTTTGTTCTGTTTGGCTGTCCGAACTGTATCGGGCATAAATGACTGCTGTTTTCATAATTGATTAATCTCCTTTGAAAATGAATTTTTTGTCTTTCGACAAGGGGCGATCAAACGAAAACGCATTGTATGGTTGCTTTCTTATACCGCCTTTTCCTTTTCCGCAAGGGTTGCGATAAGCAATGCACTTTACCCTTGCAGAAAAGGGCGGTTTCGTTTACGCTCCGCAAGCCGAAAGACAAAATTGTTTAGTTGCATTTACGCAACTGCGATATGGTTTCGGGACTGACTTTACCGATAAGGCAACCCTCGTCCCAACAGTTGAAATTATCGAATAGCAACTTTTTTCTGTCGTCTACTCCGATAGAGCAAGCAATATCTTCGTCCATAATGTCCGACTTAAAATAAGTCGGTAAATCTCCGCCGTATACCAACTTTTCGCCGCTCTTTTCAATGTATTTGAGTAAGTAACGGACAGATTGCACAATTTCGTTTTTGTTTATCTCTTTGAAATCGTTTCTGCCGAATTTTTGTAAAAAGTGCGTGTTCTGATAGGTTATCTGCATACGATGTTGTTTGGTACTGTAATCGCTGACTTGTTTCAGTTCTCCGACCATAGCGTTTTCGGGGATATAGAATATTCCGTGAAAATGTAGTCGCTCACTTGATGAACGTTCCCAAACGCCGATGTGCTTCCAACCTTTACGGTTTACAAGGTGTTTCAGGGTATTGCGTAACGTTTTTTGAAAGGTTTGCTCCGTGTGTTTTTCGTTATCGTAAGTAAAAGTTACAAAGAAATTCCAAGTACCCTGCAAATACACTTTGCGCCATAGCCTTGTATAACGCTTACAAGCGTTGTTTCTTTTGCGTTCAGTCTGTTGTTTGACGTATTCTTTTGTTTGTTCTTCGCTGATAAATTCGTCTTTTAGTTGTTCCGCAATGTACTGCTTTCGCTCACGTTTGGGCAATACCTGACTTTCCGCATATGCCGTTTCAAACTTGGCTTTTTTGGTATCTGTCTGCGGACTGTTTTTCTTTGGAATATTCCGACCTTTTCGGCTCGGAAAATTCTCTTTCGGGACGGCGATATAATGACCGCCGTCAAAATATACTTTGCAATCTTGATATGCCATTTTTTTGTTCTCCTTGTGGTTTGTATTTTGGTAAAAAGAAAAAGGACAAAATACAAAACAAGTCTTTTCCTGTTTTATACTTTGCCCTTTGCTTTACGGCGAGTTTCCGCTACTTTTCGGAAATCTTAAACGCCTGCTTTTTGGCTCTTTTATTTTTCTTTACTGTTGGTTTCTTTTTGTTTAATTCGTTTCAGTCTTTATTCGTTTATCTATTTTATAGGGCGGCGTAGTACGTTGCGCCCCGATACATTTCATTCAATTTCCGTTTCAATACAATACATTACATTACATTACAATTCAATTCATTACTTTACATTTCTTTTCTTTCTTTCGCTAATTCCAAAACTCTTGCAAATATTGTTTCAAAGAAAATCCGTTGTTCGTTTTCGGATAATATCGCAATATCCGGTATTCCGATAGTAACAATTTCGAGTTCTGTTTTCAGCATTTTCCCACCTCCTTTTCGTGTATTTTTGAACGGTAAAAAAATACCCCTCAATATATAGGCTCGAAAACGGGAAAAATCGACGGTCTAATGTCAAAATTTCATAAAATTTTTACAATATGGCCGATTTTTCCTTTTTAAGCTGCAATCCGACTTCCCGAGCGGAAAGTTTGATATTCAAAATTATACACTATTTTTTATTCAAAGCGTGAGCAGGTGAAAGTACACTTTTCCGTATCTAAACCGACACTTCACAGATACTTTTCCGCCACTTCATTGTAAACAGACAAAGAAAAACGCCGCCGATATACAAATACCGACGGCATACAAAAAAGGCGTTAAAACTCAAATACTGCCGCACGGAGAATAAGGGCGGATCGCCAAGCGGTTCAGCGGCGATCGCCCGTTTCCGTGCGCTTTTGAGTTTCGTTTTTTATTAAGTTGCTTTGTTTGTGGCGGNNCAAGCACCCGCCATAGTGCCTTTGCAACCATTTTCTTAAAGAAAATTTTGATAACAAATATGACGCTAATATCAACATAATATTCAGGAGAAAAAGTTTTTCGCATTAAACAATCTGCTACATAGCAGCAATTTATTTTTTTATCTATTTTAATCTTGTTGATAATTTTAATGAGATTCTATATAATATAATTATATTTTTTCTTAAAGGAGTTACATAATGGCGAAACTTAATATTGACCAAAAAAATATTATGAAGCTATTTGAGGACAAAAAATCTGATTTTCTAATACCCGATTATCAAAGACCTTATGCGTGGGGAGAAGATGAGTGTAAAACTCTGTGGGATGATATTTTTGAATTTGCTTTTCCCAACAATAATGTAGATGATTTTAACAGTGAAGAAGAATATTATTTAGGGCCTATCGTTACATTTAGAAATGATGACGGTAAGAAAGAAATAATTGATGGTCAGCAACGCCTCACAACTTTAATGTTATTGTTGCGCGCTTTCTATGTTAAATTTGGAAAAATGCAAGATGATAACTCAAAAAAAATGCGTGAAAATATTGAAAAATGTATATGGAAGACTGACGAGTTTGGCAACCCTAATAAAAGTGCTTTGAAAATAAATTCGGAAGTTGCAACGGATAACGATAAGGAAGAATTTTTGAAAATTCTTAATACAGGCGATGCAACTAATATGAAAAGTCGTTATGCGGAAAATTATAAATTTTTTCAAAAACAAATTGATGGTTTCTTAAACAATTATCCGTCGTATTTTGCATATTTACCTGCGCGAATACTAAATAACTGCATTTTGCTTCCGATTGAAGCTGATGACCGAAACACAGCTTTGCGTATTTTCTCGACGCTTAACGATAGAGGCTTGCCGCTATCGGACGCAGATATTTTTAAGGCCCAGTTTTACAAATATTATTTGAATAAAGGACAAAAAAACATTTTTATTGAAAAATGGAAGAAATTAGAAGAAATTTGTGAAAAAAATTTCAATCCTAAAAGTGGCACTCCACTTGACGAATTATTTTCTCGTTATATGTACTATGAAAGAGCTAAAATGGGAAATACTTCTTCTACAACCGAGTCTTTGAGAAAATTTTATGAAAGAAATAAATATGAATTATTGCGAAAAGATGAAACACTCGAAAATCTTATGGACTTAGCATATTTTTGGAATGACGTCGCGAACCAGGATAATGAAAGATTTTCCGAAGATGTATTAAAAAAATTATTTGTTCTTAATTACGCACCAAACAGTATGTGGACTTATTTTGTATCTGTATACTATTTGCACAATCGTAATAATAAAGGCGAATTGGATAATAATTTGTTTAATGTTTTCTTACAAAAAACGATAGCATTTATTTGGGCACACGCTGTTTATATGCCAGGCGTAAATGCGTTGCGTACTCCTATCTATACAGAAATGGTGAATATAGTAAATAACCGTCCTGTCGAATTTTTAGATAGAAAATTTGATTTAATTCAATTAAAAAGTATGTTTGAAAACTATGAGTTCAATAATAATCGCCCAATAACAAAATCAATGCTGGCATGGTGGGCATATCAAGATATTGAACAGCCTTTATTGTCTATTGAAACATCTTATGACATAGAACATATTTACGCAAAAAACCGCTACGAGAAAGAGCGTAGTCTAAGCAATGTTAAGAATATAGAAAAATTAGGTAATAAATCCTTACTTGAAAAACGTATCAATATTCGCGCGTCAGATTATCGATTTGAAGATAAGAAAAAGTATTATATGGGATTCATTACTCAAAGAGGCAAAAGAAAAGAGCCTACGGCAATTATATCTTTGCAAAAAATAGCGCAACAAAACGATTTCGTCGAAACCGATATTATAAATCGAAACAACTGCATAATCAATGCGTTTTTGGATTTCTTAAAAGATAATAATTTGAGTAAATAAAATTTATTCGTTTTACGTTATGATTTCTCCACCATATACAAACAGGGCGTCTTTATGGCGCCCTGTTTGTATATCATAAAGCGTGAGGGGACTCGAACGGGCGGGTAAGGCAAAGACATTGTTGTCTTTGCCTCCGCCCCGGCGTGATAGCAAGCCCAAGTGAGAGGATATTGGATAAAGAGTAATCCCACTTATGTTTATAAGCTTACCGATAGCGAAAGGGTGCGGCGGAGCGGTCCCCTTATCTCCAAATAGGGCGCAGCGGAATTAGGCAAGGGCGGAAATTAAGGCTTTAACTCTTTGACGCGCGTGTTATAATAAAAGATATATCACTTGACAAAACATTAAGCCGAATACGCATGAGGAGAATTTATGACGGAGAATAAAACATACGGAATAAACTTGAAAGAAAAAATAGGATACGCGTTCGGGGATTTTGGCTGCACGCTGTCCTTTTCGCTTGTGGGCTCGCTGCTGCAAAAATTCTATACCGACATTTTATTGCTGCCCGCCGCCTCCATAACTTTATTGTTTTTGATAGCCAGATTATGGGATGCCGTCAACGACCCTTTATGGGGGAGGATAGTGGATACCATAAAGCCCACAAAAAGCGGTAGATACAGAAAATGGATGCTTATTTTTGCTCTTCCTTTGGGCGTAAGCACCGTTTTAATGTTCATGAAAATTCCGGGACTTACTCAAAAGCAATATTTGATATACGCTTATATTACATATATCTTGTACGGAATGCTGTATACCTGCGCCAATATCCCTTACGGCTCCTTGGCTTCGGTTATCACTACCGACGAAAAAGAAAGGTCGGTTTTGTCCATATTCAGATCGGTAGGCTCGGGGGTGGGCGGTCTTCCCGCTATGGTTTTGGCGGGATTGGTGTTTGTAACGGTTACGGTCAACGGCGAACAAATAACGCAAATGGATTATAATAAACTGCTCTTGGGGGTAGGCGTTATTTCGGCGCTTTCAGCGTTTATTTTCTATTTAAGCTATAAATGGACCCGCGAAAGGGTGATACCTTCGGCAGTTACGGCCAAAAAACAAAAAATGTTTTCGTAGGCATTGTTGAAAAACTTGTTTATGAACAGACCTTTGATGATTCTATGTCTTGCGTCCATGCTGCTTATTACCGCTCAAATGTTCATGGCGTCTTTCTATATTTACATATTCGACGATTATTTCGTTAAACCCGGCTTGTATACCTTAACTACCGTGTGCAGCTATGCCCCCATGGGCATAATAATGTTTTTTGTGCCGAAAATTGTGGAGAAAATAGGCAAAAAAGAAATATGCGCGCTGGGAGCGCTGCTTTCGGCGCTGTCCAATTTCATTTTGTTTGTAATAAAAACGCATAATCCCTATGTTTTCCTTGTGTTTGCGTTTATCAGCGGCTGCGGGCTGTCGTTTTTCGCTTTGCTGGTTTGGGCGCTGGTTACCGACATAATCGATTATCATAAATACCGTCGAGGCTGCGAGGACGAAGCTACCTGCTATTCCTTCTTTTCGTTCACAAGAAAGCTGGGCCATACTTTAGCCGGCGTGCTGGCTACCCAGGCGTTGGTTATTATCGGTTATGAAGGCGCCAAAGAAGTGCAGGACAAATTCACCGTAACGCAAATGTACAATATAGGAGTGTTCATACCCGCCTTGCTGTTCTTTGCCATGTTCGCGGCGCTGTGGTTCTTTTATCCGCTGTCAAAGAAAAAATTAAAAGAATTGGAAGCCGAAAAAAATCAATTGCTTAAATAGGCTTTACCGTTAAACAATGCTTGAAAGCTGTTGTTAGGCCTTTTTCAGATAATGTTTATATTCTGTTTGCAGTTATTCATTTATTTTAATAATGGGCAACCATATGCTTATTGTTGGATACTCAAACTTTGATTTTATTGCGGGCAGGGAATAAGGAACGCGCTTTGGGATTTTGATATTTGCGTGTTTGACTGTTTGATATATTTAATCTATCATTTACAAAAATTTGCGTATTTGCTCTATTGTTTGCGTATTGACAATTTTTGAGCTATTTTGTACAATTGTTATTGGATATCATGAAGTTTCTTAAAAAATATAAGTTTTTTATTATTTCTATTGCGTCAATGCTGATAATAGCTGGCATTATAATCGGCGTAATTTTGTCTATTACGAACAATTCGGGCAAATACGGCTATTATGTCGCTTTGTATTCGGGCGATATTTTGTATGATTCTTTTTGGGCGGAAAAAGGCGAAAAAATAGAGTTGCCCGACAACCTCGTCAAAGAAGGGTATATTTTCGACGGCTGGTATTATGACAAAGATGTTTGGCGGCAAAAGTTTGATCCCGACACTCCCATTGAAAAGAGCATAACCCTTTACGCCTATTGGAAAAAGCGGCCTCCGCTTGGCGACAATGTTATGGGGAGAGTGGTGGGCGGCTTGTTCGCTTCGGGGGGCGATTATAAAGCTTTTCCCATAGGCAGCGAAGTTACCGTAATCGCGAATGTTCCCGAAGGCAAGAAGTTTTCGCATTGGATTTTTGAAGAAGACGGCGCGCTTTTTTACCATAACCCGCATACCTTTACGGTAACCAAAAGCTTTACCTTTACCGCTGTTTTTGTGGAAGCCGTCGAGCATTATAACATTACCGTCGTTGGGGGATATCTCGATGATATCCAAGATAAAACAGAGGGCCGTTATCCCGTCAATTCAAAAGTTACTTTGACGGCGGTTATCCCCCAGGGCAAAAGGTTTTTGCATTGGGAAATCGGAGAGGAGCGCGTAAACATAAATCCATATACGCTGACGGTTAATGAAGACGTTACGGTAACCGCCGTTTTTGAAAACGATTTTGACCAGCCTTCCCGCAGCTTTAATTTTGAATTTGACGAACAGTGGGGCGGCTATATATTGTGGGACTATGTTTACAGCAATGAAGTTGAGATAAAGCTGCCGGCAATTTACGATAACGGAATAAACGGCGAATTGCCGGTAAAAGGCATATCGGAAAAAGCTTTTCAGGATTGCGCGAATTTGAAAAGGGTTTTTATCCCCGACAGCGTTGTCGCCATAGGAGACCAAGCTTTTATAAATTGCGCCGCTTTGAGCTTTGTTTATATCCCAAACAGCGTAACGCAAATGGGAGAAGATATTTTTAGCGGCTGCGACAATGACAAGCTTTCAGTATTCTGCGAGCATTCCGAAGACGACATAAGCTGGCCGCCTAATTGGAATTCGGGCATTTCACCCGTAACTTGGAATTGTCAAGGAATAGATACTGCCCCCGACGGTATGCAATATGTCAAAACTTCGAATTCTTTGGCAACCATAATAGCTTATAGGGGTACCCAAACAGACTTTGTCAAAGTGCCCCAAATGGACAAAGGGATTACTGTCAACGCCATATGCAACGCCGCTTTTTGGGAGCATAAGCGGTTAAAGCGCATAGAATTACCCTATAGCGTTGTTACGATAGGGAACGAGGCTTTCTCGGAATGCCTTAACTTGTTCAGCGTAATTTTAAGAGCCGTTACTCTTCCTTGTCTTTATGAAAAATCTTTGCCCGAAAAGAACGACGCGCTTAAGATTTATGTTCCCCCCAACGCAATTAACGATTATAAAAGAATTCCGTACTGGAACAATTACGCGGAAGCCATATACTCCTTAATATTAATAGATAGCGACGATTTTGCCGTTACCGGCGAAGGCATGTTGCTGCAATATTTGGGCGATTCCCCAACGCCCTGTCTTCCTGAAAATGTAAAGGAAATCGATTTATACGCTTTTGTGGGATGCGATAATATAACTGGCATTTGTGTTCATGAGAACAATCAAGATTTTTGTTCGGTTGACGGGGTGTTATACAGCAAAGATAAAACTCAATTGATTTATTATCCATCGGCAAAAACGAATAAAAGATATTCTTTGGCAGAGGGAACAACGGTTGTGCGCATGCTGGCGTTTTTGGAGAACAAGCATATAGAAGAAATCGATATGAAAAATGTGGAAAGAGCGCAATCATACGCTTTCGGCGGCTGCGACAACCTGAAAACATTTTATTTCAGAAATATTAATCCGCCCGTATTCGAAGAAGGCTCTATAATCAATAACGCCGTTTATTTTGTTCCCGCTGAAAGCGTGGACGCGTATAAAGAGGCTATTAGGGAAGCGATTGGGGAAGAGGTAGAAAACATGGAGATTAGGTCTTTTTACTAATATTTTACTTTAATAAAAATTTTTACGGTTGCATTTATTTTTTTTTACTGATATAATTATAATAATAAGATTGCATATAATGCAACGAAGGGGAAAATTGA
>LFSG01000051.1 GCA_001512685.1 Clostridiales bacterium DTU072
TTTATAAAAGATATTCAGGAATTTGCCGGAGGGTTGTATGGCAAACATATTTAACAGCATCAATATACTGGACATCGTTGTGGTAACGGTAACAATTTTGTTACTGCTGTTCGGTATTTGGAGAGGTATGTATAAGATGGTATCCGGTCTTATTTCATCAATCGCCGCTTTGGCGCTTGCCATAGTTTTGATTTCTCCGGTAGTAACTTTTACTATTGACAATACTTTGCTTGACGATAAGCTTGTTGAGGTTATAGCTCAGCCGTTGGACAAGTATGTGCCCGGCGCTCAGCAAGTGGTGGCTTTATATGACCTTGACAACAATCCCGATACGCCCGATGAGCTCGGCTACGATCCCGGCACCGGCCCCAGACCGTTTGAGGAATTATTGAAAGGCTCAAGACTTGCCTTTATGACAAACACGCTTGAAGGAATAGTGGCCAAACAGGTCAAAGAGAAAGGGGAAGCGCCTTTCTTGGAAGCCGTGGTGGGGGTGATTACCGCTTACATATTAAGCGCGGCCGCGTTTATCGTGCTTTGGATTTTGATGTTCATTATTTTCAAGGTGGTTTTCTATTTGATAAAGAAAGCCGTTACCACCACGTACTTAGGTTATTATATCAATAAGATATTGGGCGGGGTGTTGGGATTGGTTATTGCCGTCGTGCTTGTTTTCGGCTTTTTGACCATAGTAAAACTGCTGGGCAACTATGAGCTTATAATACCCGTCAATCAAATGATAGACAATTCAGTGGTAACAAAAATGCTCGCCAATAATAATTTCCTTTATGATTTTTTGGCGAAAAATGTTGATATGCAATCTTATATCGATAAGATTATGGCCATGATAGCTAAAGCCGGCGGGTAAGAAACGCTGAATTTTTTGTTGCTGTCCTTTTTAGGAGGTTAATATGCGATTTACGAATTTTACCGCGGGCTGTGCCGGAAAGATATTCACAGTCATATTATGCATACTGTTGGGAGTGGTCCTTACCATTGGCTCAGTCGTGGGCGGCGTGGTTTATTTCGGCACCCGCAAAGGTATGATGGAGAAGGTGTCCGATTATGCCTCCAAGCAAGGCATTAATTTGGAATGGGATGAAGAAATAAAGAGATTGTCGATATATGACTGGGGCAAGAAAATGCTGCCCTTATTACAAGGCTTTACCACCACCCCCATAGGCGAAATCGAAAAAATAATCGGATACGGCGTTTTTTCCAAGTCCATTAATGAGATGACCGGTTTGGAAATAGAGGATATCAAGCAAACCACTTTAGCCAACTTCGGTCAAACATTCGCCGAGAAAATGACCGTGGCCGCCGCTTCCGAGAAATTCAACATACAATTTCCCGATTTGCCTGTATTTCAACGCGACGAATTTTTGGATTCGCCTTTGAATACTGCTTTTACTCAAATAGAACAATTTGAATTGCAGGATTTTATCAAAGTAACGGAAAATTCCAGTCCTGTTCTTAAGAGCATCGCGGATTTGCAGATAGGACAGCTGAGCGACGAGCAAAACGGTTTGGACGCCAGAGTAAACTCCCTTCCCCTTCGCGACGTGATAACGATTATTGAAGAAGGGGAAAACAAATCCAGCCCCATTTTGATTAAGCTTAAAGACGTCCAAGTAGGCAATCTTGGAGCTTCCCAAACCAATGATTTGGTTATGGAAATGCAATTGCAGGAAGTAATTGAAATCACCCCCCAATCTAATTCCGTATTGTGGGAATTGAGGGAAACCCCCATAGGCGAATTGGGCGGAAGCCAAACCGACGAAAAAATAAAAAATATGAAGATTGCGGATTTAATAGATATTGATGAAAATTCCAGCAACATCCTCCAATATTTTGCCGATAACGACGTTACCCTTGCGGGAACAGACGAATACGGCAATCCTAACGGAGTAAATGTCGCCCTTAAAACAATGCGGCTGAAAGACATAATGACATTGAAAGAGCCGGGAACCGAGGGCGGTTCGACCAAGCTTATGTGGGCGCTTAGGGATTGTCCCATTGAAACCATTCCCGCGGACGAAACCAATCCCGCCGTGCTTGGCATAGAAGATACGCTTAAGATAACGCCTCTTAGCGAACTCCTTGATGTGGGTGACACCTATGTTTGGGAATATATCGGTCAGTCCACGATAGAGAATTTAGGGCAAAGAATCGACGACATGGCGGTAAAAGATGTTATTGAAATTGACGAGACATCCCCCGCCATATTGCGAAAGATGAGATTGCCTTTGGAAGGGGAAGACCCGAATATGTTCGGCAGCGAAGACATAAAATTGGCGGGTTTGGGCACAAAGCTTCAGCCGCTTATCCAAAGTTTGAAGCTGGCCGAAGTGATTGACATTGAGGAAGGCGTGTCCGAACCTATCTTGATAGCCTTGAAGGATACCAAGATTGAGGATATGAACGAAAAAATTAAATCGTTAAAAATAAACGAAGTTTTTTCCCAAGACAATTACTCAAGCGGAGTGCTGGCTCTGATTGACGAAAACACCGAGATAAGCGATATTCCCATGGAGTTATCGGCGGCATTGGCTACCGGCAATTTACAAGTTCTTATGAATATCGGACTGGCGCAGGACAGCGAATACGGAATGCCCGTTGAATTGCAAGCGGGCATAAGGAACAGCAATTTGGACGATTTAATCGCCAATTACGCCAATGCGGGCACAGGTTTAATTCCCAACAGGCATTTTTTGGATTCGTCGGTAACGGAAATAGATATGGACTTTATCGACAGACTTTTGAGTCTTGGTTTTCAGCCCGGAGATACCTTGGTATTGCAAAAAGATGTTACCATTCGCGCCGACGAATACACCACATTGTTTAATATTATGACAAACGGACACAATATAACGATAGAACAAGGAGCGATAATACGCAACCAAGTATATGAAAGCCAAGGTTATGTGGATAAAGGCGGATTCATATTCATTTCGAATGACTATTATACCCAACACGGTATTGTAGGCGGCGGCGATATTATCGGAGAATTCTCCCACCCCGACATAAAGGCGCATCTGAAAATAAAGGTCCATATTATAGACATTCGAATTTAATAAAGAGTATTAACGAAAAATATACAAAACAGAAAAATTGCAACAAAAAACAAAAACTTAACCTGTCGTCAATAGGTTAGGTTTTTTATAAGGAGTTACTATTGATGAAAGGATGTCCGGCGCCGCATAAGCAGAGCAAAAAAGATATTTTGGATTTCCGCCCCATAGAGCTGAAGGATTATGGCATGCTGAACAAGTTCCTTGAGCATCAGCCGTACAGAATTTGCGACTATACGCGCGGCGTGCTTTATATGTGGCAAGAGCATTTGAATTATTCTTACGCCATAAGCCACGATATGCTGATTATAAGCAGCCATTTGAACAATAATACCACTTTCAGCATACCGCTGGGCAAAGGCGATTTATATAAAGCGCTCGACGACATAGAAAGCTTTTGCGCCCAAAACGGCTGCCCCTTAAATTTCCACGGCGTTACCAAGCAATCGGCGGATTTGTTGACGGAATATTTCGGAGACAGATTTGAAATTAAAGAAATTCCCAATTGGGGGGAATATCTTTATAATTTTGATGATTTGTTGTACTTGAAAGGCAAAAAATATCATTCCAAAAGAAACCATATAAACGGATTTAAGAGATTATATCCCGATTATGTCTACAAAAAGCTTACCTCTAAGGACATACCCGCCGTCAAAGAGTTCTTGAAAAAGTATTATTCGGAAACCTCAAAAGACCATTTTCTTTTTGAAATAGAAAAACAGATGCTTTACAATGTGCTTGACAATTACGACCGTCTTGACTTGAAAGGAGGGTATATCGAGGTTGAGGGCAAGATGGCGGCGTTTGCCATAGGCGAAAAATTGAGGAACACGCTGTATGTGCATATAGAAAAAGCCGACAAAAGCTATAAAGGCTCATATGCTGTGATAAATAACGAATTTGTCAAAAACAATCAGGAAAGCGGCGTGGTATTCGTGAACAGGGAAGAAGACGCGGGGGATCAAGGATTGCGAAAGGCGAAGCTGAGTTATTATCCCGTGGAAATAATAAAAAAGTATTCGGTCAAAGAAAGAGCATAACGCAAAAAGTTTGTTTTTATAATATTTTTGCTTGTAATATTAAATATTTTGTGATAGAATTACTTACGCATCTTTAGAGGATGGCGAGGAGAAAGATATGTTTGATTGGTATTTATTTTATACTGTATTGTCGATAGTCTTTATGTCGCTTATGGTGCTTTTCTCCATAGTGATGATTATTATTGTTGTCATGCAACAGGGCAATAATGCTAATCTCGGGGCAATAGCCGGCGGCGCGGAATCGTTTTTTGGCAAGAATAAAGCAAAGTCGTTGGACGCCAAGTTCAAAAGATGGACGATAATAGTAGCGGCGATGATACTTGTAACTTCGGTTTTATTCTTTGTGATACAGATTCTTAAAGAAAGATTGTCGTTATAAAAAACGAACAAAAAACGAAAAACCAAAGCGGCTTGCTCCAATCGGCGAAGCCGCTTTTTTATTACTAATTAAATTGCTTTGAGGTAATAAATATGATATTATTATTTGACAGAGGATGTTATGATTAAGGTAATTGCCACCAACAAGAAAGCGTTTCACGACTACTTTATTGAAGAAAAATATGAAGCGGGGATAGAGCTTGTGGGCAGCGAGGTCAAGAGCGTGAGACTGGGCAATGTTAACCTTAAGGATAGCTTTGCCATAATAAAGGGCGGCGAGATTTTTTTAATTAACGCGCATATAGCCCCGTACAATAAAGGCAGTTACTTTAATCCCCAATCCAAAAGGGACAGAAGATTGCTTTTGCACAAGCAGGAAATAAACAGGCTGCGGGGCAGGGTGGAAAAAAAAGGCTATACGCTTGTTCCCACAAAAATATATTTCAAAGACAATCTGGTAAAAGTAGAGCTGGCGGTAGCCAAAGGAAAAGAATTGCATGATAAAAGGCAAGCCTTGAAAGAGAAAGCCTTAAACAGGGAAATAGAAAGAAGCATAAAAGATTATTGAGGTGGAAAATGAAAAGTATTGACACAAAATGCGTTCAAGCAGGTTATAATCCCCAAAACGGAGAAGCCAGAGTATTCCCGATATATCAAAGCACCACATTCAGCTATGAAACGCCAGAAGAAATGGGAGACTTATTCGATTTGAAAAAGTCAGGCTTTTTTTATACGCGTTTGTCCAATCCCACTTTGGACGCTTTGGAACAAAAAATAACGGCGCTTGACGGCGGCGTGGGAGCGATGGCTTGCTCAAGCGGCATGGCGGCGATATATTTGACCACGCTTACGCTTGCGTCCAAAGGCGACAACATTTTGTCGATATCTTCAATATACGGCGGCACATATAATTTGTTCAATGTTACTTTGCCCAAAATCGGCATTGAATGCAGATTTTTTAAGCCGGACAGCGGTATAGAAGATATAGAAAAGCTTATTGACGACAGGACAAAGTTTATTTTCGTGGAAACGCTTGCCAATCCCGCCATGAAAATTGCCGATTTTGATATGCTTAAAGCCATATCCGATAAATACGGCATCGTTATCGTGGTGGACAATTCCCTTGCCACTCCCGTTATATGCCGTCCTTTGGAATGGGGGGCTCATATTGTGGTATATTCGGCTACCAAGTATTTGGACGGCCACGCGCGCAGTTTGGGCGGTCTTATTGTGGACGGCGGGAACTTTAATTATTGCGGAAACAACAGATACGCCGACTTCAACACCCCCGACGACAGCTACCATGGCATGGTTTATGCCAAGCAATGCGGCAAGGCGGCTTTCATCACCAAGGCAAGGGTGCAGTATATGAGAGACATAGGGGCTCAGATGGCGCCCATGAACGCGTTTCTGATCAATATGGGAATGGAGACGTTGCATTTAAGAATGCCCCGCCACAGCGACAACGCTTTGGCCGTCGCCAAGCTGCTGCAGAACAATCCCGCCGTCGAATGGGTGAAATACGCCGGGCTGGAAAGCGATGAAAATTATCCTCAAGCCCGCAAGTATTTCGATAATTTATGGTGTTCGGGAATGGTTACTTTTGGGATAAAAGGCGGCAGGGAAGCGGCTTCAAAATTCCAAAAGGCGCTGAAGCTGTTCAGAATCGTAACGCACATAGCCGACGCCAGAAGCTGTGTGCTGCATCCCGCTTCCAGCACCCATCGTCAATTGTCCGACCAAGACCTTATCGATTGCGGAATAAGCGACAATTTGATAAGGTTATCCGTGGGGATAGAATCAAAAGAAGATATATTGCAAGACATAGATGAAGCATTGCTGATTAGCCAAAGGAGTTAGCCTATGCCGATAGTAATACCTAAAGATATTCCCGCTTTCGATATTCTTACTCAAGAGAATATTTTCGTAATGTCTCAAACGAGAGCGGAAAGACAGGATATCAGACCTATTGAAATCGCCATAGTGAATTTAATGCCCACAAAGGAAGTTACCGAAACCCAGCTTATGAGATTGCTGGGCAACACGCCTTTGCAGGTCAATATCACCTTAATCAAGACCGCGTCTTACAAAAGCTCCAATGTTTCCCAGAAACATATGGATAAGTTTTATAAGACATATAATGAAATAAAAAACAGGGATTTTGACGGCATGATAATTACCGGCGCCCCTGTGGAAAACTTGGACTATGAAGAAGTAAAGTATTGGGATGAGCTTTGTGAAATTATGGAATTCGCGGACAAGCATGTTACTTCCACCATTTATATATGCTGGGGAGCGCAGGCGGCCATGAAATATTATTACGGCATAGAGAAATTCCCCCTTGAGGAAAAGCTTTTCGGAGTATTTAAAAACAGAGCGCTTGTCAATTATGATTTATTGCTTAAGGGCATGAACGACAGATTCTCCATACCTCATTCCAGGCATACCGTCATTGACGAAGGGGCGGTGTATAGGCACGAAAAATTGCAGGTGCTTGCCGCGGGGGACGAATGCGGCATAAGCATAGCCAAATCGACGGATAACAGGAAATTCTTTTTCTTCGGACACTCTGAATATGACAGGGATACGCTCAAAAATGAGTACTTGAGAGATCTTGCCAAAGGCTTAAAAATTAAAAAACCCGTTAATTATTTCATAGACGACGATATAGAAAAAATAAATATGAGCTGGAATTCCACGGGCAATTTATTGTTTTACAACTGGCTTAATTATTATGTATATCAAGTTACGCCCTATGAAATAAACAAATAAGTACGAAATGATTGTAAAGAGTCTTTATCTTCGTAATTTCTTAAGTTATGAGGAAATAAAACTGAATTTTGACGACGGTCTTAACATTATCAGGGGACATAACGCCAGCGGCAAGACCAACCTTGTGGAAGCGATTCTCATGTCCTCCATAGGAAAAACCGCGCGAAACATAAGGGATAAGGATATAATAAATTGGAATGCCGACGGCGAGGAGGGCGCCACGGTAATAACCGAGGTAAAGAAGAAGCACGGCGACCATACGGTAGAAATATATATAAACGCGGCGGGGCAAAAGTTTATTAAAATTGACCAAACGCCCATATCAAGGCTGGGAGAGTTGTTGGGGGTAATAAACGCAGTATATTTTTCCCCCGACGAGCTTAAACTTATAAAAGAATCTCCCGCCGATCGAAGAAAATTTATTGATATAAGCCTATCCCAACAGAGCAAGACATATTTTTATACATTGATAAAGTATAATAAGCTTTTGAAACACCGCAACAAGCTTCTTAAAGAGTATAAAGACAAAACGGCGCTTGAGGAAATGTTAAGCGTTGTGGACGAATCTCTTTTGCCTTGCGTGGAGTTGATAACGCTTAAGCGCAAAGAATTTATTGAAAAAATTCAGCCCTTCGCTCAAGAGCAGCACGGCAAGATAACGGGCGGCAAAGAGAGCATGGAAATAAAGTACGAAACCGAAGACATTGACTTTTCGGATATTAAAGCCAGCATGAAAGAGCTTTACTTGAAAAACCGCGAAAAAGACCGCAAAATGGAATATACCAACAACGGCGTGCACCGAGACGACTTAAAGATTATGGCAGGCGGCATCGATGTGCGCAAATACGGTTCGCAAGGGCAACAAAGAACGGCGGTGCTCAGCCTTAAACTGGCGGAGATATTTATGTTCAAAAGCGTGGCAGGAGAATTCCCCGTATTGCTGCTTGACGACGTGCTCAGCGAATTGGATTATGACAGACAAAAAGCCTTGCTTGAGGTTACCAATAACTTGCAGACCATTATAACCTGCACAGAATTTGACAAAAGTCTGGCAAAAGGACGGGAGTATAAAGATATCGCCATAAAAAAACGAACGACTGCATAAAGAGGAAAAAATGAATATTGACACCAAAAAGATTATTGCGGACATGATAACAATCGAGGGGGAAAGCGCTCAAAGCATATATGACGCCCTCGGCGTTCCGCCCGACGAAAGCATGGGGGATTTTGCGCTTCCGTGTTTTCCGTACGCCAAAAAATTAAGGAAGAGCCCGGTTAAAATAGCCGAGGAACTGCAGCAAGCTTTGCAAAGCAAGTTAAGACCGCCCGTTGCCAAAGTTCAGGCCGTAAACGGCTATCTTAACTTTTATGTGGACAGGCTTTATTACGCGAAAGATTTATTGAAAAGCATTCTTGCGTTAAAAAGCGATTACGGCAATTCCGATATGGGGGAGGGCAAAACCATCTGCATCGATTATTCCTCAATAAACATCGCTAAGCCTTTTCATATCGGACATCTTTGCACTACGGTAATCGGCGGCGCGCTGTATAAAGTGTATAAGAAACTGGGCTATCGAGTTGTGGGAATAAACCATCTTGGGGACTGGGGAACGCAATTTGGCAAGCTGATTGTGGCGTATAAAATGTGGGGGAACGGCAAATCGCTTGAGGAAAAGGGGGTAAGCTATCTCAATTCGTTGTATGTAAAATTCCATAAAGAAGCCGAAAAAGATTCTTCACTTGACGATAAAGCTCGATTTTATTTCAAAAAAATCGAGGACGGGGATAAAGAAGCCTTGGAGCTTTTCAATCTCTTTAAGGAAATCACCTTGAAGGAAGTGGATAAGATTTACAAAAGGCTCAATATAGAATTTGACAGTTATAACGGAGAAGCTTTTTATAACGACAAAATGGAGCCCGTGCTCAATGAGCTTAAAGAAAAGAATTTGCTTGTGGAATCGGACGGCGCCAAGATAGTGGATTTAAGCGAATACGGCATGCCGCCGTGCTTGTTGGTTAAAGCGGACGGCGCCACGCTGTACGCAACAAGAGATCTTGCCGCCGCTTATTATCGCAAAAAGACATACGATTTTTATAAATGTCTTTATGTGGTGGCTTATCAGCAAAACCTGCATTTTAAGCAAATCTTTAAGGTTTTGGAACTTTTGGGCAAAGATTGGGGTGTGTATCATATACCTTTTGGCATGGTGTCGCTGGAAGACGGCGCCATGTCCACCCGCAAAGGCAAGGTTGTGCTGCTGGAAGATGTGTTGAATAAGGCGGTGGAAAAGGCGCACGCGATAATAACCGAAAAAAACCCCGATCTGGAAGATAAAGAAAAAATCGCCGAACAAGTGGGAGTGGGGGCGGTGATATTCTCCACCCTTTACAATAATCGAATAAAGGATATCGTATTCAGCTATGACAAGGTGCTGAGCTTTGAAGGAGAAACCGGACCTTATGTGCAATACACCAACGCCAGATGCAACAGCGTGCTTGCCAAAATCGGCGACCAAGCTGTTTTAAACGGCGACGGCGGCGATTATCAAGGCATTAACAATAAAGAAGGTTTGCGAGTAATCGCCTTGCTTGAGAAATTTTCCCAAACGCTTATGGAAACGGCGGAAAGGTATGAGCCTTGTTATATCAGCCGTTATTTGGTGGAATTGAGTCAAGCGTTTAATCGTTTTTATTACGAACACCGCATCATTGACGCCGAAGAAGGCGTGAAAAAAGCTCGAGCGGAATTGGTTGCCGCCGTGCATATAGTGCTTGAGGAGGGATTGAGGCTGCTGGGAATATCGGCGCCCAAACAAATGTAAGATTATGATTGACACGCATACGCATTCAAGATTCTCTCATGACGGTTGCGAGAGCATTAAAAAAATGGCTAAGACCGCCAAGCGGAAAGGTTTGAAATATCTTGCCGTAACCGATCATTGCGACTATGATTATTTGGCTATTGACGGTTATGAGTATTTTCATCAGCTTGACCTTGAAGGATATCTAAAGGAAATAGAAAAAATCAAGGAGCAGGTGGAGGGTTTGGATTTTGCTGTGGGACTGGAATTGGGTTATCATAGAGAAGCTTCAAAAAGGTACCTTGACGACATACCTTTTGACAGATTCGATTATATAATCAATTCCGTTCACTCTATCGGCAACCACGATGTTTATTTTCCGTCGTATTTTGAGAATAAGGACAGAGAGAAAAGCTATAAGGATTATTTGCTGGGCGTGCTTGACAGCTTGGACGCTCCTTATCCGTATAATACCGTGGGACATATAGGTTATGTGGCAAAAAATTCTCTTTATGACGATAAGGATTTGCTCCATTCCGATTTTCCCGACCTTATCGACGAGATATTAAAGGGAATCATAAATAAAGACAAGACGCTGGAAATCAACGCCAATTACAAAAACGGCATATGTATGCCCGATATAAGCATAATCAAAAGATATAAGGAGCTGGGCGGGGATAATATTACTTACGGTTCGGACGCGCATAAATTGTCAAGGCTTTGCCATAGATACGCCCAAATAGCCGCGCTGATTAGGGAGCTGGGCTTCAAGCATTGGACGGTATACAAAAATATGCAACCGTATAAAATAGAAATATAGAATGAAATTAAAAAAATCGACGGCCGATCTGCTTCTCATTGTGGTAACATTGTTATGGGGATCGGGGTTTGTCGCCACCAAGATAGCCATAGACAACAATGCGCCCACGGGCATGATAAATCTTATAAGGGGCGGAATTTTCGCCCTTTTGTGTTATGTATTTTATTTCAAAAAAATCAATTCCATCACAAAAGAGGAAATCAAAAAAGGCTTTGTGGCAGGCAGTCTGAACAGCTTGGCTTATGTTTTGCAAACGGTGTCTTTGCATTATACCACGGTATCCAATTCCGCCTTTCTTACCGCCAGCAATGTGCTTATCGTGCCTTTTATCGTATGGATATTCCATAATAAAAGACCCACGCTTAAGGTTTTTGTGTCGGTGGCTGTCTGCCTGTCGGGCATGGCCGCGCTTACCGGCTTTTTGAGCAGCAGCGTAACGCTAAACTGGGGAGACGCTTTGGCGTTGCTGGGAGCGATTATGTTCGCTTTTTCTTTAACCTATATCTCAAACAACGCCAAAGACATAGATTTCAGCATAATAGCGTTTATGTTGGGGCTTACGCAAGCGATAGGGGGATTATTTTATTTTATCGTGTTTGACGGCGGCGAAGTGGGCGGAATAAATTGGACGGGAGCTCTATTGCCTTTGTTGTATATGGGCGTTTTTCCCTCCTTTGTGTCCCAAACGCTGCAGGTTGTGGCTCAACAAAACACCACGGCTACAAGCGCGGCTTTGATAATGACATTGGAAGCCGTGTTTGGAAGCGTGTTTTCCATTTTGTTCGGATATGAAAAATTAACTTGGTCTTTAGCCGCGGGCGGAGGACTTATTTTGTTGTCCATTATTATCAGCGAAATAAATATCAGAAAAAAAGATATTTTGATTGAATGATTTGTCTTAATAACGATTTGATGTCTTGCCAGCCATCGGCGTTTTGATAAAGCGCAAGGTCTTGAACGTATATTACAGCGTCAATGGGATAAAAAGCGCCTTCACCGATAAGCTCGGGGGGCTGCTGGGCCAATATGGTTATTATTTCCAGCTTAACGCAATTGAAGAAAGCCAAGCGATCCAAAACTTGCAAAGACGCGGGCAGCGTAATTTGTTCAAGGTCAGCGCAGCCGTAGAAGGCCATTTCTTCAATAGTTTCTAAGGAGTTTGAAAGAGTTATTGTTTTAAGATTAACGCAATTTTTGAAAGCGTATTCTTCTATGAGCGTAACGGTGTTTGGCAAAGTTATGTTTTGGCCTTTGTATCCGCTGAAAGCGTTTTGGGTAATGGCGGTTATGCCTTCGGAAAAGATTATTTCGGCGTAGCAATCGCTAAAAGCTTGAATATCTATTGTTTGCAAGCCTGAAGGGAGAAGAACGCTGTTTATGAATTTACAATTTCCGAAAGCGTCGTTGCGGATGGCTACGGTATTTGAATGAACAACAAATTGACCTATTTGTTTTGCTTTGGGAAAAGCAATAAATTCGCTTTTGTCCGCCGTATAAAGCGTTCCGGATATGCTTGTAAAGTTTGGGTTTTCTTCGTCCACAAATATATTTTCCAATTTGTCGCTGCCGCTAAAAGGTCTGGCCGCGATTTGACTCACATTTTTGCCGATAGTCAATTCAATAAGATTTTCGCATTTGCGGAAGCAATCTTTTGACAGCTTAGTAACGGCAACGCCGTCTATTTGATCGGGCACGGCTATCGCGCTCAGCGTTTTGCCGTATTCGGTAAGGCCAATCAGCTCTCCTTCTAGAAGATTGGTCTTGAAGATGGCCGTCCACTTGCCGTATATTATTATATCGTCTTCAATAGGCTTTTTTATATCGAAGGGCCGAGAAAAAAATTCATCGGTATACCAGAATAAATGATAGCCGTCGCGTTGGTATTGGGGAAGGGATGGCAGCGCGGTATTAATATCCACGGTATAGACAATGTCTTCTTCACCCTGCAAACGAACGGTTACATTGGCTTTGGTCTTGGGCGGAAGGGGCTGGTCGGGCAGGTTCCATCGGGCGTAGATAATTAAATCTTGGGTAAGAAATAACGGTTCGGGAACACGCTCTTTGAATTCGTTGTCGAGATACCAGCCCAAAAACTCCAAGTCGCCGTTTTGAGGAACGGGAAGGGGAGCGGGTTGGGAAGAAATGAGAGTTACGGACTCTATCGGAGCGCCGCCGTTTGTGTTATAAAACAGCGTATAAGTTTTTTGCGGCTCCCTGCATGCCGTAAAGATAAGCGAGAACAACAAGACAAGCAGAAAAAAGCCGCAAAACTTTTTCATTATTCCTCCAGTATTTCAAGCAAAGCGTATTTCAAAGCCTTTCGCCATAACGGCAATTTTTTGGCGGCGGCAATGAATTGCTGTTTGTCCTTGGCTTTCTGGAAGTTTCTATACATAAACATCTTGGACACATTGCTTGCTTGATATTTTGACATTAAATTAACGGCGCTTTCGCGGTAATCCCCGTTGGTTCTGGGCGTAAACTCGTGGAAGGTAATTCTCAATGAGTCGGTGGCGGCCAAATCCATTTCGATTGTCAGCTCTTGATTATCGATTTTGGCCCGGTATTTATCGGTCTTTATGTCGTTGATTTCCACGGTATATTTTGCGTCCGCGATATCTTTGAATATCATCTTGTAATGCCTTTTTTCGGGAATTACGGACAAGTCGCCCCTTGCTTTGTTTATTGTAAAAGTCAATGCTTTATTTTGTCTTAATGTTATCGCCGTTATGGCGTATTTGCCGTCCCTGAATTCCAAAGTTTCCCCATCGTCTTCGTATAGCTCAAATTCGCCGTTTCCTCTGTAGATATATAAAGTCAAATTTTTGGGGTTTGAGCAATCGTTGCCTTCATTGTCCGCAAAAGGAATTATGGAGCCTTCTTTGGCAAGAACGGGCAAGCTCTCCAATCCGCGGAACATATACAGCTCTCTGTCGCCATTATATATTCTGCCCGTAAAGATATCCGTCCACCTGCCTTTGGGTAACCAAACCTTAGTTTTGCCCATAGCAAGGCGTTTATTAATCTTTTCGGTTATGGGAGCCACCAGCAATTGAGGGCCGAAGTAATATTGGTTTTTGTATTTATAAGCGTTATATTCTTCGGGATGGGCGTAGTAAAGAGGTTGACAAAGGGGAAGGCCGTATTTATGCGTAAGGTGATTTATGGAATAGATATATGGGATAAGGCGATGTCTTAATTTCAAAAATTTTATGGCGTACTTCATTACGGCGTCCGAATAATTCCAAGGCTCCTTGCCCAATAAATCGTGAGAAGTGGAATGCAGTCTGTTTATGGGGCTGAATACGCCGAATTGCAACCAACGCAAATAAAGCTCGTCGTTTTTTATTCCGAACATATGCCCGCCGATATCATGACTCCACCAAGTATAGCCGATATTCGCCGCCGTAGAGGTAAAATAAGGCTGAAATTTATAGCTTCTCCAACAAATAAAAGTATCCCCCGAAAAGCCCAAGGGGTAGCGATGGCTGCCTACGCCGCCGTAGCGGGACAAGATAAGTCCTCTTTTGTTGTTTCTTTGGCTGTTGAGAAAATGGTAATGATTGAGCGACCATAGCGGATCAAGCCCTTTGACTTTTGATTTTTTGCCTTGCTGCCAATCTATCCACCAGAAATCCACACCGTCGTCTTCATAAGGGTTATGAAGAATCTTGAAATAGGAGTTGATGAATTTTGAATCGGTAATGTCGAATTCCACGGTGGCGCCGCTTTTGTAATCAACGCCCATTTCTTGAGCTATTTCTTTATACATGTCTTCAAACCATCTTACGCCGTCGGCGGGATGCAAATTCAATGTGGTCTTATAATTGTTGTCATGCAAATACTTCAGGAAAGCTTTGTAATCGGGGAACAAATCGGTGTTCCAAGAATAACCTGTCCAGCCCGCCTGATGTGTCAGCGTGCTTTTAATGCCAGCGTTAAATTTTTCATTTACGTCCACCCAGTGCCAATCCATGTCCACGGTAGCCACGGTAATGGGAACGCCGATTTTCTTAAATTTCTCCATAAGGTCGATATATTCTTGTTGAGTATAAGCGCGATATCTGCTCCACCAATTGCCTAAGGCGTATCTGGGTATGAGCGGAACTTCGCCGGTCAATTTGAAAAAAGCCTGCAAGCATTTAAGGTAATCCTTTCCGTATGCGAAAATATATAAATCTTTAGTTTTATGTTTTCTCGGCGTCGCTTCGCCATCAACGAGCAATAGCGATTTGCTGTCGTCCAGCACCGCCACCCCGCTTTTGGACATGATTCCGTTGTTCAGCTTTACCCAGCCCCAGGTTCCGTCTAAGGTGCGGTAAGTTCCTTTAAGATTCTTTGCGTTGCCGCATTTAACCGTTTTGTTTTCGTCGCCCAAGGTAACGTTTATGACCTTTGTAAGCTTTTTGTCAAACCAAAACACCGCTTTTTCGGTAATGATATAAAGATAGTCGTTTTCTTTTTTTACCGTAAAGTGAACGGGCGGAAAATCCCTGAACCACACGGCTTGCGTGGCTTCGTCGGTAAAGAACGAGCCTTGTTCAACTCTTATCAATTGCGGGGTGAGTACCGTTATCCTGTAGCCGTCGCCTTTTATGATGTTATTGCTGTTCGCAAGAGGCCGTGTTCTTGCGATTAAATGAGCGTCAAGTTTCATATTGCATATACTCCCGTAATGTTTAATAATACTTATTATAGATTAAACTATTCGATATTTCAATGCCAAAAATTAAATACCCGCCGCTTGGGCGGGTATTTAGGACTGTTTATTAAGATTATAAACTCAGTTTCCTGCATACGAGGTCTGAATATTCCGAAGGGTTTTCTATGGGCAAGCCTTCAATGAGCTGAGCTTGCGTCAATAAGATTTTAGCGTAATCCTTAACGCTTTCTTTGTCTTCGTCAAATACTTTCTTTATTTTTTCGTATATGGGATGATTGGCGTTTATTTCCAATACTTTTTGAGCCTTTAATCCTTGTGTGTTGGGAAGGTTGCTGAACACCTTTTCCATTTCAATGGAGAATTCTCCTTCGCTGGTAAGACATACAGGGTGTGATTTAAGCCGACCGCTCAATTTGACCTTGGATACTTTGTCCTTCAGAACTTCGGCAATGTATTCCAATATTTTTTTATCGGCTTCGGTTTCCGTTACGGCGCTTTCTTCATCCAACCCCAAATCCTTGCCTGAGATTGAACGGAATTCTTTTTTGTCGTATTCGCCAAGCATTTTTAGCGCGAATTCGTCGATATCGTCGATAAGGCACAGTAAATCATATCCGCATTCCAACACTTTTTCGGCCTGCGGCAAAACTTTTATGGAGTCAATGGAGCTGCCGTTGGCGTAATAAATATATTTTTGGTTTTCGCCCATGCCTTGGACATATTCTTTCAAAGTGATGTATTTGTCCTGCTTTACCGAATGGAAAATGATTAAATCCTTGAGCTTGTCCTTGTTTACACCCCAGTTTTCATAGATGCCGTACTTGATTTGTATGCCAAACTCCTTAAAGAATTCTTGGTAACTTTCCCTTTCATTTTCGAGCATGGCAAAAAGGGTGTCCGATATTTTCTTTTCTATGTTGGCGGCTATTTTCTTAAGCTGATGGTTGTGCTGCACGGTTTCTCTGGAAATATTAAGGGTAAGCTCGCTGTCCACCAAACCTTTGACAAAACCGAAATAATCGGGTAAAAGGTCGGCGCACTTTTCGGTAATCAATACGCCGTTAGTATACAGCCTCAGCCCTTTTTCATAATTTTTTGTATAGTAATTAAAGGGGGCTTTGGAGGGGATGAACAATATCGCGTTAAAGTTTATGGCCGCGCCTTCCGCCGAAGTGTGTATTACTTTAAGCGGCTTTTCGTAATCAAAAAAGGTATCGGTATAAAATCTTTGATACTCTTCTTGAGTAATTTCGGATTTATTCCTTTTCCAAAGCGGCACCATGGAATTTAAGGTTTCCGTTTCGGTATATGTCTCAAATTTTTTGTCGTCGTCTTTTTTGGCCCTTGTTTTTTCCACATCCATTTTTATGGGATATCGTATATAATCGGAATATTTTTTTACAAGTTCTTTTATTCTGTATTCGGACAAAAACTCGTCATAATTTTCATTTTCCGCGCTCTTTTTCAAATACATGGTAATTTCGGTGCCCCAGCCCTCCTTTTCGGCTTCTTTAACGGTATAGCCTTCAGCTCCCGTGGAAGACCATAAATACGCTTTGCTTTCGCCGTACGCTTTGCTGAGCACCTCTACTTTATCGCTGACCATAAACGCCGAATAAAAGCCTACCCCGAATTGACCGATTATGTTGATGTCTTCGGCGTTTTCCAGTTTTTCCTTAAACTCCAGCGAGCCGCTTTTGGCTATTACGCCCAGATTGTCTTCCAATTCTTTGGCGGTCATACCTATGCCGTTGTCAATTACCTTCAAAGTCCTGTTCTTCTTATCGATTTCAATGGTAATGGCAAAATCGTCCTTGGTGAAGCTTAAATTCTCCTGAAGGCTTTTATAATACAATTTATCCAAAGCGTCGTTGGCATTGGACAATAATTCCCTTAAAAATATTTCTTTGTGGGTGTAGATAGAATTAATCATTAAATTGAGAACTCTTTGAGATTCTGCCTTGAACTTTTTCATGCGCACCTTCCTTAATCTCCATATTTTTAGCAATCACACCTTTTGAGTGCCAATAGATATTATAGTATCTTCCGCCATGCTTTGCAACTATTTTGTAAGTTTTGGCCATTGTTTTTTATTTATTCTTAAAAAAAGGATTGCAATAAGGCTTTATTGGGGCTTATAATTAATTATTATACCCTTTAGGAGATTTTTCAAATGACAGCGGGAGAAATAATATTAATTGCCATAGCCGCTTCTCTGGGCGCTTTAATTGTTTTTATGATTTTGAGGACGATATTTACAAAACCCTCGAAGACGGCGTTTTCTAACCAAGGCTTTGAACCGATTGCCGTAGACCAAGACAGAGTGGCCAAACATCTGTCCGAAGCCGTAAAAATCCCTACGCTTACCGTCCTTAACGAAGGCATGAGCTATCAGCCTTTCTTGGACTTCCATAATTATTTGGAAAAAGCTTATCCGTTATTTCATAAAGCGGCAAAAAAGACCATCATAAACAATTACAGCTTGATTTACAAAATCGAAGGTAGCGACAAGGATTTGTTGCCGGGATGCTTTTTGGCTCATCAGGATGTTGTTCCCGCTCCTCCTCAGGGCTGGGAAGTGGAGCCTTTTTCGGGAGCCATAAAAGACGGTTTTGTGTACGGCAGAGGCTCGCAGGATATGAAAGGGCAGATGATAGCTTTATTGGAAGCGTTGGAGATTATGCTTGAAAACGGTTTCAAGCCCAGAAGAACGATATATTGCTGTTTTGGTCATGACGAAGAATTTACGGGGAAAGAGGGCGCCAAAAATATTGCCGCCTATCTTGAGAAAAAAGGAATAAGAATGGAGTTTGTGCTTGACGAAGGCGGCACAGTGCTTGACGGCTCAATAATTGGGGTTAACGGCATGATGGCGCTTATAGGCACTTGCGAAAAAGGTTATTTGGATTTGGAGCTTAAAGCAAAGAAGCCCGGCGGCCATTCATCTTCGCCGCTAAAAAGAAACGCGGTGGATTTAGTGGCCGAAGCCGTGTACGATGTGGCCATGACGCCCATGAAATGCAAATGGAATCTTCCTGTCAAACAGCTTTTCAAAGCGTTGGCTCCCCATATGAAGCCCTTATATAAATTTATATTTGTTAACAGGGATATCTTGTCTCCATTGCTGAAGCTGGCGTTGAGGGTGGCTCATCCCGTAACGGCAAGCTTAATCCGCACCACTTTCGCCGCCACGCAAATGAAAGGGTCGGACGCTCCCAATGTTTTGCCGCCCGAAGCCACCGCGACCATCAACTGCAGAATAAATATCAATGAATCAATCGCCGATGTGGTTAAACATGTAAAAAATGTGGTGGGCAAAAACATAGAAGTAACGGTTTTGCCCGGCGAAGCCGAGCCTACGCCCGTTTCGGACATAGATACTCCCGCTTACAAAATTCTTACGCATACGATTAATGAAGTTTTTGAAAATTTCTTGCCCGCGCCATATCCTTTTATAGCGGCGACGGACGCGAAATACTATTATAGAATTTGCAACAATGTGTACCGCTTTACTCCCTTTACCGTAAGCGAGGACGACAGAAACAGAATACACGCATTAAATGAAAGGCTGGAGATAAAGGCGCTTGTGAAGGCCACGCAGTTTTTTGCCAGATTCATAGAAAACTCTTGCGGCTGAATGAGCCATTTGCCATAAAAGCAATAAAGATTGAAAGATTGGCGCGCCTTTATATAAATTAATAATTAAACCTTATTATATATTGCCTTATTGGCGGCGGCTTAATTATTGGCGATAAAATAAGCCAGAGGCGGTTTTGCCGAAATTATAAAAGCTATAAGAAAGTTTAACTTATTGTTTTTTTTACGCGATAAAAAAGAATGTTTTTTGCCAGTATATCCGAATAGGAAAAAGAAGACAGTTCTCCCGAAACGCTTCTTATGGTAAAAATGGAAGGGTATACATTTTCTACCACGCCTTCGATTTCCTCAATTTTATTGCGCCCTCGGTTCACTTTGAATTTCACCGTAACGCCCTGCATATCTCTTACTTGCTCAATTGTTTTGGCTATATCCTGTTTTATTACCCGCATATTAACTTTATTCCCGGTTTTTTATATTTTAACCTATTATCTTGTCATAAAAAACAAAACAACTTAATAATTTATAAATATCGGATATAACAGGGGGCTTTATATGACTAAAAACAAGGTAAGCATTAATACCGGAAACAGAAAAAAACTTCAAAACGCTGTTTTCTATGAGGACGCCGAACTGAACTTGTCTTCGGTCAAAAAAATTCTTGGCGTGTCCGCCGTCGCCAAAATAAGCAATTATGAAGCTATGAAAGGCGAGATAAGGGTGGCGGGAAAAATTCCTATGAAGATTATCTATCTTTCGGACGAAGATCAGATTTTGAGTTATGATTACAGCAAGGAATTTATGGCGACTTTATCGAATGCGGACATTATGCCTAACGATAAAGCCGTTTTGCGTTGCGCGATTATTGATACCGATTACAGCGGAACGCAGGAATTAAAGATAAAGCTGTCCTTGAGCATTGACGGATATTATATTAAAGAAATGCCCGTTGAGATTCTGGAAGTAGAGGGCGAGGGCATTCATTGCAAAAAAGACCAAATCAAGCTTGATAAAATAATCAACCTCAACGAAACCACGCTGGAAATATCAAAAAGCTTTGAAGCCAAAGAAAATATTTTTAAGATTCTCGCGTATAATACCAATTGCGTAATTAATAATATTTATCCTTATGACGAGCTTTTTCAAGTGGAAGGCGAAGCCGTTACCAATATAATAGCTTTGGGCGAAGACAATAAGCTTATTTCGCAAAGCTTCAATCAGGATTTCGCGCTGGAGGCGCCCCATTCCGATATCATGCCTTCAAGCGAAATTATGCTGGAATGCTTTAATAAAAGCACTACCATAATTTTGGAAGAGGAAGGGAGCAGAAATATAATTATCGATTTGGAAATAAGTTTCAAGGGCGTAGCCGTTGAGAAAAGCCAAACCGAAGTTATTTGCGACGCGTATTGCATCGATAAAGAATTGATTGTCAAAGATAGCCGCATAGATGTAAACGAAGGAGTTTGGCAAAGAAATAAAAAAGAAGAAATAAACGGAAGTTTTCAAGTGGATGACGACATTGAAAAAGTGGTGGCGGTAATAAATCCCGTCAACGCCACAATTGAGTTAAGCAATAATTTCGGGCTTTACGCCGAAGGCATGGTTTACGCTCAAGTGGTTTATATCAACAAAGAAAACATTCATAAAAGCGTCAAATGCGAAATACCGTATCAAATTTTGATTGATAAAGATATTATGGCAGACGACAACAGCGCCGCCCAAATAATGATAAACAATTGTCAGCCCAAAAAGAAAACGGCAAACGAAATAGAGCTTAATATGAACGCGTTTGTTAGAGCTTGGGGCAATAACGTCAATAAGAAAACCATTGTTGAAGATATGGAGGAAGGAGCGGCCAAAGAGGATGACAACATAGCCATAAGCCTGTATATAGCAAAAGAGGGCGAAAGTTTGTGGGATGTGGCCAAAATGCTGTCCACCGACGAGAAAACCCTTATGCAATTAAATCCCGACATAAAACTGCCTTTGCGAAGCGGCGATAAAATACTTCTGTACAGAGAGTTCAGCTTCTGAGGTTTTACTCCCTATACGGAAAGGGCGAACGGAAAAGAACCGTTCGCCCTTTTCTGTTAATCGATTATGTTGTTTTTTGGGCGCGGCGCATATATAATGAAATAAAAAGTTTTTGAAAAAGAGGTGAAAATGAGGAAGGCAAAAAGGTTTACCAAAAGAGAAAAAGCGTTGGCGGGCATGGTAATCATACTTGCTTTAGCGCTTATCGGCGTTTTTGTTTGGAAAGGGGATTTGTCGTGGCTTAGCGAAAATCCCGGCCAAAACAACGACGGCCAAAAAATAAGCGTTTCTTTCTATAGCGCAAAAACCGATATTGAATTGCCCCGGCAGTTTGACGAGGAAAGCCTGCTTGAAATACACTTTATCGATGTGGGCCAAGGCGACGCGATATTGGTCAGGCTGCCCGACGGCAAGGATATGCTGATAGACGCGGGCAGCGGCACAACGGCATCCAACGCCGTAAAGAATAAATTTGAGACATATTTGGAAGACATGGATATAGACACGCTTGATTATTTGATAATAACCCACCCCGACAGCGACCATGTCAATATGGCCCAAATAGCGCTTGACAATTACGAAGTAAAGAATATTTATTATAACGACATATATTCCACGGCCTCCAACACCTACAAAGAATTTGTGGATTTAAGCAAAGTGGAGGATGGAGCTCAACTTTTTTCCATTGATGAAGACGGGGAATATTATCAAATCGCAAGCGAAGAATGGAATTACCAAATAGATATAATCGCTCCCGGCCATAGCCGATTTTCGGACCGAAATTCCATGTCGGTTTTTTGTTTGCTTAAATACGGCGGCACGGAAGTGTTGTTTACGGGGGACGCCCATACCGATTCCGAAGAATATCTAATGGAATACCTGGACCAAGGTGTAGACATAGATATTCTAAAAGTAGGGCACCACGGAAGCGATTCAAGCACGTCCATGGAGTTTTTGGAATTTTTTGACCCCGAATACGCGGTCATAAGCGTAGCGCAAACAAACGCATACAATCATCCCTCGCCCTTTCTCATGAACAGGCTTTTTGAATACGGCGTGGTTACTTATCGCACAAACAGGCACGGAGATATTGTTTTATATATGGACAATCAGGAAAATTTTGGATTTCTTTGCGGCAAAAATGTCGCCGTT
>LFSG01000018.1:0-1293 GCA_001512685.1 Clostridiales bacterium DTU072
GAATATGCCCAAAAAATTCAAATACGGCTTGAGCTTAAACACGCTTTTCACATCTTTGAAGGTTATATTCAAAACGGGCGGCAAATCTTCTTTTTCCTTGGTGCCCAAAAAAGCCAGCAGCCAGCACAATCCGAATATCAAACCAAAGACCAAAGCCATTACGAGATAGCCGCTTTTCTGAGCCGAAGATATTTTTTCGCCGCCTATGGCGTTTATGATAAGGCCGGGCAAAACCGCCGCCAGCAGGCTGGTGCCTCCGCTGAAGCACATTCTGACGGTGGTATAAGAAGTTCTTTCGTTATAATCGTCGGTCATATCGGACAAAATGGCGTTATACGGCACCATGACCACCGTAAACGCCGTGCCGAAGAACATATAAGCAAAGGCATGATAAACGATTTTGGCGGTTACGCTTTGTATGCCGAAAGAAAAAAACAGCATGACAAAGGACAAAAACACGGGTACTATTCCCGCCAAAAAATAAATCCTTCGCCTGCCGAATCTGCTGCNNCTGTCCGAAATTCTGCCCATAATGGGGTCGGTAACGGCGTCCCACACCTTGCCTATGAGAATAATTAAAGTGGTGGCCAGAACGGGCAATCCCTCCACCAGCACCAAAAAATTCATATACAGCAACGAGAATATTAAAAACGCTCCCCCGCCGTAAATATCCCCGCAGGCATACGCTAACTTACTTTTTAATTTACTCATAATGTCTCCATAAGCGGTTTGACCGCCGCTTTCATTTTTTTGATAATTTCCCGAACCTTCATAGGCGTCATATGGCTGTTGGCTCCCGAAACTCCTAAGGAATAAACGCACTTGCCGCGGGCGTCGAAGATGGGCATGGCCACGCACCTTACATCGCTTATCAATTCGTTATCGTCCAAAGCAAAGCCTTGCCTGCGTATTTTTTCAAGCTCTTCAAGCAAAGTTTTTTTGTCGCAAATGGTTTTGGGCGTAAAGCGCTCAAATTGTAATTTTGCCAGCATATGCTCTCTTTCTTTATCGCTGACGAAAGCAAGCAGGCACTTGCCTACAGAAGAAGCGTGCAAAGGCTCTCTGTTGCCGATTTTCGCGTTTACAACCAGCCTGCTGGCGCTCTCCACCTGTTCTACCACCACGGCGGCGTCGTTGCTGAGCGCGCAAAGATGCACGGATTCTTCCACCTGTTTGCAAAGATTTTCCATAACCCCCTTTATCTGCCCTATGATGTTGCGCGCTTTATAATAACGGTTGGACATCTGCAGTATGGCAGGCCCAATGCTGTACATGCGGCTGCTGCGATTAAGC
>LFSG01000018.1:1367-4469 GCA_001512685.1 Clostridiales bacterium DTU072
GCGCCTCATTCTCACAATCTCCCCTAACTGCGTCCGCAAAAGGCTTATGCCCGAACACGGTATCCGTAATTTCTTTATCCATGCTTGTCAAAATTTCTTCCATGGATTTATGCGTTTTTTGGGATAATTCAAAAAGTTTTTGCCTGCTTGCCTGCTGGCTTTGTTGACGCTGTTTGGGATACCCTTGACCAAAACCGTCCGAAAAGAATTTATCGAAAATATGCCTTAAATTGATATCCCCCGCCCAGCCAAAGCCTTTATTGAGGGCCAGCGACACGCAATTGCCGCCGTTTATTTGTCCGAACAGCCAAGCGTCCAACGGATTGTCAATGAGCCCGCAGAACACGGAAGGGTACTGCATGGCGGAAATCATAAAACCCTGCCCGGTGCCGCAGCCGCCGACCACGAAGTCCGCCGCCCCAAGGTTCAAAATTACGGCGGCCATAAGCCCGGTATGGATATAAGTCAATTCCTTTCCCTTTATTTCGCCCTCTGTCATGCCCAAATTCAAAACCTCAAAGCCTTTATCCTCAAGCGCTTTGACC
The DNA here is from genome assembly GCA_001512685.1 of Clostridiales bacterium DTU072. Classification (GTDB taxonomy): domain Bacteria; phylum Bacillota; class Clostridia; order Christensenellales; family DTU072; genus DTU072. The sequence continues at coordinate 1,913 of LFSG01000018.1, forward strand.
ACAAAACCGTTTTTGTCCCTTGCGGATACCTCGTTGATTACGGCAATTTTCATTTTGTTTTCCTCCTTAAACAGCGTATGGCTTTTTCGGCTATGTTTTCAGCCGTAAGACCGTAAACCTTCATAAGATAACTTTGGTCTCCCACCTGCCCGAACATATCGTTAACGCCCACAAGCTCGACGGGAACGGGATATTCTTGGGCGAGGCCGGCGCAGACGGCCTCGCCCAGCCCCCCCTTGACATTATGGTTTTCGGCGGTTACTATGGCTCCGCACTCCATAGCGGCGGTCTTGACGCATTCAACATCCAAAGGCTTGACGGTATGCATGTCAATGACTCTTGCCTCAATGCCCTGCTTGAGCAAAATCTCTCTTGCCTTCAAGGCCTCATAAACCATGATTCCGCAAGCGATAATGGCGATGTCGCCGCCTTGGGTCAGCGTATTGGCCCGCCCTATGGTAAACTGGACGTTGTCGCCGTAAATTTTCATAACCTTCCTTCGACAACTTCTCAAATAGAAATTGCCGTAGGTATTGGCCATATAATGGACGGCGTAAGGATACATGGCGCTGTCGGCGGGCTCTATTACCGTCATGTCGGGCACAAGGCGCATAAGCCCCATATCCTCAAAAGGCATATGCGTTCCGCCGTTGGTAGTGGCGGTAACCCCGGCGTCTCCGCCTATGATTTTTACATTCATGTCTTGATAGGCCAGCGCCAAAAAAACCTGGTCAAACGCCCTTCTGGTGGCGAAAACGCCGAAAGCGTGGAAAAAAGGAATATAGCCCATGGCGGACAACCCCCCGCAAAAGCCTACGGCGTGCGCTTCCATAATGCCGCAATTAATGCTCCTTTCGGGAAATATTTCCTTAAACCGCTTGGTCCCCATGGAATACTGAACATCGGCCTCGATATCCAGCACATAAGGATTTTGGCGGGCGACATCGATAAGAGCGTCGCAATAAGCTTGGCGCATCTCCACTTGGTCTATAGCAAAATTATCGACAAGCATATTTTTCATGGCGTTTGAAGCCTCCTGTCAATTTCGGCTCTGGCTTTGTCGGCCATTTCTTTGGTTACCACCATATAATGATTAAAGCCTTCAATTTCGGAGAAACAGCATCCGTAACCCTTTTGGGTGTCCAGTATTACGGCGTTAGGTTTATTGGAGCTTTTGGCGGCCAGCAAAGCCTCGCGAATTTCCAAAACATCATGCCCGTCGGCCTCAAAAACCTCCAACCCGAAGGCTTTGAGCTTGGCGGCAAGGTCAAATTGTTTGCAAATATCTTGCACATAGCCGTCAAGCTGGCGTTTATTGTTATCCACAATAAGCGTTAAATTGCTCAAATTATGATGGGCGACAAATTGCGCCGCTTCCCAATTCTGCCCTTCCTGCAGCTCCCCGTCGCCCACGATACAATAGCAGGTATTGTCATACCCTTTCAATCTGCAGCCGTAAGCGACGCCGGCGGCAAGAGAATAGCCCTGTCCCAAAGAGCCCGTGCTTATGTCAATGCCTTTGGTTTTAAGGCGGTCGCAATGGCTGGGCAAGGAAGTGCCGTTGCGGTTGAGCTGCGTAAGGAGACTTTCGGGAAAATACTTTTTATAAGCCAGCGTCGCGTATAAAGCGGGGCCGCAATGGCCTTTGGACATGACCAGCCTGTCCCTGTCGGGCTTGTCGGGATACAAAGGGTCTATTTTCATTATATCGCAATAAAGCACGGCGAGAGCGTCGCATATCGACATACTGCCGCCGATATGCCCGTACCCCGCGCTTTCAATGGCGGTAATGGTAAGTTTTCTTATTTGTGCGGCATGGTATTCCAGCTTTGCTCTTAAGCTCATTTTTTCTTTTTTCTCCCCAACAGCACGCTTAAAAAGCTTTTTTTCTTCATAAGCGGCTTATCTTCATATTCATCCAGTTTGACTTGACGCTCGAGACGGGAGGAATCAATGGCCGCCAAAGCGAACTTCAGCACCTCCCTGCCCCTTTCGCCCGTCAAAACAGGTTCGCGGTCATATTTAATGCTGTCAATGAAATCATGGGTGGACTTAATGAAAGAGTCCTGCCAATCGTGAGGCATATCCCAATATTCGGTAATTTTGCCGTCTTTATACATTATGACGGGAGCCACTTCGGAAAGCATTTCGGCGGTGCATCTGGTAAGCCAAAGCACGCCTCGGCTACCCGTAACCTCCATGCGCTCGTCGCAGGTATAGTACTTGCCTTTTATGTAAAGCCCTTCGGAACTGGTGATATCCCACACCCCGTATAGCTTTTTATCGTTATATTTCCACATGATGACAGCGGGGCAGTCCTGACAAATGCCCCCCAAAATTTTGGTTTCGTCAATCCAGGCGCACACCTTTTCCACATCGCCCAATAAATCGATAAACAAGGAGAATTTATGATATCCGTCGTCAAAAACCACGGGGCCGCCGCCGCTCAACGAATCGTTAAGCCGCCACGCCCAGGACACAGTGTCCACCTTCCAGCCCGTAACCTCAAGGCCGCACTCGTCCACCTTAACGCCCATGCTTTTGGCGCGCATTTTGC
>LFSG01000017.1 GCA_001512685.1 Clostridiales bacterium DTU072
TATAATAGACAGTCATATTTTTATAAAGAATGGAATGACGCATCTTCAAAAACGCTTTTAGCCTGCGACAAAGAACTTCAAAAAATATGTGAAAATCTCCAAGAATTTGATTTAACAGGAGTAAAATCTTTATTGATACATTATGAAGTAAATCGTTATAGAGAAATGACCTATAAATTATCCCATATTCCAGCTTTTCAAATAAGTTTAACCCCTATGATCAAAGTTGGTGATGATGAATATATACCCGATAAGAATAATAGGTATTTCACAAATGATTTTCCTTATGGCTTATGTATCATTAAGGGTTTTGCCGATATATTAAAAGTCAAAACGCCCAATATTGATAAGGTGCTGAAGTGGTATGAGAAATTTGCCGATGTTGAATATTTTGTAAATGAAGAATACAAGGGAAAAGATTTAATTAATACAGGAATCCCACAAAATTATGGTATCTTGACAAAAAAAGATATAATTGAGTTTTATTCGTAGCGATAATACATAAAAAAATAAAGATATTGAATTGAAGATTATTTAATGCTGACATTGAGAACGGTTAATTTACATTTATAAGCGGCAACATGTAAAGGTTTACAAATAAGATTTTGAAGGGACATTTTAATTGGCATAAAAATATTTATAAAAAATTAATTTTGTTCGATGTTGTCCCTTTTTTTGGACAATTAGGGCTTGTAAAATTTTTCCGTTTGTGCTATATTTGAATAAAAAGTTTTGTTAAATGTAGAAAAAGGAGGGGAAATGAAACTTCATTTACAGTTTTCATTAAAAAATGAATACTTGAGTAACGATTTCCGAATGGTCATAATAAGCTTTTTGAAAAAGGCTTTATCCGACAAGTATAGCGAGGAATATGAAAAGCTATATTCACTTAACAACATAAAGGACTTTACTTTCAGCGTTTATTTTCCCAATAGTTCCATTGAAAAACACCATATTTATGTTCCCGATAAAAAAATGAGCGTGACCTTTTCGGGATATAGGGACGAGCTTATTATTAAATTTTATAACGCCATGCTAAAATACAAAAATCATGACTATCCCATGAAAAACAATCAGACTATGACTTTGAAAAGAATTCGTTTGTCTCCAACCAGAAAAGCGAAAGGCAGCCAGTGTATAATTAAATTTTTGAGCCCGCTGCTGGTTAGAAAACATACCAAAGAAAAAGACATCTATCTTACATATGAAGACGAGGGTTTTTTAGAGCAACTTAATATTAATACTAAAAAGTTGCTTGAAAGTATCAATGTTAAAGAAAAATATACAATAAAAAGCTTCAAACCGCTGAAAGCCGCTGTCACAGTAGTCAAGCACGACGACCTTTTATATCAAGCCAATATAGGGACTTATTTCATCGAAGCAGATAATGAGCTCATCAATATCCTGTATAAAGCCGGCTTGGGAAGCAAGAGAGGATTGGGCTTTGGAATGTTTGAGGTATTAGGGGGTTACGATGGATAAATACATAACAATTTCCTTATCCAATGGATTGTTTAACGCAGGAGTCTTAGGACTTTATAAGTTATTAAAATTTTGCGATTATGGGGACTATCAAATAGAAGAGCAGGATATCAAAATAAATAAGGAGTTCTTTTTAAAAGACAACCTTGCCGAACTCTATCTGGATATTCTCTTTGATTATTTTGAGATGGAAAGCAGCTTTTACAATTTTGTAAATACAGATTATGACCAAGTCGATGACAAAAAAATAAGAGATATAAATATATTTAAGCAAAAGGGTCTAATTGATTTAATCAATACTGTATGTGATATTTATAACTATAAAGAATTTCCAAAGCTAAGAGATGAATATAACGAATTAATAAACATAGCAGAAAAAAAAGACAAAATAAAAGAAATACAACAGTATCTTAAGCAAAACAAAGAAATATACAGGTATTTGGTCATAGGCGATATCACAAGAAGTATTTTGAGACTTTATTTTGGAACCTTTGCTTATTTTGACGCAAATAAAGGCTATAGTATTAAAAAGGAAAATTTTGAAGATTCGTTAAACAATTTCCTTTTCAATAAACTAAGGACCTTAATAAAAGATTTTGAGAAGTTTAATCAGTTTAACGAAAAATATATGGTATGCTTTGAATGTCGAAATTCTTATTCGGGCTCATTAAAAAAAGAATTTATAGAGCTTAAATTCATAAATGATTTTGTAACCGACCCCGACAAGAAGCAAAGTGTGTTTTGGAATAATAATTCCGATGCTTTTGTTTGTCCTTTATGCACCTTTATTTATTTGCTTATGCCGCTTGGGTTTATTCCTGTCGCCAAAGGGACTTACTCAAAAGATAGGCTGTTTGTGAATTCAAACGATTCTATTGAATCACTAATTAAGATAAATCAATCGGTTAGCAGTAAAAAAGAACTATTTTTAGAAAATAATAAGCTTATTGTGCTCAACACTATTGTGGCGCAGAAGATTATGGCAAAGCAAAGGGAAATAGATAACATAGAAATAATACTAAGAGAATCCCATGAGAAAAGAACTTTTTATTCTTTTAATATCATTGGAAAGGATATTTTGGAGGTAATACAAAAGTCCCAAGAGAATCTTCAAAGCTTGGTTTATAAAAGAGTAAGGCTTAAATCTGATTCAAAAAAGAAAAATGCCAAAGACGAATGGATATATGTTTTTAACGAAGTGTTAAACAATATATTGAGCTATCGAAATCAATGGAATTTTTTAAACTTACTTTTTAGGTTGGATGCAGAGCCCGATATTAATGTGGGTGCCTATACGCTAAACAATGTCTATCAAATTCAATTAAATCAAAATTCTATAAAGGAGGGAAGAGATTCAATGAAAGAAATGAAAAAATCAACCTTGAGCGCTAGATACAGCGGTATGGAACTTCAAGAATTTTTCGGCGAAGAAGCCGAAAATAAATTAAGAGGTTACATATACAAGCTGGTAAACGCTCTCAGCGTCGGAGACAAGGAATTGTTTTTGGATACGGTGGTGAGAATGTATTGCGGCATCAACAAGGAAGTTCCAAACACATTTATCAACTTGTTCGCTGACGACGAAAACTTTAAGGAAATAGGCTACGCTTATTTATTAGGGTTAAAAGCCAAATTAAAAGACAAAAATGATCAAAAGGAGGAAAAGAAATTATGAAAAAGTCAGGATTGACAATTAGTCTTATTTTCGAGGCGGAAAGCGCCAATTACGGAGAAGGGTTCGGAAACATCACGGTTCTGAAAAAGATGTCCAGAGGAGACGGCAACGCTTACAGCTATATCTCCAGACAAGCGCTGAGGTACAATATGATAAACCAACTGGGATGGGACGATACCGAAGTCTACAAAGAGGGAAAAGGGGAGAAGGCTGTAGTACAGTTTGCGCCCAATGCGACAATCGATAAATATCCGGAAATTGACCTGTTCGGATATATGAAAACAAAGAGCAAAAGCGACCAAGGAAGAGGCGGCGCTACACTAAGATCTGCTGTGGTTAGGCTGTCCAACGCCATATCGCTGGAGCCTTTTAAGGCTGATCTGGATTACCTAACCAATATGGGATTGGCAAAAAGAAAAGGTTTTGACAACAGCATAGCCCAAAGCGAGATTCATAAGTCTTTTTATGCGTATACCATTACTATTGACTTGGACAGAATAGGCGTGGACGAGGATATAGAGATCGAAAACGCAGAAAAAGCCAGAAGAGTAAAGGCATTCCTCAAGACAGTATCCACACTTTATAGGGATATTAAAGGAAGAAGAGAAAATCTGTCTCCGGTATTCGCAATTGGCGGAACCTATGAAAGAAAAAATCCATTCTTTGAAAACCGCTTGTCCTTAAAAAACAAGGAATTGGATCTGGAGAAAATACTCTCGGTCATAAATTCGTTTGACGAATTGAAAGAGAATACGCTTGTGGGCTATATCGACAACACTTTCGCAAATGATGATGAAATAAAAGAATCTTTAGATCCGTTAAGCATCGGCGATTTCTTCCAAAAATTTATGGATAAGGTGGACGAATACTATGGTTAAGGCAATCAGATTGCAAGGCTATCAAAATATGGTGAACTACCGCAAGCCCTCGTCTATTGCCATACAGGACAGCTATAAGCTTCCGCCTTATTCCACGGTCATCGGAATGATTCACAACGCCTGTGATTTTACCGAATATCATCCCATGAAAATTTCAATCTCGGGAAAATCCGCCACAAGCATCACTGATATGTATACAAGGTATTTCTTTGGAATGTCGCTTGAAACTAATAAAGAAAAAGGTCAATACATTTATAAAAGGCATCAGCTATACACTAACAAAAATAAAGAAGACGGATTGGGCGGAATCACCGCATTTTTGGAGAAATACAATATCGGACCTGAAGATAAATACGGAATAACCCGCTCGTTAGGATATTTTGAATTGCTCGTGGATGTGGAGCTGGTCATACATATCATTCCTCAAAGGGAAGAGGACTTTGCCATCATATTAGACCGATTGCAAAAGCCCGTAAAATTCCCTTATCTGGGAAGACATGAGGACTTATTGAGGATAGACGATGTTCGAGAGGTGGAGCTTAAGTTCTATGATGGAGACGAGGGGGACGGCTTAATTGTGGATTATGATGTTTTGATACCTTATAATACCTATAAAGAGATTCATTCAGAGCTTAAAGGTACTGTTATGATTTTTAACAAGGTCTTTCAGACTAAGAATGCAAAAGGTCAGCCTTTAAAGCTAAGGCGTATAATTGAAAGGGTAAAGGCTAAACTCGTGAAAGCGAATGACGAACCAATTTTGAGAAATGTGCTTTATGATACTATCGGAGATAAAATTGTGGGGGTCTTTCCTGCATGAATAAAAAAGATTATTGGGCAAAGGATAACGGGGAAAGCATCGAAGAGCATACAAATAGGTTGATAAAGCTCTTTGAGGCTTTCCTTGAGCTCTATGGAGAGCATTTTTCTGAAAAAGAGAAGTCTATGATAAGGAAAGCGATTTGCTACCATGATTTGGGCAAAATGAATTCGCATTTTCAACGCTATTTATATAAAAGAGCTGGTAAAGAGCCCCCGAAGTATTTTAATTCACAGCCTTATAAAGAGCTGAAGGGAGAGGATATCCCACATGGTATTCTTAGCGGTGCTTTTATCAATACCAAAGCATTAGAAGAAAAAGGATATACTGAAGATGATATAAAAGCTCTTGTAACAGCCGTATGCAACCACCATTCCAGAAGTTTGGAATGCAAAGAAAATTCCAAAACTATAATAAATATCATTAATCAGGACTTAAAAGAGCAAGCCCAAAGGTACGGGTTGGATTGTTGTAATTCTAAGCCAATATTTCAATATAATTGTTTAAAAAACGAATACATACCTTTTCCCGACGCGCTATGGATTCAGTTTGCTTTAATTAAAGGCATTCTCAATAAAATGGACTATGCCGCCAGCGCGTATTATGACACTGCGGAATACCCTCCAATTGACGCCAAAATTAAGGTTATAAAAAGATTTGAAAAAGAAAGGTTTGTCTTAAAAGGATGTCAAAGTTATCTTTTAGACAAACAAGATAAAAATATTATCATGACGGCGTCCACGGGAATGGGCAAGACTGAAGCCGCCTTGATATGGGCGGGAAAAGACAAGACCTTTTATACTCTGCCATACAAGGTATCCATAAACGCGATTTATCAAAGGATAAGAAATCAAAACTATTATGATAGTGATAAGGCGGTTTTATTACATTCCGAGGCATTGAAAGAGCTTTTGGAATACGAAACAGATCCAGAAAACGATATTTATGAGATAAAGAAAAAATATGAAAAGATAAGGAATTTCTCTTATCCTTTCACGGTGTGCACGGTAGACCAACTTTTCCTCTTTTCGCTCAGGCCTTTAGGTTCGGAGCTCATGGCGGCGACATTGAGTTATTCTAAAGTGATAATTGATGAGATACAAGCATATGACCCCAAACTGCTTGCTAAAATTTTATTTGGGCTAGATATAGTCAATAGATTAAAAGGAAAGTTTATGATTATGACGGCGACTTTGCCGCCTTTTATCAAAGATTTTTTTGTTAAGAAAAATATAGATTGTCATATTACGCCGACTTTTTTTACAGATATGATAAGACATATTTTTTGTGTGGAGAAGGATTTTAACTACGAGTTTATAAAACAAAAAGCTAAAGATAACAAGATCTTGATAATTTGCAATACCGTTTCAAAATCCCAACAAGTTTTTAAGGATCTAAAACAATACGGCTTAACTCTCAATCTTCTTCACAGTAGGTTTATTTTAAGGGATAGAAAGCAAAAGGAAGAAGAGATCTTAAAATTTGCGCCGAGTATAAACTATGTCGCAAATAATGGCGTATGGATAACTACTCAATTGGTGGAAGCCAGTTTGGATATTGATTTTGATATGCTTTTTACCGAAATGTCCACCGCTGACAGTCTTTTACAGAGAATGGGCAGATGTCATAGGAACAGAGACTATACACACCATGTCTCTAATGTATATATTTACGATACCCGTAACGGAGTGGGAAGCGTTTATGATGAAGATATTTATCAAAGGTCTTTAGATTTTCTTGGCGCATATGCCGACAAACCTTTCTTAGAAGAGGATAAGCAAAAATACATAAACCAAGTTTATGATATTAACGGCATTAAGGAAACCAAATATTATAAGAATTTTGACAAGGAGAGAGAAAAATTAGAGGACTTGAAAAATGGATTTTTAGATAAAAAGCTTGCCCAAAAGGCTTTTAGAGAGATTGAGAGCGTAGCGGTTATACCGTTTAAGTTTGCTGACGAGGCAAGAGTTTTGGAGCAAGAGATAAGCGATTTGGTTAAAAAAGATGAAAGGGATTTTCTTAAGATAAGCAAATTGAAAGAGAATTTAAGGGATTTGACTCTTTCGATAAATCCTTATAGCACAAAGAGATATAAGCTTTCCCGGGAGAAAATCCTTGATTATCCCATATGCCTTAATCAATACTGTGAGGATATAGGGCTGATAGATTACGACCAGACGGACAACGCTTTATAAGAAAATTATGAATATTACGGGAACTCTTTTTTCTTACGCGCATTTATGCGATAGAAAAGTTTGGCTATATTATCGCAGAATCAGCTTCGAGAATCAAAGCGATTTAGTGGCTATAGGAAAAGCGCTTGACCAGACGACATATTTAAGGGAAAGACACCATATAGATGTTGATGGGCTGATAAATATTGACTACATAAAAAACAATGTAGTGCATGAAGTAAAGAAATCGGATAAAATCTCTGAAATGGCGATTTGGCAGTTAAAATACTATTTGTATATCCTGAAAGAAAAAGGAATTATTATGACAGGAAAGATCAATTATCCTTTGCTTAAAAAAACCGAAACGATTTATCTTGAGGAACAAGATATAGGCGAGATTCAAAAAAAACTGGAAAAGATAAAGCAAATAATCTCGTTAGAAAAACCTCCTGCCCCCGAAAAACAAAAATTTTGTAATAAATGCGCTTATTATGATTTTTGTTTCAGTGAATAAAGGGAATTATGGATAAGAGCTATTATATTTTTTCGTCGGGAACGCTGAAGAGGAAAGATAACACCTTATGCTTAATAAAAAGTTCTGGCGAAAAGGCATATATTCCGATTGAGAATGTATATGATCTTTATGTTTTCTCGGATATTAATATAAATTCCGATTTTTTAGATTTTTTGGGTTCGCAGGCAATATGTTTACATTGTTTTAACTATCACGGTTATTATAGCGGCACATTTTACCCCAGAGAAAAACAAGTCAGCGGAGATTTGATTGTGAATCAAGTGAAGCATTATATAGATAAAGAAAAAAGAGAACATCTTGCCAAGAAGTTTGTAACGGGCGGGGCGGAAAACATTCTCAGAAATCTCAAGTATTATCAAAACAGAGGAAGAGATTTGATTCAAGAGATCGAGGATATAACTTGCTTAAAAGAAGATATCAAAAAATATAATGGCGTCTGTGAGATTATGGGATTGGAAGGCAATATAAGAAAAATCTATTATTCGGGATGGACAAAAATAATTAATCGAGAAATTGATTTTGATAAAAGAGTGAAGAGACCTCCGGACAATATGATAAATACCATGATTTCATTTTTGAACAGCGTTTTTTATACAAAGACCATATCCGAGATTTATAGAACTCAATTGCATCCTTCAATAAGCTATTTGCATGAGCCTTCCACTAAGAGATTTTCGCTGGCGCTCGATGTTTCCGAAGTCTTTAAGCCATTAATTGTCGACAGATTAATATTTAGACTGTTAAACAAGAATATAGTGACCGAGAACGATTTTGTAAAGGAAGAGGGATTTTTGCGATTTAAGCCTTCCAAAGTCAAGGAAATAATTAAATATTTGGACGACTATATGATGGAAACTATTATGCATAGAAGTTTAAGAAGGAACGTGTCTTATAGACATTTGGTTAGATTGGAATTATACAAGCTCATCAAGCATTTGATAGGGGATAAAGAATATAGTTCTTTTAAGATTTGGTGGTAAAATGTATGTGATTTTGGTTTATGATATTAATTTGGAAGATCTGAAAAAAGGTGGCAGAGTCTTAAGAAATGTTCATAAAATTTGTAAGAGATATCTGCATCATGTGCAAAATTCTGTTTTCGAAGGCGAGATCGAATACAGCAAGCTTACGCTCTTAAAAAATTCCTTGAAATATTGGCTTAGGGATATTGATTCGTGCATCATATTCAAAAGCCGACATCAAAAATGGCTAGATAAAGAATTTATAGTTGAACAAGAGGATAAAACAGCAAACTTTATTTGAGTCTGTCGAACGCCTATAGCGCAAAAACCTACAGCTATGGACAGACAAAAGATTGAATTTTCAACTAAAATGTATTATTCTAAAAAATGGATAAGGTAAAAAAGAAACATTTTTATTAGAAAACAGTATAAGTTACGCGTATCTAATCCAACCATATTGGAATGTAAATGTAACTGACCATTACTTGACGAGGATTTATAATAGGGTATCTAATCCAACCATATT
>LFSG01000050.1 GCA_001512685.1 Clostridiales bacterium DTU072
TTTTACTTTAATAAAAATTTTTACAGTTGTATTTATTTTTTTTTACTGATATAATTATAATAATAAGGTTGCATATAATGCAACGAAGGGGAAAATTGACTACTTAAGGAAACTATTGAAAAACGGCGCGATGTCGGTATGAGAGGCAAAAATGCATGAAACTAAAAGACAAAGGCCCTACTTCGTTATATTATTACTGTCTTTAATTATTTTTTCCATAGTCATAAATTTTGCCTTCATTGAGAAAGGGGAGACGGCTCACGCGGCCAAGAAAACTCCCGCTAATTATTTTTCCACGGTAGGCACTTCCGATTTGGGTTCTAATATAACTTTAACGACAAGCAACATAAACTATTACGGATATCAATTTTTCGGCACTCCCGATGTGCATTTAGAGATTGCCACATGGAACGGGGGAGTGGGCAATGACGGACAATCGGGCGTAAATGACAGGGAAGTGCTTCTTTACGGCAAAATACCTTTATCCGCCCAAATGGTTGATTTGCGTCAAAAGGGAGTGCTCAGCGTAACTTTGTCGGGAGTTTTTTGGTCGTCCAGCAATAAAGACAGCGGAAGCGTGGGTATAGGCAAAGCAAGCGTTACCGATTCTTCCATAGGCACCGGAAGCTCCAGAAGCTCGCTTTGTGTGGCATACAGCGATTATAAAGCCACCGGTTGGTCGCCGGGATGGTGGACCAGCACCAACGTAAGCGTGTCCGCCACTCTCGATTATACCGGAAGTGACTCTTACGACAACTATCTGTACTTCTTTTATTTTTGTAGATTCGCGGGCGGCCCCGCTTTTCAGTTCAAGGATTTTTCCATTAACTTTAGTTACAAAAGCGATGTCGCCAATGTAAAGGTAAAAAAGAACAACGCGTATAACGGAAATGGCTCCGGACTCAATACAAAAACCGTGGCCAGATACGGCGCCAATACCGATTCGCCGTCCACTAATTTATCCACTTCGTCCACTACTTTGACTTTTTCGTCTTATTCGACTTATTATTGCCTTACCGCCATCGAACCCAAAGGATATAAATTTCTGGGATGGCATGTTTCTTCAAGCTATACCACTTCTTATACCGTGCCTTCAAGTTACAGGACTTCAAGCCTTTCCTCGATAAGAAGCGCGATAGGGGGCTTTATCAGCGGAGAAACCACCATTTATTTGTCGCTGTACGCCAGAACTATAAACAACAAACAGGCGTTTGAAATTTCCGTGGGATACTATTATACGGCGGTATTCGCCCCCCTTACTTATGCGGTAAATTTCAACAGCAACGGCGGTTCGGGCAGCATGAGCCAGCAAATTTATACTTACGACGTAGCCCAAAGCATTAAGCAAAATACTTTTACCAACGGCGACAAAGCCTTTATCGGCTGGAGCAGCAGCGCGGGCAATACTTATAACGACGGCGATACGCTTAACGGCGCCACTTTATTGGATACTTACGGCACTTGGAATAATTCCTCAAATTATGTTTATCCCATCAACACCTCGGGCAGTCAGATAAGCTTCACTTTTACCGCGGTTTGGAGCGATTACAGCATGAGCGACGGGGACAGTTACGCCACCTTTGTGTTTTACAGTTCCACCTCGCACGGCCCTTATACCGACGTTACTTATACGGTAACCGAAAATCGCAACGGATGGGACATTAAGAATGTATACGCCGCTTATTCCAGCGGGCCTCTTAGCGGGGTTACCGTTAAATTGGAATATGTAAGCAGTTCGCGTTGGAAACTGCCTTATGTAAGCGGAAACTATACGCTTATGTGCGAATATGAAGAATATACTTATTCGATTTCGTACAACAACACCTCAAGTTGGAGCATGCCGTCTTCTTATATCAATCGATTTACATATACCGCGGGATTGAATTCAAGGGATTTGCCTTTCCCTACAAGAAGCAATTATGTTTTTCAAGGATGGAGGATAGGAAGCAGTTCGGGCGACTACTTGACCATTTTGACTTCATCGGATATTGATGCGCTTTTGTCGAAAAACGGCACGCTCTATCTTTATCTTGCTTCGACGTATGTATATTCGGCGCATTCCGATTCAAACTCTTCCTCGCATACCACAACCGTATCCACTTCTTCATCGTATTGGAATAAGGACTCGGGAGTAAGTTACGGTACCGAAGAAGGAAGCACAGGTTTGGTGGTGGCCGGAAGTTGGACATTAAAAAATCAAGGTTGGAAATACTATTACGCCGCTTATACGGTGCATATGGGCGGAGATTTAATTAAGGCTCTGCGATCGGGGCATTCCGTTTCGGTTTATTGCACGGTTACGGCTTATGTGGGCGGAAAAGACGGCGGCCTTTGGAGCACGGGCGACGGGGAAGAAGAAGCTCGGTGTTCGATTTGGTCGGGAACTTCGACTTCGTACAGCACTTCTTATCAAAGCACCAACAGAGTATACGCGAAATATACCGGAGGATCTTGGGTAAAAAGCAACGGCACCATCAGCAGTCAAACCCTTTATTTGAGCGCTTCAAGCTCCCCCGCCTTTACCATAGGGTTGAGATTTGGTTTTGCCAACGAGCATACCAGCAGTCCCGGCAGGCAATATGTTTGTTTTACTTCGGTGAAGTATACCATTACGGTAGACTCGGTAACTTGGAGAACGGTAACATTAAATCTCAACGGCGGAAGCACCGGTTACTACTTTCCCGTTTATTCAGTCCGTAACTATAGTTATTTTTATGTTCCCAGTGTTTATATAGACCGCACAGGATACAGGTTTTTGGGCTGGAACACGAGCAGCACGGCGTCCACGCCCAGCGTTTATCCCGGAAGCAGTTATTATATCAGCGCCAACACAACCCTTTACGCGATATGGGAGCGCATAAATTATACTGTCGCTTCTTATGATGTTTACACGGGGTCGGCAAGCGACAGCGAAAAATATGTGCTTGTGAGGGAGCCGCATTACCGAACGCACGGCACCACATACAATATAAACGAATCCATAAGAAAACAGACATATTCGGGTATAATCGAACCGAACAACCATGACGGTTATACCGAATCGGGCTCATATTCTTCAGACACCCTTAGTTCCTCGAAAACCTCTATTTCCTCTTCCAGCACCAACACCGCGGAATATGAGGCCTTTTATGTAAAATGGGCGCTTAAGCAAGGCTCAATCGAAAAAATAGAACCTACATACGAAACCCGTTATCCTTCTTACGGGTTAAGTTCGCATTCTTCAACAAACGCCATAAACGCCATAAACAACGGCACCGCGCCTTATGTGTTCTTCAAATCGGCGGGAGGAAGTTATACGTACAGAGCGCTGAGTTCCACTTATTCCAGCACGGTTTATATTTTAAGAAGGAAAGACAGCGCCAGCGATGTGGAATATGTGGGAAAATCCGGCTCGGGCACAAGCTTTACTTATACTTGGTCGGGAACGCTGGGATATACTTATTACATTCTGCCTTGTTCGAATACGGCTTCTCAGGCCAACACCATTACATGGAAAATAGACAACCATGATATAATTGTCAACTACGGCACAGAGGTTAACCTTGCCAATTGGCTTACATTCTCGCACGAAAACAGCGCCGTCGTGGCTAACATTGTTCGTTGGCAATACGCAAGCGGCGGTTCGGGAACAGTCAGCTGGAAATTAAACGAAGGAGTCATTTACGACGCCGACGAAAGTTTTTTTGCGGGAAAAAGCTATTACGCGCAAGTGCAATTCTCGCATACCTTAGGCGGAAAGGTTATTAAAAACAGCGCTTTGGTGGGCGATACCATAGAGCCAGTCATCAATCCCCTTAAAGTCAGGACCGATGTGCTGGAAGATACGCTTACTTACAACGGATATGTGCAAAATTATCCCATATCCGCCCAGATTAACGAAGGCAGTTATTACGGCGACGATTTGTCCAGGGCGCAAGCGGTGTTTTCTTCAGAATTCAATACGGGCAGGAGCTGGTACAGCGCTTCTTATCCCGGGTTGACTTTAAGTTTGCAAGGTTTGCAATGGAAATCCACCCCCGAAGGATCGTACACGAATGTGGGCAGCTTCAAGGACGCGGGAATTTACAGGTTAAGCGCCATTGCGCTTTCAAGCAATAATTATGAATGGATAGAGTCCACTGACACATCCAATCCCAAAGTGCTCAGAGGCTATATGCCCGAAGTTACGATAGAAAAAGCTCCGCTTGAATTTATTTACTATTTCGTTCAAAAGGAATTCAACGGCATAAACGGCGCGGATTTAACTAAAAGCCTTATTGTGGATGACAGCTTGGTCGATAACGGCGCTTATCCCAACGACGGAAAAACCGCTTGGTACCTTAATGCCGTAGGTCTATTGGGGGACGACTTAAGCAGCTCCATTTATACAAGCATATTGAATTGCTTGAAAAGAGAGTCCGGATATAACAAGGGATTGTATAATGTTTATGTCGACCACAACCAATTACCCTCGGCTTTGACAAAAAATTATACTTTCTCGTATTTGAAAAAATCTCGTCAAAACGACGATTTATTGGATATAACCACTACAACCAACGGCTATTATGCCGCTGTGGATTATTTTGAAATTACTCCCGTTCCGCTCACCATTTCTTGGAGCGATTACGGCAGCTTGGTTTATAACGGAACTTCGCAAGGCAGGCTGGCCGCTGTAGCCACAATAAAATCGGTGGGCGGCAACAGCGATAGGATATATTTAAGCGCTTCGTCGGGGTATTCCATTACTTACCTTAACGGCTCTTATGTCGACAACGCCAATTCCTTTGCGGTAACAAAAATAAACGCCGGTTCGTATTCGGTTACCGTTTCCATAAGCGGGGTTAGTTCCCATAACGGTTCAAGCTGGCAAAGCGTAAACGCCGATAACTATACGATTAAAAGCGGAGCGTCCACTTCGTGGAATATCGCCAAAAGGACGCTTACCATAAATTTCGCCAACACGGGCTCGGTATATTATAACGGCTCTTTGCAGGGCTTACAGCTTTCCATAACCAATATCGTCAAAGGGGACGTGCTTTCCTTCCCCATAACCGCCAATAAATCGGTTAGAGCCGATATGGTGGGAGCGGGTTCGGTAACGCCGTCAACGGGCACTTCGTTTACGCTGACCAATTCAAGCTCTCTCAGCACCGTTACCGCCACATTCAAAGCCATACCCGCGGATACGTATGTAATTACCGTGGGCAACTGCGGGAACAGCAACTACACTTATACGGTAGGCACATCGGGCAGTTTTTCCATTGTGAGAAAGGTCATAACTTTATCGTGGGCTTACAGCAGCGGAACTACGGGTTCGTTTACATATAACGCGGGCAATCAAGGGGTTATTCTTACCGTAAGCGGCATAGAAGCCGGCGATATTGTCAAGCTTACTCCCACGATAACGGGCTCTTTAACCGTTCAGGACCTTAACTCAAATACTATTGTAGCAAATACCACTTACAGATTCTTGGCCAAAAATTATTTCATGGATTATAAGGTAAGTATTTCCACTACCGTGGGCGGCGATGACGGCGGCAATTACAGCATTGAGACGGTGTCGCGCGAAAAAAGCTGGTCAATCGCAAGAAAAGCCATAACCATTTCGGGATGGTACGCGGGAACCTGGGTTTATGGTCAAACCGCTCCTCCGACATACAGCGATTCAAGCTATACTTACGATGGAACCAATAAAACCATCACCGCGGGCTTTACCGTAGGCTCGGGCGCGGGGCAAGTATATTCGGCGGATGCTTCCAGCATAGTATTTGTTTATAACACCGGCACGCATACCAATGTGCAGAAAAACGCCGGCACTTACTCCACCACGGTTACTATGTCCACTTCGGGCGTAAGCAACAATTATTCCGTAAGCGAAACCAAAGTTTGGAAGATAAACAAGCGCAAGGTTCATATAACTTGGTCGGAGCTGTATACCGATTCTTTCAGCAGGCTGGGAAGCTACAGTTATTGTTACTCAAGAATGGGACAGGGCGTTTACGCTCAAGTAAACAATTTGGTTTCCGGCGACAGCATTAATTTCAATATTACTAAACACAGCTCGGTAACCGTTTCCACTTCGGCCAATCCGTATACGGCAACGGCCATTAATTACAGCTCTTCGGCTTATTGGGTGGTCATAGGCCAAGTAACGGCGTCATATCCCAATTATGAATTGGATACTTCTCATGCCAATTACAGCTCCGCGGACGGCGGTTATAAGAAAACTTGGACAATAGCCAAAAGAATAATTACGGTATCTTTCTCGGGAACGGGCACAAAGACTTATGACGGCAGTCTACAAGGCTTGCAGCTGTCTTTCTCCAATATTGTTCCCGGCGATACCCTTGCTTTCCCCGTTTCGGCGAACAGAACGGTAAGCGCGGCGGTATCGGGAAGCGGCTCGGTAACGCCTTCGTCGGGTACGTCCTTTACCTTGACCAACGCAAGCTCGGCAAGTTCGGTTACCGCCACTTTCAGGGCAAAGAATTGCAACACTTATACCATTTCTTTGGGAGAATGCCCCAGTTCCAATTACGCTTACAGCGACTCGTCCTCGGGAAGTTTCACCATAGTAAGAAAGAGCTTGACCTTAAGCTGGTCGGGATCAAGCTCTTATACTTACAACGCCGCCAATCAAGGGGTTACTTTAACTATAAGCGGCCTTGTTTCCGGCGATACGGTTTATTTGACTCCCATAATCACGGGAGCGCTGAGCGTGCAGGAATTATACTCGAACACCGCCATAGCGAACGCTTCTTATAAATTCCAAGCCAAAAACGCCGATTCATATGAAGTGGAAATCTCCTCCACTTTGTCGGGCGCCGACAGTGGAAATTATACCATAAGCGGCACTTCCAGAAATTGGACGATAAATCCCAAAACCATTGATGTTACCTGGTCGGGCGACGCTCTTTCGCCTGCCTTTAATTCAAGTTTTGTTACCACATATAACGGCAAGACAAGAACGATAACGGCTTCTCCCACATATACGGGCATTCCCGCGGGGTCGTCAAGCGCGGGCGTGCATGCGGGAGACAGCGTTACTCCCACATATTCGGGAACAAGGAGCGCGAAAAATGTAGGAAATTATTCCGTCACCGCGATTTCAAACAACGCCAATTATGTTATCAGCGACGCCACAAAGACCAGAAGCTTTACCATTAATCCCAAAATCGTTACGGTAAGCTGGAATGGTTCCAGCCGTTACACATACAACAAGACCGCCAGAACTATAACGGCTTCGGTGGCCAACCTCGAATCCGGCGACACCGCCACATTTACCATTCTCAATACCGGAGCGTCGGAATCGGGACGGCTGCTTTATCATACTGCCGTCAATGTGGGATTGTACAGAGCCAAAATTACCGCCGTCAGCAATTCTAACTATACCATTTCGGGCGCCAGCGACCTTTATTTCGATTGGCAGATTGATCCCGCCACCATAAGCGGAATCAGCATGCAGGGCCTTACCGTAACTTATGACGGAACCGCCAAATCGATTACGGTGAACACGCTCACCACTTCGCTGGGCGATGTCGTGAATGTAAGCTATTTCATTAAGAAAAGTTATGAAGGCGATACCGCTTATCAGCCGGGGAACAGTAAAATTGACGTATGTCTTAACGGCGACCAGGTATCCTCGTATACCGTAAAGGCGGAGCTGACGCACAGCAATTATACCACTTTGGTTTTGTACGCTCAGCTTACCATCAATAAGGCTTCCATCGGCGTCAGCTGGGTGGATTACAACGAATATGATTCTTCGCTGTCCACCGACAGCAATCCTTATATCGTTACTTATACCAAGAGCGATTACGGCAAAAAAATTACCGTTACGGGCATAAAATCAAGGGATAACGGGCTTGTCAGCTTGACCTTTACCAAATCGGCGAATGTGGCCACCGTCGGCAATATTATCGCGCAAGCCACTTCTTCACAAACTCTTGCCGTAAGCGACGGCTTTAGCATAACTTTCTACAGAGAATTGGCTTCATCCAACAATACCGCTTCCGTTTCTTCCGCTATCGGCGGAGAAAGGGCGGGCAACTATACCATTAACGCCTCGTCCCGTTCCTGGACGGTAAATAAGAAAACCATAGCCGTCAATTGGGCGGGAGACACCGCAAGCTCGCCTTCGTTTAACATCAATTTTGAAGTGGTCTATAATGCCGCCACCAGAACGGTTACGGCCACGCCCGCGTTTACGGGCGCCAGCCCCGGTTCGGCGGCCGCGGGCTATGTCTATTCGGGGGACAGCGTAAGCATAAGCTATACCGGAACCAGAAGCGCGAAAAACAGCGGAAGCTATACCGCTACCGCGGTTTCGGGAAATAATAACTATACCATAGGAAACATAACGGTAGGCGGAACCTCGTATACCTCGTCAAGAGCGTGGTCAATTACCAAAAAACCAGTCGCAATCAAATGGGTTATCGCGGGCACGCAGACAGAGTATTCTCAGCCTTTTGTTTTCAACAACACCCAGCAAGGAGTTCAGGCGGCGGCAAGGTATACGGGAGCTATGCCCGGTACGGCAAGCGCGAATTATACATATGAGGGCGACACGCTTTCGTTTACTTACGGCAGTTCGGTAAGGCTTGCTACCAACGCTGGCAATTATACGGCGTCGGCGGCCTTAGCCTCTTCCGCTCCGTCCTCGAATTATACTATTACGGGCAACCTCAATTTGAATTGGTCCATTGAGAAGGCCGATATAATCGGCATAAGCATTTCGGATAAAACCGCGGTTTATAACGGGCAATATCATTCCATAACCATAAGTTCCAACCGTACCCAATACAATCATGAGGTAACCGCCGCTTATAAGATTTT
>LFSG01000015.1 GCA_001512685.1 Clostridiales bacterium DTU072
TATAAGGTCCGTTGGGCAAGCCCAACGGAACAAAACGGGGAACAAATAAAGTATAAAAAGAGGGGGGCGGGCTAAAATAGTATTAAAAAAGGAGTGTTGATTATGGCTAAGAATGAAATGGAAGCGGCTCGGTTTAATATGGGTGAAGACGCGAGCGGCAATATTATTGAGAAATATAAGTGCGCTAATTGCGGGTTGATCAACGAAACTTCGGGCGGAGCGCCCAAAAATTGCGTTAAATGCGATAACGGAAAATTCTATAAGTTATAAGCTTCGGTTGGCCGTGTTATATAAAAACAGGGATTTGCCCTGTTTTTTTCTTTTAAGTGGCAATAATTGTCATTGGGCATATCGGCGTAGGCCTGCTTTGCGCTTGGCAAAAGAACTTGTAAAAAGTCATTTTGGAGTATATAATATATTTAATATTTATAACATAATTTATAGCGAGGCATAATGAGTAAAATTTTAACTTTTGCCAACGGTTTGCGTTTATGGGTAAAACCCATGAAATCCACAAGGTCCATTTCCATAGGTGTTTTTGTGCATGCGGGCAGTATGAACGAAAACGAGAAAAACAACGGCATAGCCCATTTTATCGAGCATATGGTTTTTAAGGGCACAAAAAACAGGACGGCTTTTCAAATAGTTGAAGAAATGGAGCGCTTCGGCATTCAAATAAACGCTTTTACCACAAAGGCCTTAACGGCTTATTATACCGTTTCGGTTGACGAATACGCCGAAAAATGCATGGACATGCTCAGCGATTTGTATTATAACGCCACCTTTATCGAAGAAAACATGCAAAGGGAAAAGGGGGTGGTGCTTGAGGAAATAAGCATGAGCGAAGACGATTCGGAGGATTTGTGCATGGAACTTCTATGCAAAGCCCATTTCGGCAACGACCCCATAGCCATTCCCATTCTGGGCACCGCCGAAACGGTAAAGAGCTTCACTCCCGCCACCATTAAGGAATTCATGGATAAGTACTACCGCTCCGACAATACATTTATCGCCATTGTGGGCAACATCACTCCCGAAAAGGCTCAGGTTTTGGTGGAGAAATATTTTGAAATCAACGGCAATTACAACCTGCCTTCCATTATCACAAAAGCCAAAGCCAAACCGCAAAGGCAATTCCTCAAAAAATTCAAGGACAACGAACAATCCAATGTGGGCATAAGCCTGCCTTCCTTCAGCATAGGCGAAAAGCTTTCTTCGGCTTCCAATTTAATAGCCGGCATGCTGGGCGGGGGCATGAGCTCCAGGCTTTTTCAGCGGCTTAGGGAAGAATTGGGGCTGGTATATAACATTTACGCCAACGATTTGCAATATGTTACCGACGGTTATATGAATATTTTCTTCGCCACCAATCCCTCTACGGTAAAAAAGGCCATTCTCGCGGTAAGGGAAACGCTTTTGAAATTGGTTGAGCAAGGCTTTGCCATTGAGGAAATAGAAAAAGCCAAGGCGCAATATAAGTCGGCCATGATTCTTGCTGCCGAAAGTTCGTCATATCTGATGCGCGCGGGCGGAAAATATGGTATACTTATAGGGAAGGAATACAGTTTGGAAAAACGCCTTAACGAAATACGGAAGGTTACGCCCGACGATATCAACAAAGCGGTAAAATATATCTTTGACATAAATTCCGCCAGCGTCAGCTATGTGGGCAAGGAAATCGACGAAGACCTTCTTAAGCTTTTTGTGGAAGGAGATAATTAATGGACAGGCTTCAAACTCTGTTTGATTTGCAAAAGAAATTTGACCAAGACGTGGTCGACAAAAGGAATTTGGGCGGCATTAAGCCCGACGAATGG
The DNA here is from genome assembly GCA_001512685.1 of Clostridiales bacterium DTU072. Lineage (GTDB taxonomy): Bacteria > Bacillota > Clostridia > Christensenellales > DTU072 > DTU072. The sequence goes on from LFSG01000015.1 coordinate 1,818, forward strand.
ATACAGAAAGAAACGCTGGCCATGATAAGCGAGCTGGCCGAACTGATTGACGAGGTCAATTTCAAATGGTGGAAAAATCCCAAAACGGTGGATTATGACAGAGTCAAGGAGGAATTGATAGATATATTTCATTTCTTCATGAGCATGTGCTTAAAAGTCGGCATGGACGCCGACGAGGTGTACCGCAGATACATAGCCAAAAACAAAGAAAACTTTGACAGGCAATACGGAAAATCGGATAAATCGGGTTATTCATTGAAAGAATTGGATAATTAGGGATTTTTATGAAAAAGAAACTTACCAAAATTCAAAAAAGGGAAAGACTGGCCATGATTATTACCTTGGCCGTGTTTATTGTCATGCTCTGCGTTCCCTTTGTCAACGAAATACTGATAGGCATTTTCGGGTATGCCGTTTACGCTTATGTGGCGGCTTTCGGCGTGTCCGTTCTATTCCTTTGGAAAGGCTATAAAATATCCTTGCCCAAAAAGAAAATAGCGCTTTATGCCGCGATTTTTGCTTTTATTGTGCTGACTTTACATATCGGCTTTACGCGGCAGTTAATCGAGGGCGGCTTCAACAGCTACATTTTTGATGCTTTCTTTACCGCCACCCCCGGAGGCGTTTTGGCTTCCTTAATCAGCGCCATAATAGCGGTGCCTTTGGGATACCTTACATCCTTGATACTCTTTTTTATTGTCGCCGCATCTTTGGTATTTTTTGCCATATTCCCTTTATTTATAAAGAAAAATCCCGACGAAAAAAACCAAAAGATTAAGCAGAAATTTTTGCATAGGCTGTCTTTTTCCGCTCAAGACGACGATATGCGGGAGGATAGGGAGCTGAAAACGCTGGAAATCAAGGACGAAGAACCCAAAGAGCCTTTGTCGGTCGAGGACTATGACGACGCCGCCTTAAGGCCCAGAACCAAAGAGGATGTCAGAAAACTGCTTTTTGGAGACAGGCCCAAGCCCAAAACCGCTCCGTTAAGGAATTATTCCCCCGACGAGCTTAAATTGAAGAAAGAACCTGAAAACGAAAAAAACCCTTACGAAATACTTCCCAATTTTGAAGCTCCGCTCATAAAACCCAAAGACGAATGGTATACCAATGACTTCATACGCAACAAAAAAGCGGACAAGGCCAAAGAGGTTTTGCTTTCCGCGACGACCGAGGAAGTGTACCAAAGCCGTTACGGGCACGCCCAAGAGCAAGAAACGGAAGCAGTTAAGACCTTTGACATAAAGCCTTACGCGCCTTCAAGCGATACGGCGCAAAGGCCTTTTCACCACGCCGCGCCAAGTCAAGACCGCGTAACGGAAGGGCGGCCATATCAAACCGCGCAACCGCGGCAAGAAGTCGCGGAGCAAAGGCCGCCGCATACCGCACAAAATGAAAACAGGGCTTCTCAGCCTTACCGCTCTTCAGTCTCAAACGGCTTGAGAGAAGATAAAAAGCAGAACGCTCGCGATAATGCCGCAAACATTTCTTCGCCGCCCCCGCCCGCGCCGAAAAGGCCTTATATCTATCCTCACCCGGGATTGCTCAAGCAGCATGTGGCGGAAGGGTATGACGGCACGATAAGCTCGGCGGAATACGAAAAGTATAAGGAAGTTCTGGAAAGGACGCTGGAGGATTTCGGCATTACCGCCACCGTCTTTAACGCCATTAAGGGCCCCACCGTAACCAGATACGAATTAAGGCTGGCGCAAGGGGCGGGCAATTCGGTAAATAAGGTGCTGAGCCTGCATAAAGACTTGAAAATGGTGCTGGAAGCCGAAGGCGAAATCAACATTCTCGCCCCCATAAGGGGCAAAAACGCCATAGGCATAGAAATTCCCAATAAGCATAGGGGCATTGTGTCCCTTAGGGAGACCATTTGCGCCCCCGAATTCCAAAACGACAAAAAAGGAATTAAGCTTGCTTTGGGAAAAATGCTTGACGGCAGGCCTTATATCGGCGACCTTGAGGATATGCCCCATTTATTGGTGGCGGGCGCTACGGGAACGGGCAAAAGCGTTTGCATAAATACCATTATCACCAGCATTTTATTCCAGCATTCCCCCGACGAAGTCAAGCTGCTTCTGATTGACCCCAAAAAGGTGGAATTGATAAATTATATCGGCCTGCCCCATTTGCTTATCAGCGAGCCGCTTGTGGAAATCAACGATATCGTTACCGCTTTGAAATGGATAAGGGAAGAAACCGAACAGCGGTTTAATCTGTTCAAGGATATGAGGGTGGTCAATATCAACGCTTATAACAATTACGCCAAGAATAACGGCATGCAGACCATTCACAAAATCGTCATAGTCATTGACGAGGCTTCGGAGCTTATGACCAGAGCCAAAAAAGAAGTGGAGGACACCTTGTCCAGTTTGGCGAGGATAGGCAGAGCGGCGGGCGTGCATTTGATTTTCGCCACCCAAAGCCCCACCAAAGATGTTATTACCAGCGAAATACAAAACAACCTCAACACAAAAATAGCTTTCGCCGTCAGCGACTATGTGCATTCTCAAGTCATCTTCAAAACGGCGGGAGCCGAAAAACTGCTGGGCAAGGGCGATATGTTCCTTAAAGGCTCGGGCGGGGAGCTTACCAGAATACAATGCTCTTATGTCGACCCCGAGGAAATCCAGAATGTGGTAAAATACATCATTGACAACAACGAAGCCTATTTCGACCAAGCCATAAGCGACGCCATTTTTAAGAAGGCAGAACAGCAGCAACAGCAGGCTGCTTCCGCTTCCGAAACAAAAAGCGTGGGCGCCAAGGACGACACTTTTATGGACAGCGTAAAGGAAGCCTTAAAAATCGGCATCAGAACCAAAAGGATATCCACTTCCATGCTGCAAAGGAAACTGGAAAAGGGCTATAACAGCGCCGCCAAGATTATGGATTATCTTGAAGAAAATAATTTTATCGGACCGCCTGACAGCGGCAATAAAAAAAGAGAAGTGCTTATCAGCGTGGAAGAGTTTCTGCGCTTGTTCCCCGAAGAAAGGGACAATATGGCGGAATTTGGGCTTGAGGCGGACGAATAGAATATGTCAAAGAAAAAAGTTGCCGTCATATCCTTGGGATGCGATAAAAACAGAGTGGATACCGAAAAAATGCTTTTTTCGCTGACCGACGGGGACGGTTATGAAATAACGCAAGACACTTCACAAGCCGATATTCTGCTTGTCAATACCTGCGGCTTCATTGAGTCCGCCAAAAAAGAAAGCATCGACGCCATACTGGATATGGCCCAAATAAAAAAAGAATTTCCCGAAAAAAAGCTTGTGGTGGCGGGGTGCTTGTCGCAAAGATACGGCAAAGAGCTGTTTGAG
>LFSG01000022.1:0-19199 GCA_001512685.1 Clostridiales bacterium DTU072
TACATTGACAACCCCCTTTTTTTAATGGTATATTATTAGGTAATTCAGGAGGCAAGATGAGGCTTTACAAAAAATACGTGAATGAAACGATTGACGAAAAAGGCAGACTGCAAGGCATTTCTTTCAACATTCCCCGAGACTTTAACTTCGGCTTTGATGTTTTGGACGCTTTGGCGCAAAAGTCGCCGCATAAAAAGGCGCTTTTGCGGGTAGACGAAAAAGGGGAGAGCAGAGCTTTCACCTTCGCCGAGATTAAAGCTTACTCCAACAAAACCGCCAACTATTTTGTAAACAACGGCATAAAGAAAGGCGACAGAGTAATGCTGGTCATGAAGCGGCGCCATGAATTCTGGTTTTCCGCCATAGCCTTACATAAGATAGGGGCGGTAGTCATACCCGCCACCCACCAATTGAAGAAAAAGGACTTCCTTTACCGCTTTTCTTCGGCGCAGGTTTCAGCCATAATATGCACCACCGACGACAATGTTTGCGAAGAAGTGGATCTGGCGTTAAAGGAATATGACGGCATGAGATTCAAAGCCACCATAAAGACCAAAAGGGAAGGCTGGAAATATTTTGAGGAAGACATAGAGAAAGAAAGCGACATATTCGAGCGCCCCCAAGGGGACAAAGCCACCGACATAGACGACATAATGCTTATGTATTTTACATCGGGCACAACGGGACACCCCAAGATAGTGTCGCACAACTTCGCCTACCCCATAGGGCACATTACCACCGCGGTATGGTGGCACAACGTGGATCCCGACGGCATACACCTTACCATAGCCGACACAGGCTGGGCAAAGGCGGTTTGGGGCAAGCTTTACGGGCAATGGCTGGCGGAAGGCTGCATTTTCGCCTACGACTACGACAGATTCAAGGCGGACGAACTGCTCAGCCTTTTCGCCAAGTACAAGATAACCACATTTTGCGCTCCGCCCACCATGTACAGGTTTTTCATAAAAGAAGATTTATCCAAATACGACCTATCTTCCTTAAAACACGCCACCATAGCCGGCGAAGCGCTTAACCCCGAAGTGTTCAAGCAGTTCCAAAAAGCCACGGGCTTAAAGCTCATGGAAGGCTACGGACAAACCGAATGCACCGTGATTGTGGGCAATCTGTTAAACATGGAGCCCAAGCCGGGCAGCATGGGCAAGCCAAATCCGCAATACGACGTGGACTTAATTGACGAAAACGGCAACACGGTAGAAAACGGCGTGGCGGGCGAGATAGTCATAAGAACGGACAAGGCCATACCCGTGGGGCTTTTCACCGAGTATTACGGAGACGAGGAAATCACCCGAAGCGCGTGGCATGACGGCGTATACCATACGGGGGATATGGCGTGGAGGGACGAAGACGGCTATTTTTGGTACATCGGCAGAAACGACGACATAATAAAATCCAGCGGATACAGAATAGGGCCGTTTGAAATAGAAAGCGTGCTTATGGAGCATCCGTCGGTTTTGGAATGCGCGGTAACGGGCGTGCCCGATCCCATAAGGGGCATGGCGGTAAAAGCCACCATAATTTTGGTAAAAGGCGTAACCCCCTCCGAAGAGCTTAAAAAAGAACTGCAAGAATTTGTAAAAAGCCAAACAGCCCCGTACAAATACCCTCGGGTAATAGAATTCGTAACCGAACTCCCCAAAACCATAAGCGGCAAAATCCGCCGAACCGAAATTAGAGATAAGAGTTAATAATTCCGCCGGTACGGCGGAACTATTATACGCATAAACAGCGTCTTTTCCGCTTTGAAATATTAATCTAATTGATTTATCAATTACTACTTTCAAACGCAATTGAAACAAGTTAACAAATTTTATTTTTGAAAACTTAACAACCCAAAAATTACTCAAACATCACAATTGTTTATTATTTTTTTATTTTCTTTTTTAACGCCGACGATGACAAATAGAATATTGTCTATTTCGTATTCTTGACTGGCGGAACATAAATAAAACTATCCCACCCCCATTTTTATCCCCAACCCTCGTTGCCTTTACAATAATTCTTATGATATAATACTTTCTATGAAGAAAGGGCGTTTCAAGCAATTTTTCACTTCGGAAAACTTGGCGGATATCGTTGTCAACGGGCGCAAAGCGCTGATAATCATTACGGCGGCAATTCTGTTTCTGGCGGGTCTGGGGATATTTTATTTTATCTATGACGACAGAATAAATTCCGACATGCTTGAATACCTTCCCGAAAACACCTCCACCGCCGAAGGCATAAATTTTTTGAAACAACACTTCGGTATAAAGGGGGACGCTTTCATAGTGGCGGAGGGGGAAGAAGACCACAAACTCCTTGAACAAAACATGCGCAGGCTAAAAGAGATTGAAGGCGTAAGGCAGTTTTTATGGTACGGCGACCTTTTGGAACTGGAAGAGTATTCAAAAAACCCCTACCTTTCTTTTCTGGACATAGAAGCCGATTGGGAAGTACTGAAAGACTATTTGCGAAGACCGCTCCCCAACGGCAAATACAACTATGTGGCGCTTATGCTGTTCGATTATTCGCCGTCCACCCCCCAAGCCTTTAAGATACTGGACACCATATACGACGAATTCGAGGACGGGAGCGTGGCGGTGTCGGGCATGACGGCGATTGCCAAAAAAGTCATGGAAGACACCATGCGGGAAGTCGTCTTTTATATACTGTTCGGCGTAATAGCGGTATCAATAGTGCTTTTTTTGACTTCGTCGTCTTATTTCGAGCCCGTAATACTGATAGTAACCTTGCTTACGGCGGTAATAATCAACATGGGCTTTAACTTGATTTACAAATCGGTAAGCATATTGAGCTTTGCTTCGGCGGGAGTATTGCAGCTGGGCATAACCATGGACTACGCCATATTCTACATGCACATCTACAAAGAGCAAAGGCAAAGCCTGCTGCCCCCCGAGCAAGCGGCGAAAAGGGCGCTAAAAAAGTCAGCCATGCCCATTTTCGCGAGCAGTCTAACCACCATAGGCGGATTTTTGGCGCTGTGCTTCATGCAATTCAAGATAGGCATAGACTTGTCAAAAGTGGTAGTAAAAGGCATTTTGATGTCGCTTGCCACCGTAGCGGTTTTACAGCCGGCGCTGGCGGTTACCTTTGACAAGCTTTTGCAAAAAAGCGCGCAAAAAACCCTGCGCATAAACATTGAAAAGCCCGCCAAAGGCATAATCAAATGGCGCAGGATAATAGCGGCGGCGGCCATACTCATGATAATCCCGGCGTACATTGCGCAAATGAACACCAAGTTCAGCTATTTGAAGATTTACCAAAAGCATGAAGCGGCAAACGAACAGCAAAAGCTGGCGGAAAAATTGGGCAATCAGATTATTTGCGCGGTGCCTTTAAAAACCAAAACGCTTAACCACAAAAGCTATATGGACGAAATCGCGCAAAACCCCAAATTCTCCGCGATATTGGGGGCGTATTCGGCGCTGGACATTGAAGAAGAAAGGCTGGAGGGCATACTGGACTTATTGATAAAGGACGACGAATGCGGAATAGAAGAGCTACAAGCCATAACCATGCTTTTCAAAAAGGTGGACGGGGAGTGGCACACTCTGTACCTTATCGAGGTGGACGGCGACACCGAGGACGCAAAGGCCTTTGTCGCCCATGAACATTTTGACAAAGTCAGCCGCAAGTATTTTGACAAGCATTATCCTTTGGGCATATTGACGGGCGTGGCGGACATGGCAAAGGTTACCCCCCAAGATTTTTTGCGGGTAACCCTTGTTTCGGGGGGCATAGTGTTTTTGGTTTTGGCGATGTTTTTGAAATCCTTCCTAAAAGCGCTTACTTTGGTGCTTGTCATAGACCTTGCGGTATGGATTAACATAAGTTTGAATTATATATTCGGCTCAAGCGTAAATTTTATGGTATACATTATCATAAGTTCGGTACAGCTGGGCTGCACTGTGGACTACGCCATACTTTTGACAGCCAAGTACGAAGAAGCCAAGCAAGCGGCGCTTGACGCCCAAGAAGCGGCGGCAAGGGCGATTACCCAAGCCTTCCCCGCCATTTCCACAAGCGCATGCATAATAATAGCGGTATGCTTGTCGGTGGTGTTCGTCACCCAAAACCTCATAGTCAAGCAAATTGCGCAAACGCTGGCGCGGGGCGCTTTGGTAAGCTATATAATGGTGATAACTGTTTTGCCTTGTTTTCTGGTATGGTTCAAAAAAAGAAAGAAATACTTGGGCAACGGCGACAAATTGACTTCGGTTAAAAAAATAGAATAAAAAAAATTAAAAGGAAGACATAGCCATGAAAAAAGCGGGGAAATTAATTGTCAAATACAAATGGGCGATACTTGCCTTGACGGCGGTAGTCATAGCCTTGTCGGCATGGGGGACGGTTGAGCTTATAACGAGCGGAAAAATCAATTCGGACATGATGAGCTATTTGCCCGACGAATTCGAAACCACAAAAGGATTAGAGTTTTTACGCAAAAACTTCAACATAAACGGCGACGCCATGATAGTGGTAGAGGGAACAGGCGACGACGAAGACTTGCGCCAAAGGGCGGAAAGCATAAGGCAAATGGAAGGCGTCAGCCGTTTTGTATGGGTGGAAGACATTTTGAAAATGGACAGCTTCAAGTCCGTAATCGACTGGCTGGACTTGGACATAACCATAGACACCGCCGAGCTGGCGGCTTTTTTGAAACACCCGATAGAGGGGGAAGAAGACAAATACAACTATGTCTTTCTTATAATGATGGATTACAGCCCGTCCACAAAGGAAGCGTTTAACCTTTTGGACGACATAACCGCTCAGCTTAAAGACAGGAACATGGCGTCGGCGGGCATGACGCATACGGCGCAGACGGTTATGCTTGAAACCTTGCAAACTCTGCCCACCATAATCATTTACGCCTGCCTTTCCTTGATTGCCATACTTTTCCTTACCACCCCCTCTTACATAGAACCGCTTATACTCATGGTCTCATTGGGGATATCGGTGCTTGTCAACATGGGAAGCAACATTTTCTTTCCGTCGGTGTCCATCATAAGCTTCGCCACCTCAAGCATACTTCAGCTGGCGCTCACCATGGATTACGCGGTATTCTACATGCACATTTACAGAGAAAAAAGGCGGTTTTTTGACAAAACCGAAGCCACCCTAAAAGCCATTCCCGAAGTGGCGTCATCCATAGTGGCAAGCGCGTTCACCACCATAGGCGGATTTTTGGCGCTTTACTTCATGCGCTTTGAGCTGGGCGCGGATTTAGCCAACGTGCTTATGAAAGGCGTGTTTTTGTCTTTGCTTTCGGTAATAATCCTTCAACCCATTTTCGTATTGCTTTTCGACAAACTGCTTTTGAAAACCCAACACAAGGAATTAAGGTTCAACCCCAAATCGGTGGCAAGGTTTGCGGTAAAGGAAAGGTTTTTGGTGTTCATAGCGGCGCTTATGCTCATAGTGCCGCTGTATATGGGACAAAGCCGCTTAACTTTCAGCTATTACGAAACCTACGAACAAAAACTTGACACCCCCCAACAACAGCTTGCGTATGAACTGGGCAACCAGCTTATATTCGCCGTGCCGCTGTTCCCCAAAGAAGGCAAAACCCACGCCGAATATATCGAGGAGATAAAGAAAGAGCCCAAGGTAAGCGGCGTGATGGGCGCTTTTTCGGCAATGCGGATGAGCGAAGAAACCTTGCGGGAAATAGTGGAAGACGACTTCAAACGCAAATTCTTAACCTCAGGCTACGCCCAAGGCTACTTTAAGGAAGTGGACAAAGGGGGCGGCGAAAAGACATGGTACACGCTGTACACCATAGGCATAAAAGGCAGCGCCGAAGACGAGGACGCCTCAAGGTGCTTTGCCAACTTAAGCAGAATATCTTCAGAATACTTTGACAACGTTTACCAGATAGGCATGCTTGTGGGCATAAACGACATAAAGGAAGTAACCCCCTCCGACTTTTTATGGGTAACCGTAGTGTCGATGGCCATTATATTGGTAATTCTGATACTGCTTTTCCGCTCTTTCCGCAAAGGCCTTTTGCTGGTGCTGGTTATTGAGCTGGGCATATGGATAAACCTGTGTTTGTCGTTTTTACTGGACCAGCGGCTGAACTTCATGGTCTACATAATGATAAGTTCGGTACAGCTGGGCTGTACGGTGGACTACGCCATTTTGGCGGCGAACAGGTTTGAAGAAATAAAATGGCAGTACACAAAACGGCAGGACGCCGCCTTCGCGGCCACGGCGTCCACATTCCCCGCCATAGCCACAAGCGCGGCCATACTGCTTGCGGCCTGCATGTCCATGTATTTGGGCAGCGGCAATTTGATAATAAAACAGCTTACGGGCATGCTGGCAAGGGGAGCGGTCATAAGCGCGTTTTTGGTGCTTGCCTTGCAAACGGGCATAATGGTGTATTTCAGAGGGATGAAGAGCTTTAGGGAAACCGTTGACGCCGTAAAAACCAAAATCCAAGCGCATAAAGCCAAAAAACTCAGAAAAAAAGCCAAAAACCAACCACAATCCGCCAATCAACGGGGGATAAATAACAAAGCAAAAACCAAAGCGTTAAACCAACTCAAATAAAACAATCCCCCCAAAAAAACAAAAACCTCAACACACGCCCCAAAGCGAACGCCTTAAAAAAACAAAAACCCCAAAAAAACCGAACAGACCAAAACAAAGAAAGAAGCCGCTTGAATTGCCAAGCGGCTTCTTATGAAAAAAATGAATTAAGGGGGGAAATCAAATTTTAGTACATATCTCCCATTCCGCCTGCGGGAGCGGGCGCGGGAGGTTGAGGAATGTCGGCCACCAGCGCTTCGGTGGTAAGGAGCGTGGCCGCCACGCTTGCGGCGTTTTGCAGCGCCGAACGGGCAACCTTGGTAGGGTCGATTATGCCCGCTTCGTACATATCGCAGTACTTGCCGCTTGCGGCGTCAAATCCCCAATTGGGCTTGTTGTCGGTAACGATTTTGTTGACCACGACGCCGCCGTCCACACCGCTGTTAACGGCTATTTGCCTTACGGGGGACTCCAGCGCCTTTACCACTATCATGCCGCCCGTCTTTTCGTCATCCTCAAGTTTTTCCACTTTGTCTTTAATTTTAGCCGCCACATTCAAAAGGGCAATGCCGCCGCCGGGCACAACGCCTTCTTCCACCGCCGCCCTTGTGGCCGCCAAAGCGTCCTCTATCCTAAGCTTCATGTCCTTCATCTCAACTTCGGTGGCGGCTCCTACATTGATTACGGCCACTCCGCCCGCCAGCTTGGCAAGCCTTTCTTGAAGCTTTTCTCTGTCATAATCGCTGGTTGTTTCGGCGATTTGGGCTTTTATGGATTTAATGCGGTTTTGAATTTCGTTGACGTCGCCCGCTCCGCCGATAATGGTGGTGTTATCCTTGTCCACCTTGACAAGTTTGGCTCTGCCCAGCTGGTCAAGGGTAGTTTCCTTGAGCTCAAGGCCGGTTTCCTCGCTGATAACCGTTCCGCCCGTAAGTGTGGCGATATCTTGAAGCATGGCCTTTCTTCTGTCGCCGAAGCCGGGGGCTTTGACCGCCACGCAGTTAAACACGCCCTTAAGCTTGTTTACAACCAAGGTGGCAAGCGCTTCGCCTTCGATGTCCTCGGCTATGATGAGCAGTTTTTGGCCGTTCTTGAGTATTTGCTCAAGAATGGGAAGCAATTCTTGTATGGAGCTTATTTTCTTGTCTGTGATTAAAATAACGGGGTTTTCCAATTCCGCTTCCATTTTGTCGGTATTGGTAACCATGTAAGAACTGATATAGCCTCTGTCAAATTGCATGCCTTCCACCACATTCAATTCGGTTTTAAGAGTTTTGGACTCGTCAACGGTAATCACTCCGTCTTTGCCCACTCTTTCCATGGCTTCGCTGATAAGTTCTCCCACCGTTTCGTCGCCGGCCGAAATGCTGGCAACCGAAGCGATTTCGTTTTTGCTGTTTATGGATTTGCTTATGGACTTAAGCTCTTCCACCGCAAGCTCGGTAGCCTTGGCTATGCCCCGCCTCAAAGCCATGGGATTGGCGCCGGCGGCCACATTTTTAAGGCCTTCCTTGATAATGGCTTGGGCAAGCACGGCGGCTGTGGTGGTGCCGTCTCCCGCCACGTCGTTTGTCTTGGTGGAAACTTCCTTAATCAACTGAGCGCCCATATTCTCAAACGGGTCCTCAAGCTCAATTTCCTTGGCTATGGTAACGCCGTCATTGGTGATGAGGGGGGCGCCGAACTTTTTCTCCAAAACCACATTGCGGCCTTTGGGACCGAGGGTAAGCTTAACCGTATTGGCAAGCGTATCCACGCCCTTTTCCAGGGCTTTGCGCGCGTCTTCAGCGTATTTGAATTGTTTAGCCATAACACATACCTCCTTATTCAGTTACTATGGCGAGCACGTCGCTTTGCTTAATGACGGTGATATTTTCGCCGTCGATTTTGAATTCGTTGCCCGCGTATTTCGAGTAAAGCACTTTGTCGCCCACTTTTACCTGCATCTTTATTTCTTTTCCGTCAACTATTCCGCCCGGTCCTACCGCGATTACTTCGGCCAATTGAGGTTTTTCTTTAGCCGAACCGGGCAAGACAATGCCGCTGTCCGTTTTTTCCACAGCGTCAACTTGCTTAATGACGATTCTGTCGAACAATGGTTGTAACTTCATTTATTTACCTCCTTTATAAGTGATTAGTATTTCTTAAAATTTGTTTAGCAGTCAAACCTAAAGAGTGCTAACGGAAAACATTATATCATTAAGTTTTTCCTTTTACAAGCAATTTATTAAAGTTTTTCTGAAAAAATTGTAGAAATTTTTTTAAGGTTAAATTAACGGGGGCGGCATATAGTGTAAGTGGCGGGGCGTTCATATAAAATAAAAATAAAAGTTTTACTTAAAATACCCGCCGCCCGATGTTGACTTTTGGACGAGATAACTATATTATTATATATATGGACTGTTCTTAAATAATTATTTAGGGACGGTTGAGACGCAAGGCAGTTCAAAAAGGAGCGTATTTATGGTTGTTGCCCACTGCGAAAAGATAACGGGAAAAAACAAAATCGCGCTTGCCGCAGCGGTATTGATAGCGGCGGTACTATTGATATTGGCGACGGTAAGTTCGGTTTTTTCTTTTGAAGAGCAAGCCAAGGCTTTGTCGTCCACGGGCGTTACTTCGCTTGCGGACGGGCAGGGGCTGAAAGAAGGCAAGAACAACTTGCGGCTTTTCACCGTAGACGAACAGACGGTTTCGGCGTCGGGCGTGGGCGAAAAGAGCGACGCCACCAAGAACATAACCATAGACAACAACAAATTAAGGGATTTGCACATAAGCGGAGTAATCGCCGCCAACAAAGGGGAGAGCAAATCCTTTTTCCCCAACTTCTGGGACAACTACAGCGCCAAGTGGTCGCCAGACGGCAGAATAAAGAGCGAGGGCAGCTCCATAGACAACTCCTCTTTGCTTATAGAGTCTTACCCCCGCAACGGCAACAGGTCGGAAGACAGGCCCATAAACATATCCTCCCGCATCAGGCTGAGCCCGTCGCTTGTCAACGCCATCAAGGACCCTTTTCTTAGAGTAAACGCCAACGTATATGTGGTTACCCAGCAGCTTCCGGGCAAAATCGGCTGCAACGGGTACATAAGCATATTGTGGGCGCCCGACGGCGTGGCCAACGACCCCGCCAACCCTCAAAGGGAAGTGGCCGTCAACTACCAAGGCGGAACATACTCTTTGCCGGTGCCCATATCGCTGGACAGCATTGACGACGTGGACAACGCTTTTTTGGAGATAAAGCTGGACAGGTTTATGCAAAGCAGCATTTTGACGGGCAAAAGCGGCGACAAATCATCGGGGGATTACACCGTAAACGGCATTTGCATACTGTTCAAAGAAATTTATGTGCAAATTTCCATTGAAGTAAACAACGGCTTATATTTCCGCGCCCCCGCCGCCAATTACGGCGACATTATAGTGCAAGGCGACTACAGAGACGAAAAATGCCGAGGCGACTATGTCAAATCGGGGGATATTCTGATAGTAAAGACCAATTTAAGGAACAACTATCAGCAATTAATAATGAACTATAATCCCGACACGGAGGAACACACCATAACTTTGGCGGACGACCAAATAGAAGTAAAGAACGAATTCAGAGATTATTACATAAAAGGGCCCAATCCAAACAGAACATCCACCATAGGGTGGGTGTATCCCGAAGATTATTTGGAACGCATAATAGACGAAGATTTTGACATAACGGGACAAACGGCAAAATTCCTTGTCAAGGACCTTGACCCGGGCATGATAACCAGGCTTACGCTCACGCCTTACCTTTGGGAAGTCAACAACGATTTTCCGCAAGGCAGAAGCTTGGGCGTGGTGTCTTCGTCGCCCATAACCGTGCTTGGCGACGCCACGCCGCCCGAAAGCCCTGAAATATCGACGGAGCACGATTTCTACCAAAACCAGATTTTGGAAGGCAAGTGGTACAGCAAAGGCTTCAGCGAAACGCCGGAAAGGGGAGTATATGTGGACGTGGAGCTTACGCCCATGAGCTTCAATGTGGGCGCTCCCCCGCATTACGGCTCAAGGCTGAAGATTTACTATACCACCGACGGCACAAACCCCATCGATTCGGAAACCAGAAGGGTGCTTAGGCAGGACATAGACCCAAACACCTCCAACAGAGTGGCCACCTTGTTCTTTGCCATGCCGGGGGCGAGCAAGCAGGACATTTTCACTTTAAGGCTGGTAACCTTCGACTACGCGGGCAACATAAGCATGCCCACGGTATATTCCAATATAAAAATCGACTGCACCGACTACCTAGTCAACGTCTATTTCGTAAAAGGCAACGAAATAGCGTCAACTTACGCCAACAGCCCGTCGGTGGCGGCGCTGGGCGTGGCGCAGCTGGGGCGGTACGTATCGGAGACAAGCAGAGATTACAGCAGCGCGCGGTATGAATGCAAAAGGGAATACAAACGGGGGGATTTGGTATACATACGCCTAACCCTCAAAAAGAACAGCAAATACCGCCTTTTCCAATTCTACAACAGCGGCAACAGAGATTTTATCTGCAACGAAATAGATTACGGCGACTTCAGCCAAGGCATTTACGGCGATTTTGTGGACAAGGGCAACAACACCGAAGTCTACCTGTACGCGCCGTATTTTGACGATTCGCCGTTTATTTTGGACGACTTGATGCTTTCGGACATCAACAACTTGAATTTCTATTTCTTTTTCAAAGAGCATTTGCCTATTACATTGGGGGCGACGGAAGCGGTTTACGACGGCAGCCCCAAGGGCATAGAACAGCCCACCACCGACATTTCGGGCATACAAATAGTTACATACTACAAGCAAAACCCCGAAGACGAATTCGTATCCACCGACAAGTTTATCAACGCCGGGCATTATTACTTCAAATGCGAGATTGTGGACAGCACATATTACGGATGGGTAACGGGGCCGTTCATAATCCACAAAGCCGACCCGTACATTACGGGACTGCAAGTGTTAGACATAATTTACGAAAGCTCCATGGACAGCGCGGTTATCCGATGCCAAAACACCGACCCCGATTGGGGAGACGCCTACAACTTCAATTATTCTTCGGACAGAAAGGTAATGGGGAACTTCAGAATCACCTACCCCGTGCCCGAATCCATGAACTATATCAGACCTTCGCAAGGGCTGAAAGATATCACGGTAACTTTTACGCCAACGGCGGAGTATTATATCAACTACAACGAAGTGTCTTTCCAAACCACTTTGTATGTGGAATACTCCACCAATTTGGAAATGGTATTTGTGCCCGAAACCTTTGAGTACACCTACAAACCCGACACCAAGAGATACGCTTCGGTAATCACATACCCCGGCAACCAGGCGCTGATTTACGAATACAAAAGGGAGGGAGAGCCGGACAGCGCATACACCACCAACGAACCCGTGGACGCGGGAGTATACGAAGTGAGGGTAAGGACGGACCTCAACCTTTGCAATTACGACAACATGATAACCACCGAGGGCATGAGCCTGAAGTTCGTAATCCACAGACAGCCGCTTTTGGTGGAGGCCGCCCCGGCGGTGGCTTATTACCAAAACGACTTCGACCCCATAGGCAGCGCCTATTTGGCGGTGGACCAAAACAAGCAATATATCCCCATAAGCGATTGGAGATACGAATACAAGGTGGACGGCGTTTGGCAAAATCAGCGTCCCGTAAACGCTGGAGTATACGAAGCCAAAGTAATCATAGACAGCATGGACGAAAACGGCAAGATAACGGGCAACTACATGGGCGAAACCATAACCACGCTGACCATAAAGAAAGGCAACGCCGACGCCACTAATTCTTTTTCCATAGTATACCCTCAGCCCATAATGGAGCCCTCCATTTACGGGCACATAGCCTACGGCCAAAAGCTGAGCGACATAGTGCTTACGCAGGGCAGCGGATACGCGGCCACCTATCTGTTCAGAACAATAAACCAGCAAGGCGTGCCCGTTTACGAAAAAAGGAATGTGGAGGGGGAATTCATGGTAGCCGAAAGGCTGCCCGACTACCAAAACGAAACCATGGCGGAATATGTCAGCGCCATGAAAAACCGCATAATGCCGGTGGGAAGGTATACGGGCATGACGGCGCTTTACATGGTATTTGTGCCTGCGGATTTAACCAATTTCGACATTTCCTATTCAAGAGTGAACATCACTGTGGTCAAATCGTCGCCGCAGTTTGACAATTTAATCATAAACAACTTGGTTTACGGCGATATTGCCGCCGACATCATTTTGCCCGGCTACTCAAAATCGGCGGATTCAAGGCCGGTTTACACCATAGACGACATAGTGGAAGTGGACGGCGTCATAGTCAACCCCACGGTATACGGCCTGCCCATAACGGGCAAACTGCTTTACATCGACCAAGAAAACAAAATCCTTTCGGCGGGCAGCCAAAAGGTATCGTTCAGATTCTTGCCCGACGACGAGGACAACATAAGAGAAATCTCCATACTCACCTTGACGGTGTTTGTAGAAAAGGTGGTATTGCTTTTGGAGGTATCGCCCCATGAATATGGCGGACAGGACCATATCCGCAGAGTATACGGCAACCAGTTCGTCAACCCCGAAGTAAGGGTAGCCACCCCCATATCCGACAATGTGGAATTGCGGTACACATATACCGACGCCGAGGGACAGGAAGTAACAATGAACTCATCGTCGCCGTCGGGCGAGTACCGCATGAGAGTGCAGATAGCGCACAACAACTACCAAGGCGAAATTGAAGAAAGGCTGGTAATAGAAAAAGCCACCCCCGTATTGCACACGGCGCCGCAGGCGGGCACGGTGAGATACGGCATGGACATGTCGGACGTAGTATTAACCAACGGCAGAATGCAGCATCCGCACACATACTACACCATACCCGGCGTCTTCCAATTCCACGGGCAGCCCGCTCCGCCCGCCCAAGTGGGGGAAGTGCCGTATGAAGCGGTATTCGTGCCGTCGGACACCGACAATTACAATTTGGTATACTTTACTGTAAGGATACGGGTATTGAAAGCTTTCGCAACAATAACCCTTTCGAATTTGGAGCATACCTATTCGGGAGAGGCATGCCGCCCGTCATACGCCACCAACATAGTAAAAAGGACGGAAGGCGGAAACGAATACTATGTGAATTTGGATTTGCCCGAAAACGAGTTCACCGAATTTGACCGATACCTTGTCGTAAACTTCACCTTTGACGGCGTATCGGGATTCCCCGTCAACGCGGGCAGATACGCGCTGACGGCAAGGATAGACGACGAATGCTATGACGGAACGGTGGAAGCGGAATTCGTAATCCGCCAAGCCGAAGCCTACATAGAAGTGCTTCAAAACAGCCGCATACAAGAATACAACGGCGGGATAATCCATTTGGACGCCGTAGCCAAAGACGCCCAAGGCAAACCCTTAAGCGTACTGATAAGCCAGACCTTCACAAGCTACAACGGCATAGAGCTGCAAGACGCGCCCAGGGACATAGGCGTATACAGCGTAAGGCTGGAGATAAGGGACACCAACTACAGAGGCGCGGCGGTAAGCTCGCTTACTATAACCGTAAGCCGCATAAGCTTGCACAACACCGTGCAGATTTACGGCATAAAGCCCCCCGTCATAGTGGATTACCAGCCCATAGAAGCGCATTCGGTGGTTACCTACCAAAAACTGAATTCGGCGGGACAGCCCGAAGGCGAAATAACCATGACACAGCCCACCAACGCGGGCGTATACAAGATAATAATCACTTTCCCCGCCGCTTCCAACAACGGCTACAGCGGAGAATTCGAAGGCGAGCTGACAATCAACAAAGCGCAGGTGAATTTAAGCTATAATGGCAGCTTTACCTATAATTATACGGGCGAAAGCAACAGCCTTCTTGCCCACCACGCCAACCAAATAAGAGTAACGCCCAACCCGCTTTACACGCTCAGGCGCTCAATCAAGTTCTACGACGCCCAAAGCGGAACATTTACTTCGCAAGAACCGCTTGACGCGGGCGAATACCTTATGCAGGTTGCCATAGAAGACATCAACTACATGGGGCAAGCGGAATTTTCCTATGTCATAACCAAGAGCGCCCCCACAATAAGGTTTAACCCTGTGGTATCTCCCATAACCTATACCGACGACGGACAAGAAGCGGTATTTGAGGGGGGAGAGGTTATCTTCAACGGACAAGTAAAGACGGGCAGCTACAGGCTTGTGGAAAGCGTGGCGCATTTGCAGGTGGGAACGCACAACGTAAGCTACTGCTTCACTCCCGACGACAGCCGCAACCTCAAAGAAGTTTACGGAGTGGTGGCGGTAAGCATAATCAAAAAGGATTTAAGCGAATATATCGTATTCGAAGGCGAGCACACCGTACAGTACAACGCCCAATCGCACAGAGTAAGGGCGTCGATGATAACGGGCGAGAACGTGGCCATAGAAATTTACTACAACCGCTCCAAGGCCCCGCCCAGAGAAAGGGGAGAGTATACGGTGAGCGCGGAGATAATAGACAAGAATTACAGCGGCAGCAAAGAATGGGAAAAGAAACTGACCATAACCATAGGCGTGCCCATGATTTCCAAGCCCAAGCTTACCGACATTAATTTGGGAAGCCCCCTCAGCTATTCGCAAATACAAGGCGGATACGCCTATATAAGGGGAACGGGGGAATATGTGAACGGAGAGCTTGTGGAAGGCACAGCCACCGTTATCCCCGGCACATTCTCTTTTGTCAACCCCTCAAGGATAATGAACGAAGCCAACGTAAGGGAAGTGGAGATGTCCTTCAAGCCGTTCGCAGCCAACAATTTCTCCAATGTGGTGTTTATCGCCACCGTAAATGTCAAAGGGCTTGACCCCGTCATAGGCGAAGTGGCGGCGGAAGCCAACGACCAAACGGCGGTATATTACGGACAGGATTTAAGCGCTTTCCACATATACTTCACAAGCGTGCCCGACGGGGCGACGGAAGGCGTATTGCGGTTCGCCGACGAAAGCGCGGTGCTTAAAGTGGGGCAAAAAGCCAAGTACCGTTTCTACCCCGTCAACGACAAGCTGTACAACATAGTGGAAGGGGAAGTGGAAGTAACCATATCCAAGGCCATAGCCGATGTGCAGAGCTTGACGGCAAGGGCGTACTTCGGAAAGGCTTTGAGCTTTACGGAATTCAGCGCCCAAATGGTCAACCGCTACAACCCCGCGGCGGCGGTGGACGGAACATTTACATTGCTGAGCGTGGAAGGCTTTGAAGATTTGAATACCATATTGACAATGGTCAAATTAAGGGATTTGGGACTGTTAAGCGCCTCCACCCCCGTATTGCGGGGAAGGTACAGATTCGACTCCCCCAATTACGAGAGCTTTGAGGGCGAAGCCGACATATATTGCTATCAATTGGTGGACGAAATCAACATACATGTGGGCAAAACCCAAAAGAGCTACGACAACATGCCCATATCTGTAAGGGATTTGGAATTGTCGGCTTCCTTCACCCAGCACCCGCTTTATGACGAAAACTATACAATTGCCTGCTTTGACGCCAACGGTAACATCAGCGAGGCGGTAAGCGTGGGCGTATATACGGTGCTGATAGAAATAAACGACGACATGTACTACGGAAGCAAGATAACGCTTTTTGAGATAACCAAAGCCGACATATCGGCGTATATCGAGCTTTCGCATTATTCGGGAGAATACGAAGAAGCCATAGCTCCCCCGCAGGTTGTGCTGAGCGCGGACTTTGGCGACATATCCCAAGACAGCTTCATAATAGAATATAAGCTGGTAAGCGAAAGCCCGCTGGGATACAACCAAACCATGCCCACGCAAGCGGGAGTATACGACGCCAGGGTTACGGTGGTAAACAACCCTTACTTCAGCGGACAAAGAATATTGACTTTCACCATAGAGAAGAAAGCGGTAGCCGTTACGGTGGAAGGCATGGTGCAGACATACGGCAATGTGCGCCCGCTCAACATAATCAGCGTGGAAAAGGGCTTAACGCCCACGGTAACCTATTACGGCGCTTCCTACAGTCGTTCGCCCAAGGTGCCCACCGAAGCGGGCGAATATATAGCCAGAGTGGAGATTATACACGACAACTACACAATAAGGTCAGGCTCTTACAGATATGTGGAAGTGAGCTTCAGAATTTTGCCCGCTCCGCTTACCTTAAGGGAAAGCCCCATAGTATCTGACATAACCTACGGACAAAGCTTGAGCGACGCCGTAATTACGGGGGGCAGGGTAACCTACGGCGAAGATGTGGAGGTTTTGGGCAAATACTCTTTCCTTGACCCAAGCCACAAGCCCAACGCTGGCAAGACAAGGGCGACCATAATTTTCACGCCCTACAACAAGAATTTTGAGACCTTAAGGATAGAAGACGCGGAAATAACCGTATTAAGGGCAAAGGCGGAGATTTTATTCACCAAGCTTACGGCGGTTTACGACGGGAAGGACAAGAGCGGGGAAATAAAATATGTGAGCGCGTCAAGCGCGCAATGGGAAATACTGTTTTTGCAGAGCGGAAACGCGGTTACCCCCATAAACGCTGGAAGCTATCAGATAATGATAAGGATACTTGACGGCAACCACCAATTGGGAGTGGACATAGAGGGCAACCCCGTGCTTGACAAGACGGACGCGGCCATCTTCATTATCCACAAGGCTTCGGTAAGCGAATACACCTTGCCCAAGCCCACGCCCATAACCTACGGCCAAAGCCTTGCGTACTCCAGCTTGAATGTCAGCGAACAAGGCGGCTACGGACTGGTGAGATACGAGGGCAGGGAAGGTTATGTAAACGGAAGCTTCAGATATGTAAACAGCGGATTGGTGCTGGGCAACACGGGCGCATACCTTGTGGACATAGTGTTCGAGCCCGCCGACAACATAAACTTCAACACCTTCCGCACAAAGGTGGAGATAGAGGTACTCCCCGCGCGCGCCACCGTGAGAGCGGAAAATTGCGAATTTGAATACGGCGCGCCCATTAACCTGCCCACTTTCATAACCAGCCCCGAAAACCTTTCGGTAAGCCACAACATCGACATACTGGGGCAGATAGTGGATTGCGGGGTATACAAGTACAGAGCGTGGATTACCCAGCAGAATTACGACCACGAAGACAATTACATTGAATTCAACATTACGGTGTACAAAAAGCAGGTGGAAGTTTACTTCGTCGACCAAAACGGACAAAGGATAGACAAATACTTCACCACATACGGCAAACTGCTGAGCGCCAAAGCGACGGTAAACCCCGCCCATTTGGTTGGGGCAAACGAGTCTTTGGGGGGCGGCAACATATCCATAAGCTACTACACCGTTCCCAAGAGCGACGACATTCCCGTAGAGTACATCGGGCACGACGCCCCCAAGGACATAGGCGATTATAGAGTAACGGCGGTGGTGGACCACAACAACTACTACGGCGAAGCCAGCATTTTCTACGATATAGGCTTAGGCGAAATAGAAGCGGTTTACTTTGACCAAAAGACATTGGAACAGCAAATCTACAACAGAAAGATAGTGCCGCCCATCATAACCACAAAGCCGTCGGGAGTATCATATTGGATAGACTACAAGGGATACGGCAAGGTATTGCCTTCCGATGTGGGCGTATACAACATAACCGTTTATTTCAACGACCCCAACTTTGTGCCCAAGCATGTGTCGGCGGTATTCAGAATAAACCCCGCCGAAGTGTATGTGGAGGGCATAGAGGTGGAAGACAAGGTATACGACGGCGTGGACACGCTGAAAATTACGGGCAGGCTGAAAGGCGTTTTGCCGGGCGACGAGGTATTTTTGAATTTAAAGGCAAGGATAGCGGAAGGCAAAATCGACGTGGGCATACACGATGTGGAGATAACAAGCTATTCCCTGAGCGGCTTCCACGCCTCCAACTACTATTTGCGCAAACCCGTTTACAACGGCAAAATCCAAGTGTTTGAAATGGTGGTAACCGATTCCAAAACGCAGTCTTTCATAAAAAGCGCCACAGGCTTCCGCCCCGGAGTGTCGGTGGAGTTCAAGGAAGTGGATTCGCCGTACAACAAAGAAAACATATTCACCAATATAATGGGCTCAAGGGCAATGGTGCAGTCCTTCATCATAAAAGAGCACGGCATGGCGTACACATTGAACGAGCCGGTAAAGGTATACATCAAAATCCCCGACGAATTTTTGAATGTCAAGAACCTTGAAGTAAAAGGATTGGGGGCGCTGTCCGACGTCATAATTCAGCGGGAAGGCAACTATTACACCTTCTACACATCCACGTCGGGCGAAGTGGTATTCACCTCCAACGACTTCTCCTACTGGACAATAGGCGTCATAGCGGTAGCCGTGGTGTTCGTGCTGGGAGTGATATTCCTGTTGTGGCTCAACCCCTTGCGCCGCAGGTCAAAGACCGCCCGCAGCGACGCCGCCAGGGCCGCCGTCAAAAGGATAAAGAAAGGCTATTATTGATAAACGCCAAATAAATGCAAAAGAATAATATTGTGAAGCAAAAAATGAAATCTGTAAGAACCCGATACGGATTATTATTAATAATAATCCTTATACTTTTATCAATTTTCTCTATCGTTTCTCCAAGCGCCCAAAAGGCAAAGGCGGCGTCGGGGGACTACGCCATAAATTCA
>LFSG01000022.1:19257-28024 GCA_001512685.1 Clostridiales bacterium DTU072
GGAAATCCTTTATTCGGCATACCAAGTGTCCATAAACACCGAAAAGATTGACCGAGACGAAGAAGGCAACATAATCCAGCCTTTGGTCAAGGACAAGGACGACAACGAACTGGAAAGGGTAAGAATAACGGAGATGGACAAAGCCGAAGATTACGACGAATACGGCAAGCGAAAAATAACCTTTGAAGTAACCGCCCATGAATGGTCAGCCTATATATTCTATGTAAGATGGAACAACGGCGAAGAGATAATAGAAGAAGAAGGCGATTTTTTGTATTGCACGAACATAGACAATTCCCCCCCGCATATAGAATTGACAGACGGCCCTGTTTTTCAAGACAACGGCTATTATTTTGAATTCAGGGTATTCCCCAACACATCCAACGACAGAAGCGCCAATTCGGGCTTCAAATCGGTAAGGGTATACAAGGTTTTGGACGGGGAAGAAGAAACCATAAGCTATACGGACAACATAAAAACCTATGTGCATTACGGCAGCGTGCTTGTCAAGAAAGGGGCGTACTATGTGGAAGCCATTGACGGCGTGGGCAACAAATCTTTCGGCAAGGTGGCGCAGATTGATTACGACATAGGGCAGGACATCACCATAAAAGAAGCCGAAAATATACTAAAAAACCAAAACCAATACAAAAAACAGCTTATAGACGAGCTTAAGCAGAAATACTACTCATGGCAGCTGCTGGAAACAAACGCCGAAGCCACCGACCAGCAAAAGCAAGACGCCTACAAGGAAGCCGAGCAGGCGCTTATGAAATGCAAGACAGCGGTTAAGGAATTCAAAGCGGACTTAATCAACAACTTTTATTTTGAAACCGTAACGGTGGAGAACTTTAACGAAGAAAGCTTTCCGCACACCGTTTACGGGGAAAAAGCCACCTTGCTTGTTTCGCTTGCCCAAAGACGGGCAAAGGAATTGGACAAGGAGATAACCAAACAGCTGGGCATAAAAAACCCCGACAAGGCAATAATTTTCAACATCCAAACGCTGAGCGACGTCAAGGACATAAGCGAAATGAATTTTGAACAGCCCATAGAGATAAAAATAAAGACGGGGCGGTACAAAGACGCCGCGGCTTTGGCGGTAAACGGGGAAAGCTACAATAAACTGCGGCTGGACAAGGGCAAGGACTGGATAGTGATTTACTTGCCCTATTCGCATACCCAAATAAACCTTGTCATAGACGAGGGCGGCGCGGAAAATTTGAAATGGCTTTATTTTCTTCTTATAATTCCCGTAGCGGGCGGAGCGCTCATATTTATTTACCGAGATAAAATATTTAATAAAATTAAAAAAGGAAAAAGCATCGGCAACCAAAGCCAAGACCAAAACCAAACCCAAACCCAAGACCAGAGCCACGACCAAAACAAAGAGCAAACCCAAACCAAAAAAACCCAAAAACAAAGCCCCACAGCGGGCAAAACGCCCAAAAACAAGAAAAAGAAAAAATAAAGCGAATATTTTACAAAAAATTTAAGCAAGCGTATTTTGACATAATTAATCGTCAAAAGCGCAATATAAGCAAGCAAATTTAAGATAGTTTTAAGCGCCAAAGCGTATTTAAATAAGCGGATTTTAACATACTTAATTAAAAAACGAGCAGCGCCCCTTTGCAATATTTTACAATGGGAACAAAGGTAAAAACAAATGTCTTAATAAGAAATACTTTAGTAAAGATTGTTGAATTTCTGTTTTGCGTATGCTATTATTATTAGGACTTATTATTTTAATAAAAATATATGCGTCAAATCAGCGACAGGTGGTACGATGAAAAAAACGATTAAAGCGATATTGATTTTAATAATGATAATGGTTGTGTGCATGACCGTGATAGCGTGCGACAAGCCCAACCTTGAGGACGAGGAACTGCCCGAAGAGGCGGAGGAGCTTACCAGGACGCAGATAATCACCAACGGCACTTTTTACAGCGTCGCCAACGTCACGGGCAGCAAGAGATACATCAAAGAGAATGTAACCAACTGGGAAGTGGGCACAGGTTCATTGTCCAAGGCTTCGGACGGCGTAATATGCGGCGCTTTGGATTTATCCAAGAAAGAGCGCTTTGAAGCCGAGCGCAAGACCTTCAATCCCAACGAAACTTTGGCGTATCCGGGCATAGACCCCCAAACCCCCAAAGAAAAAGACGACCCCGAAAAACTTCAGGACACCAACGCCTTGATTTTGGCGTCCACAAAAACGGCGGGTTCAATATTCTACAAAAACACCTCAAACTTCAAGCTGGAAGCCAATAAGTACTACAGACTGCAATTCAGCGTGCTTACCGACATAGACTTCACCGACGTGCCCCAAGCCGAAAGGGCGGACAAAGGCGCGTGGGTAATCATAGACGGGGGCATATACAAGGAATTCCCCCGCATAAACACAAACGGGGAATGGCAAAAATACGAAGTGTATATAGAAGGCAGCGACTACGACTCCACCAGAGAGCTTAAAATAAGGCTGTGGCTGGGGCACGGCCCGGAAAAAATCAAGAGCGAAACCAACGTCCACTTGACCAAAGGCACGGCGCTTTTTGACAACATCATTTGCGTTGAAATAGAAAAATCGGCATACCAAGCCGTACAAGAAAGCGACAAAGTCAAGAAAGCCACCATGATTTTCCCCGATATGGAATTTGTACAGCAAAACGAGCTTTCGGTAACGTCTTCCCCCGATTATTTCTACTCTTTCAGAAGCGGCACCAACTCATCGAACAACGCCGTAAACTACACCCTTACCGAAGGCAAGACGGGGCTTACCGCCAACAAGCCGTCGGTGGACAGGCCCTTTGTGGGCATAGTGGATTTATCCAAGCTTTACAGATATGACTCCACCAAGGAGGGCGAAGCCAAATATATTAACACTTACAAAACCGACCACAGCAAATCCACTTTCCACGCCCCCAAAAGAAGCGACTTCATGAGCGACGAAGGCGTATTCAGACTTATCGGGCAAAGGGAAGAAACGCTTAACGAATACAAGGCGCTTATGATTTACCACGACGATTTGTCGGGGGCGGGCTTTGTGAGTACCAAACAGCTTTTGATAAAGAAAAACACCTTCTACACCATAAAGGTATGGGCGTATGTGTGGACAATAGACTTCCCCACGCCGCCCACCAGCGAAGTGGGCGCCCAGCCCAAAGAGCCGGGCAACGAAGACGACAGGCCCACGCAGGAATCAGTGGACGCGGCAAAGGAAGCCATGCTTATAGCCGAGGCCGAATATAACTACAAGCGCCTGCATTTGGGGCAAATAACCGAAGACAACCTTACCGCGGAACAAAAAGGCAAGATAGCCGAGCTGAGCGAAGACAGAAAGGCGGCCATAGAGGGCGAGGACATAGCGCTTAACGAGCTTAAAACGGCTTACGACGACCTCAAAGAAGATTACGAAGAACAAAAAGAGCTTTTTGACAAATGGGAAGAGTATGACGAAGACTACGCCGAGTACCAAGAAAAATACGACAACTACATGCAAAAATATAACCAATGGCTGGCGGCGAATAGCATAATCACCGAAGAAGAAGAAGAGCCCAGGCCGTACGCCCAATTCAAGATAACGGGAGCGGGCGACCTTGAGCCCGTCAAGACCACCGAAGTGGGCAAATGGGAGCTTTTGGAATTCCACATCAACGGCAACCAGCTTTCCGACCGCAAGGTAAACCTTGAATTCTGGTTCGGCGAAGGCACAAACGTAGACTACACCACGCTTATGATAGGGGGCGTATTCTTTGACAACATAAGCATAGAAGCAAGCCCAACCCCCAAAGCGGGAGTGGACTACCAAGAGCTCAGCCCGTTTTCGCAAAAGGACATTGAAGAAAACAATGTGGACATGGGCGGCCTTTTTGAACAGCTGGGCGAAATCAAATACAGCGGCGACCAAAGCCTTACCGAAGACGACCTTTGGGAAAAAGAGCTTGCCAAAGGCGCTTCGGAAGCTGACAAGGCGTTTATAGAATACGAGATAGTGGCCGACCAGACCTACCCCATAAAAATAGACGGACAAACCAAATACTACAACCTTCTGAAAATGCGCAACACCGACTACACGGCGGGCATAATCAACTACAGGGGCCAAAAAGAGATACTTGCCAACAAGTGCTACAGACTGTCTTTCTGGGCATGGACGGAAGGCATAAACAAGGGGCTGGGCGCCAAACTTGAGCTCATGGGCAAGGAAAAAGACAGCGCCAACGACATGTCCAGCTTGTCCTCATTCACCGACTTCAACAACGAAAACGCCCAAGAAATGGTATTTTATATAAGGGGCGACACGCTGAAAAACAATGTGGTAGGCTTAAAGTTCACTTTGGGCGAGGGCACGAGGTTTGACACCGCCAAGTATATAAAGGGTACTTTGTATGTGTCGGCAATTACCATTAAAGAAATCGATTACGACGAATACAACGCCACCAGCAAATCGGGCGACCAGACCAAGAGCTACGCTTTCAGCAACACTTCGTCCACGGGCAGCGACAGCGTAACCAACGGCAATTTCGGTTCAATCAACCTTGCCGACATAGAAAAAGACGCCATAAACGACAAGGGCGAGCTGGTGGGAGTGGCTCCCACGAGCAGCTGGACAATCCCGTCTTCGTCGTCGGTAACCACCAACAGCTACAACAAGCCCACAATCACCATACCGGCGGGCGAGAAATATTTGGAATGGAAGCATGTGGTGGACGCGGACGGCGAAATGCCGGAGGGATACGAAGTGTACATCAACAACACCAAAAAGCCCTCTGAAGAAGAGGAAGGCGAAGAAGAGGACGTGGACACCCTTTATATCGGATACGTGGCCAGCGACCAATACCACGAGGAAAAGGGCGAGGGCGACAGCAAAGAATATATTTACCGCTTCAACATACCCGCGAAAGCGGCGGGCAACTTTACGGTAAGGGCGGTATCCCAAAACGGCGTAGGCAACATGTCCGACTCTTTCAGATACGGCGGCGACCCCGACAACAACGAATTGGACGACTATTTTGAGGAATACACCGAGGTGCCCAAGCGGGAGTACAAGATAGGCACCATAAACTACAAAACCTACGGCAAGGAAGACGGGGAAGAAAAAGGCATATACGCCGACGAAATGTTTAAGGACTCCACCTATATAAGCCCCTTCCAAACCCTGCTTATGATAACCTCAAACTACGGCATAAAGGCGGGCGTTACAGCGGCCAGCAAATCCCTTAACGCCAATTCCTATTACGAAATAAGCGTATGGGTAAAGACCATTGAGGGCGCCAAAGCCAGCATCAGCTTTAAGGACATAAGCGATGTTTTGGAAACAAGGGACGAGTATGTGGGATATGTAAATCAAGACACCCAAGGCAAATGGGTGCAGTACCGCTTCTATATAGCCACCGACGCGGTAAGCAGCAGCGTTCAGCTCATGCTGTCCATGGGCAACCCATACGGACAAGGAAGAGCGGGCAGCGAAGACGAAAAAACAAAGGTATACGACAATTCGGTATTGTCCAAGGGCACGGTATTTTTCGACAACGTAAAGGTAACCACCCTCGACAAAGAAGAGTTTGAAGAAAAATGCGCCCGAAAGGCCGAAGACGGCAAGGACGGCGAATACTATATCGGCAACGAAGTTTTCCACGTCTACGAAATGGTATACGCCAACATGTTCGCCTATAAGGTATTGAGCTACGCCACCGACTCTTTCGACTCCTACACCGAAAACACCGTTACCGAAGAGTTTGACACCGACGGCGAATACAACGAAGGCTTTTACAGAGGGCACCAGCCGGGCGCTTACAAATGGTCAAGGGCGACGGACGGCTCCACCACCGACTTTGAAAGGCTGTACGGCGTATATTCTTATCAAGACATAAAATCCAACGACCACCCGCTTTTGACCAACGACAAAAACAGCGACCCGTTTTCGGCGTTTATGCCCGACGGCTTTGATTTGAGCGCGTTCATCAAAATAAGCGGCTACAATTCGCTGGTTATGTCCAACCTTATCGAGAACGGCCAAAAGTTCACCTTGAGCGACTCAAGGACAATCGAATCGGGAGCGTACTACAAACTGAGCTTTAAGGCAAAGACATTGCTGGCGCAAGGCGACTACGCCGAGTTCCGCTATATGTACGAAGGCAACAGCGACGAATACACGGTGGTGAAAATAAACACTTCGGGCGCCGCCATTGACCAATATACGGAATATGAATTCTATATTTACAATAAAGACGACACCTCAAAGAACATCAAATGGGAATTCGGCCTAGGCGGAGACGGCGACGACGAAAAGATAAAGGGCATGCTGGTAATCGACGACGTCAAGCTGGAGAAAGTGGAAAAAGCCGTATTCGAGCAGGCAAAACTTGCCTTTGACGAGCTTGACGAAGAGCAAAAGGAGCTTTCCCCCGCCCAATACTATATCTATGACGAAGACAACCCCGACCCCGGCGACAAGGACGATGACAAAGAGCCCGACAAGAAAGAAGGCATATTCGACAGAGGCGACATATGGCTTTTGGTATCCACCACCATAATCGGAGCGGTGATAATCGTGGTTGTGGTAATAATGATTATCAGAAGATACAAAAAGAAACATCCCAAGAAAGTAAAGGGCGAGAACGTGGTCAAGACCGAAAAGGTAATTGAAGCCGCGTCGCAAAAGCCCAGCGAAAAAGAAGACATAATCAACGAAGACGAATTCGTTGACAAAAAAGAAGAGGAAAAACCCAAATATGTGCAAAGGGTGCTTCCCAAGAAGAAAAAGAAAAAGAAGAAAAGATAACGCTTAATCAACAGCCGCCCGCCCAAAAAGCGGGCGGTTTTTTTGACCCCAAAAAGCAAACGCCATGCCCCCCAAAAAGCCAAAAGCGCTTAAACAGCCCAAAAAAGCCAAAGCGCCCCCCTAAAGCGTTGCCATTATTACCTTGAATAGGCGGTTTATCAATTGAATATATTGAAGTATGGCAAAAAGCAAAAATGTGGTCAAGGCGGTGGCCACCGTTACGGTATTTTCGGTATTCACCAGGGGGCTGTCCTTTATTTTCAAAATATACCTTTCAAGGGCGCTGGGCGCGGAGGTAGTGGGGCAATACCAGATATGCATATCCATGTTCTACATGTTCGCTTGTTTTTCCTCTTCGGGCATACCCCTTGTATTGAGCCGCAAGACGGCGGAAACAAGGGCGCTGAAAAAAGAAGGCGAAAGCGCTTTGCTGACTTCGGCGCTGCTTTTGGGAATATGCGTTTCGCTGACCGTATTCGGGGTATTGTCCATAGCCAAGCCGCTTTTGCCCAAACTTTTGAGCGACAAAAGAACGGCGCCCATGATTGCGGTAATGCTGCCCGCCATAATATCCACCACCATTTACAACATAATAAGGGGATGGTTTTGGGGCAGAAAGCAATTTACCTCTTTCAGCATAACCGAAACGGTGGAAGAAGTGTTCAGAATTTTATTCAGCGCGCTGTTTGTAAGCGGCGTGATAAGCGGCTTGTCGGGAGCTTACGGCATAGCGCTGGCGTTTACGGTATCCGATGTTCTTGTGGCGGCGCTGCTGCTCATAATGTTTTTCGCCAAAGGCGGAAAATTGGACAAGCCGAGCAAAATTAAGGAAATTCTGCTTCCCTCCATTCCCATAACCGTAATGCGCCTTTTCGGCAATTTGATATCGGCGCTGATAGCGGTGGTTTTGCCGGCCAGATTAATGGCGGCGGGATTTTCGGTATCCCAAGCCACAGCGGGGTTCGGCAGAATAGCGGGCATGGCCAACCCGCTTTTGCTGGCGCCCAACGCCATTATTTCCTCCCTTGCCATAGTGCTGATACCGGAAATGAGCGAAAACAGAGTAAAAAGCGACTACAAAAGCCTAAACCGCAACCTTAACGGCGGAATAAACTTTTCTTTGATAATAAGCGGGGCGTTTTTGTGCTGTTTTTTCGCTTTGGGCAAACAGCTCACCACATTTTTGTTCAAGGACGAGATATCGGGAAAATACCTTTCCTACGCCGCCTTCACCATGCTGCCCATGTGCGTGTCCCACCTTACCCAATCGGCGCTGAACTCCATAGGAAAGGAGCTGAGAGCGTTCATAAACTTCATGATATCCATGTCCGCAATGGTTTTGGGGATATACTTTTTGCCAAAATACATGGGGCTTTATTCGGTGGCAATGGCCACCGCCTTATCCCAAATTCTGTCGTCGGCGCTTAACTTGGCGGCGCTGAAAAAGCATACCGGCTTTAGGCAGTATTTCGCCAGAACGCTGATACTGGTAGGGCTATTGTGCCTGCCTTGCGCGTATTTCGCCTACAGCGTATACGGGATTATGTCAAAATTCTTGGGGCATTTCGCCTTGCTTTTGGCGCTGCCCGCAGGGGCGGCCATGTACGCGGTATTGTGCGCCTTGACCGAGCTTGTGGACATAAAAGCCTTCTTGAAACTGAGAACGGCGAACAAATTCGTAATTATTTAAAATAATACTTTTTATTCAAAAACTTCAACGGTTTCCAAGCCGCCGCCAAAACCGCCAAGTTCATGACGGCCACCGCGCTTTGGAAAGGCAGCCTTACGCCCAGATAGGCCCAAAAGCTCTTTCCCTTGCTGAAATTCAAAAACAAAGCGTATGTGTTGATTCCCGCCGTGCAGATTATAAGGCAAAGGAGCATGCTGACAATCAGCTTAAGGTAATCGTTGAGCTTAAGGTATTTGAACACCATCCCCGGAATAAAGCCGAGCAGCCCCGAAGCTATGCCGATAAGCGGTATATAC
>LFSG01000022.1:28179-40232 GCA_001512685.1 Clostridiales bacterium DTU072
GATTTTTTTTGTTGTCATAACAAAAACCTCCCGTAAATTAAGAGAGGTCCATATAAAAAGTTTTGCTAAAAAAGCTAACTTTCGCAACGGACGCGGCAAGGAATCGCAGATTTTATTTCAAATCTTTCGTTTGCAAACAACATCCCATTTTGCAACACTTTACGCATCTTGCCTACTCTGCTTAATATCATTATAAATAGGACGGCAAACCAAGTCAAGCGAAAGAAGCAATCCGAGAAAAGAAAAACGCCAAAAAAAGACAAACCAAAAAAAGCGTTTGATTTTGGAAAATTATTGTAAAAAGCGGATATTTATGTTAGAATAATTGATATTAATCAATATTAATTATGACGGGAGCGATTATGACATATACTGGCGCGGACAATTACAAAAACTTCAAGGTAAAAGGCATAAATTTACTGGACAAAAGAGCGTATTTCATACCCTTTTCCAACAGAAAATCGGCGGAAAAAGCCGATATGCTCAACGCCGAGAGGGCAAGCCGCCGAGTGATATCCCTTAACGGCAAATGGGATTTCATCTTTTTCCCCAAGGGCCATATCCCGTCAAGGCTGAACAGAATAGACTTTGAAAAAATCGACGTTCCGTCATGCTGGCAAATAAAAGGCTATGAAGCGCCTTATTATTTAAGCGACAGATATATGTTCAACTGCGTTCCCCCCGCCATACCCTCCAAAGATTCGGTGGGGCTTTACCGAGACGGCAAAAGCAAAAAACTCATAAAAGCTTTCGATATCCACAACTCCGCCGCCGTTTACCGCAAAACGGTGGAATTGTACGACATGACGGACAAGGCGTTTATTTTGAGCTTTTTGGGAGTGTCTTCATGCTTTGATTTATATGTCAACGGCAAATTCGCGGGCTACGCCGAAGACTCCTACTCAAGGGCGGAATTCGATGTTACCCCGTATTTGGCGGCGGGCATGAACGAAATTATAGTCATCGTAAGAAAATGGAGCAGCTCATCCTACCTTGAATGCCACGACACATACCGCTTAAACGGCATATACAGGGACGTAATGCTTTTTTGCAACAACAAAAGCCACATCTTTGACTTTGAGATAAACAGCGCGCCCATTAACGACAAGGGCAGCTACCAAGTCAACATAGCCGTAAAGGTGCGCAGCCACCAAGGGCATAAGCTCAGGGTAAGTTTAGAAGACAAAAAAGGCGGCGTAAAGTACATCAGCCTTACCGAGCTGAGCGCCGAAGAAACGCTTTTCAGCTTCCAAGACAAATTCGAGGAATACAGCAGCGAATGCCCCAACCTCTACAAGCTGTATATATCATTGGTAAAGGACAACGCGGTTACCGAATGCGCGGTAGCGGACGTTGGCTTTAAGAGAGTGGAGATAAAAGGCGACGGAGCGTTTTACCTCAACGGCAAGCCCGTAAAAATCAACGGCATAAACTATCAAGAATGGTCGCCCATGGAAGGCTGGTACTTAAAAAAGGAAAAAATGCTTGAAGACATTGAATTAATCAAGCAGCACAACTTCAACGCGGTAAGGATAACCCGCCCCGCCCACCCGCTTTTTTATCAGCTGTGCGCGCTGAAAGGCCTGTATGTAATCGCCGAAGCGGGCATAGACACTTCGGGAACGGCGTATTCGCCTTTCAACCGCCCCAATTTGATAAGCAAAAAGAGCAAATGGCAGGACAGGTTTTTATCCCGAACGGAAGCGGCGTACCATTTGGCGAAGAACTGCGCGTCCACGATTATGTACGGACTGGGCTCGAGAAGCGGGGGCATAGCCAACCAGCAGTCTTGCTATGACTACCTCAAAAAGCGCGCGAATGCGCCCGTATATTACGAGGGGGCGGCGCAAACCAAACAAACGGCTTTCGACATCTACGCTTTGCGCTCAATGAGCCTTAAAGAGCTTGCCGCCTTGACGCATAAGGGGAACAAGGGCAAGCCCATACCTTACGGCAAGCCCATATTCATTACCGAGCTGGCTTCCATAAAAGGCGTATGCGGAGGCGGCCTTAAAGAATATTACCAAATATTCGAGTCAAGCGAGCGCTTTATGGGCGGCTGCGTAAGCTGGTTTGCCGATTTTGCCCTTTACAGAAGCGACAGCCCCTACCGCTTTTCTTACGCCGGCGACTTCAACGAATTCATACACGATTCCTCGCTTTGCTTGGGCGGACTGTTTTCCCCCGACCGCAAGCCGAGGACAGCGGCGCTGAACATCAAGCACATTTTGCGCCCCGTAAGGGCGGCGCTGATAGACGACAAAACCATAGAGTTTTTCAACACCCGCTATTTTAAGGACACGTCGGACATAAAAATCATCTTAAGCATGCAGGACAAAGGCCAAACCATAAGCAGAACAGAAATAAACGCCACCATTCCGCCAAGGCAAAAGCGCAAATACGACATATTTTTGGAAAACGCCGAAAACAAGGACATGTTCTTAAACATTTTCTACGCCGACAAGGCAAGCGGCGAAATTTTAGCCAAAGAGCAGATTGCGCTCAATCAGGAACTGCCCGCCGCGGACGCGCCCGAAGGGCAGAAAATAGCCTTAAAGGACCTTAAAGAAATGCTCATAATAAATTTTGAGAACGGCTTTTTAAGGATGGACAAAACCACGGGCGGCATATTGGACTACCAAGTCAACGGAGCGGAATACGTAAGGACAAACCCCGCGAGGGCGGGCGAAAAGAGCTTCTACACCAACATTTTGAGAGCGGACACCGAACGGGACAGGGCGCAAAGCAAAAAGAAAAAAAGCGGGCGATTGCAAGTGGAGCTTAGAGAGCTTTCCTATAAAATAAGGGAAGAAAAGGAAGGCGGGAACAGATGCGAGATAGTGCTGAACAACGCCTTTATAATAGACGGAAAGGAATGCTTTGTATCCCAAGACATGTTTGTGGTATACCCGTCGGGCAGGCTGGACATATACTCATCTCTCCACCCCAGAAGAAAGAACCCCGGACAGCTTCAGACTTTCGGCAAGGTAATAAAAATGCCCCCGTCGTTTACCGACATAACCTATTACGGCATGGGGCCGGGCGAGAATTACCCCGACATGAAGGAACACTGTTTGGTAGGCATATACGACATATTGGCGGACGAATTTTGCGAAAACTACATCCGCCCACAAGAAAGCGGCAACCGCTGCGACACGAGGTACGCCATAATCAAAAACGACATGGGAGAAGGGCTTTTGTTTATGGCGCTGGCGCGGCCTTTCAACTTCAAAGTTAACCTGCACTCTCGCGAAGCCATAAACAGCGCCCGCCATATCGAGGATTTGCGCCGTTTAAGCGCGGAGAAAGGGGAAGGCGTGTATGTGTATCTTGACTCCGAAACAAGCGGCATAGGGCTTTACGATAAGCCCCTCAACCCCAAACACAAAATCCCCCCCAAAGAAAGCTACATCATGGGATTTTCGGTAATTCCTTTCATAAAAGCGGATACTTTATAATTTTTGTCTTTTTATTATATTATATATTAATTATTATCTATTGAAAAGCTTGCCCCAAGTATGCTATACTTTAACATACGATAGTATGCATTTTACGGCTTTGTTTTTGGAGGACTTTAATGGCAAAGGCTGAAAGCAAAAGAATCATCGCCTCAATCGCCGTTTTGGCCATATGTTTGGCTGTTTTGCTTTGCGGTTTGTTATCTAATGGAGACTTTGCGGCCAAGGCCCAATCGAGGACGGGCAGCTGGGACGATTACGCCGCCGATGAATTGACACTGCTTGACCCTTCCAAACCCAACGCCAAGGACAATCCTTACATAATATCCTCAGCGGCAGATATTGCCTATCTTTCGGTAAGCGTCAACCAAGGCCAGGAATACATAAACCAATATTTTCTGCAAACGGCGGACATAGATTTGGACGCCCATTATTTCACCCCCATAGGCCAGAACGTCAAAGGCTTCAGCGGCATTTACGACGGCAACGGCTATACCATAAGCAATTTATACATTGACCAGCCCCAACAGACCCAAACGGGGCTTTTCGGCTATGTGAGAACAACGGCAAACCCCGACGACGAATCGGGCACGCTTATTAACATCACCATAAGCGGGGGCGAAGTGCGGGGAGGCGTTTATGTGGGCGGCATAGCGGGATTTTTTAACGGCAAAAAAATATACAATTGCAAAACCAACCTTGTCATTAAGCAAGGCGAAACAGACAACTCCTACATAGGCGGCATAACGGGCTTCAACAGAGCGACAATCGAAAAATGCTATTTTAACGGCGAAATAGACGCCCCCGGCGGCTTGTATGTGGGGGGCATAGCGGGCAGAAACGCCATGGAAGGCGACGAAAGCAGGGGCATAATAACAGACTGCTTCAACGCGGGCAGCGTAAAAGGAAGCAATTTCGTGGGCGGCATAGCCGGCCACAACAACGGAACGATAAAGAACATTTTCAATTCGGGGAGAGTGGAAGCCGACATCAACTGCGGGGGCATAATAGGCTACAACAACGGCCACGCCGCCTACGGCTACAACATAGGCGCGACCTTTTTTGGCTTAAGCTACGCGGGGGCGGTTTTGGGGGGCAGAAGCTCAAACGCCCTTTCATACAACCTTTACTACAACAAAAGCGCCGCCAACACTCCCTTTTTGGACATAAAGGCCATAGGCAGAGAAAATCGCCCCATAAGCGAGGCGGCGGACGATATCGAAAACAATGTTATAGGCCTGTATTACCATGAAATGATAAACCTTGCCCCCTCAATGGAGCTGGAGCAAGGCAATTGGACATATTTTGAAAACACCGAAAACTTCGGATATTTGCCTAACCTTAAAAGCTTTGACGGCCAAAGCGGCATAAAAGAATACGCCAAATTCGAGCTGTTCGGCGGCGACTCAACTTCGCCCGACTGGGGAAGCCAAATCCAGCCCTATTTAATTTCAAAAGCCGAGCAGTTTGCCATAATTTCCCACAATGTGAACAACGGAATAACCGGCTACCAAAACAAAACTTTCAAACTGATTGACAATATTGATTTTTCTTCGATAGGGAATTTTGAGCCAATAGGCGGAGAGGCGCGCCCGTTTAACGCCGACATCGAAGGCGGCAACTTGGCTTTGCGCAATTTGAGCTTGAACGGAGACGGCAACACAGCGCTTATAGCTTTTTACGATGGCGGGAGCATAAGGGAGCTTACCGTGGAGAACTTTACCGTCAACGGCGGCGGCTACACTGCGGCGCTGGTATCCCAAAGCCATAACGCGCGCTACGAAAAGATTAAAATATTAAACAGCGCCATAAACGGACAAAGCCATACGGCGGGATTGGCGGCCTTTTCCGACCAGGACCAAATAATAGAATGCGAAATATCCTCAAGCGCGATAAGCGGCAATAACGATATAGGCGGACTTACAGGCAGGGCGCTGGATTCGTTGATACAAGGATGCGGCAGCAAGGCGGAAATCTACGGACTGGACAGAGCGGGGGGCATAGCGGGCAGAGCGGAAACGGCGCAAATAAGCCAAAGCTACTTTGCGGGCAAGCTTGAGGCCCAAAACCGCGCGGGGGGCATAGCCGGGGAATCGAGCGCCTACATATACCAATGCTTTTCTTATGTCAGCCAAGGGAGCCTTAAAGGCAAGGACTATGTGGGGGGCATAGCGGGATTGTGCAGCGGCGGCGCCATAGAGCAATGCTACGCCAGAACTAATATTTTAGGCGCCGCTTTGACGGGGGGCATAGCGGGCAGACTGACAAACGACGGAGAGATTAAGGATTGCTATTTTACGGGAAGCATAAGCCACAGCGGAGCGGCGGCGGCTTTGGCGACGACGGACGCCACGTCTTCCATAACCAACAGCTATTACAATTCTGATTACATAAAAGACCAAGAAATAACCCTTAACGGCGAGGGCGTAAACAGTTTGGAGCTTACCGATTCGGGTATTTTGAGTTCGGCCATGATAAACGCCCCCAAGCAAGCGCTGTACGGCTATTTTCCGCAAATAGCGTATTTCCAAGAGCTTGACACAGCCTTGCAAAGCGCCAGATATTATTACTTCAACGACGGCGACGGCGAGGGGCATGCGTACGAGATAACCGACGACATACAATTAAGGAATATGCAAAGGTTAATAAAGAAGTATTACGCCGAATACGGAAGCAAAAACTACCAAATGAAAAGCGACATATACCTTTACGGCGATTTTGAGCCCATAGCCGGCTACGACTACCCGTTCACGGGAACTTTTTGGGGCAATTACTATTCCATTTACAGCCTTTGCATAGACGCCCCCCAACACGACTATGTAGGCTTGTTCGCGCGCATAGGCGAAGGCGGCTATGTAAGGGAAGTCAACATCCGCCCCCATATCGTAAGCAGCGAGGAAATATACGGCTTTATACAAGGCGGCAATTATGTGGGGGCGATAGCGGGCATAAGCGAAGGCTATATTTGGGACTGCATGAACAACATTGAAATAACGGGCGACGATTATGTGGGCGGTCTTGCGGGGCAAGCGTTCAACATAAACCGTTCTTTCAACACAGCGGAGGTAACGGGGCAAAACTATGTGGGCGGCATAGCGGGAGAAGCAAAGGGCATTATACAAACATGCTTCAACAGCGGCTATATTCTGGTTAATGGAAATTACGGCGGGGGCATAGCGGGCAAAAACGCGGTGCAGATAGAATACTGCTACAACAGCGGCAACATAGAGAGCGCGCCCGTAAGCGGAGGATATACGGGCAACTACAAAGGGGGCATAGCGGGGCTTAACGACCTTGCCGCCACCATAAGGAACAGCTACTCCATAGGACAGCTTAAAGGCGTGTCGGCGGGATTTGTGGCGGGCGGCCTTGTGGGAATTAACAACTCAACGGGCATAAGCAACTGCTATTACAACATTGAAACGGTGGAAGGCTTAAACGCGGCGGGGCAAGGCAGCCAAGGCGGCGAAAACGTGCTGGGGCTTACCACCGTTCAAATGGTAGGCACTACGGCTTTGCAGAACATGATATTCACGCCGGGCATTTATGTTTCGGACGAAGACCGAGGCATGGACGCCGACTACGCGCCCCAGCTGAGAGAGCTCAGCCAAATGAGCGCGGGCGAGGGCAAAAACACCGGCATTGACGAAATAATAAGGAACTTCTCCAAACAAAGCGTCATGCTCCGCCTTTTCGGCAGAGATATCCACAACCCCATGGATTGGGGAAGCGAAAGCAACCCGTATTTGATATCCACCTACGACCATTTGGACACCTTGAGCAAGCAAGTGGCGGCGGGGCACGACTACACGGGCTGCTATTTCTTAGTAACGGCGGACATAACCGTTCAGCCGGGATTTTTGTCCATAGGCAGCTACAACATAAACGACATTACGCAAAACAGAATTTTCAACGGAGTTTTTGACGGAGACGGCCACACCATCCACAACCTTGTGCTGGGCGGCCCCGAAAGCGCGCTCAGCCAAGGGCTTTTCGGGTATACGGGGGCGCAATCGGTAATAAAGAACATAATAATAGGCTCCGGACACATTCAAGCCATGGAGAAAGCGGGAAGCGTGGTAGGGTACAGCTTGGGCGAGATAACCCGCTGTCTGTCAAGGGCGACGGTGGAGGGGCATACCTCCATAGGCGGCATAGCCGGACAGCTCAGAGCCAACCAAATCAGCCATTGCCTTTTTGAAGGCGATATCTATGCGGACAGCGACTATTACGGCGGCATAGTGGGAAGATTGGAAGACGGCGGAGCGGGCATATACAATTGCTGGTTTTTGCTGGATTTGGACGCGGAATACCACCACAACAACATAGGCTCTTTGCTTTACAACGACAAAAACGGCGACATTGAAGCGGGCATCAACACCCAAGCCTCAGACATAAGAGACATACTTTATTTTGACTTTTTGCCGAACGGGAATTTCGGTTTTGATTTAAGGAACTACGGGGAAGAGCTTATAGATATCGGCGAAGGCAAGGAAGGGGCGAGATACTACCCCATGTATAACCAAAGAGCGTATAACGGCGACACGCTGGTATGGTACGGCAGATTTACCCAAAAGGTTACCATAGGCGAATTGCAATACGGAACGGCGCATTTGGAGCACAGCCACGGCAATTATTACGAGGGGCAAACGGTAACCATACTCATATCGCCCGACATCGGCTACAGACTGGTGCTTGACGAAGGGGCGTACACCTATCAAGGCGACGGCGAAACCATTTTCTGCTATGCCACAATGGGCAAGACTTCATGGGTGTTTGAAGCGCAATTCGCGCCTTTCGGCGACAACCCCTCCGAAATAGTCAACCCGAACGGCCAAACAGCCACTTTGGAAGACGACGAATTCGATTACGACGGGCAAGCCAAAGTATACCAAGTGAACATAGCGGGCTTTACCGCCATTACCGAATACTACATAGCCGCGCAAAACTTCAAGGTGGAAGAGGCCAAAGCGGCGGAAAGGTACAAACTGGTAATAAAACTGCAGTACAGAGACGTCATAGTGGGCATAAAGAATATATTGTTCACAATAAAACCCCTTAAACTGCAATTGGATTTAAACGCGCTGGAATCCGATTATTACGCCGTAAAGCAATACGACAAAGATATCCAAGACAACATCACCTTTGACCAGTCCGCCATTATCGGCATAGTGGGCAGTGACGAAATAACGCTGAAAGCGGTAAGGAGGTTTTTCAACCTTTTGGGCCAGCCCGACGGAAATATAGGGGAAGACAAGCTGGTGGCGTTCACCGATTTTGTCATAGAAGGCATAGCGGCGGGCAATTACGCGGCGCCCGACCCCATAACCGACATCCCCGGCAAAATCAAAAAGAAAGACGCGTGGGTAGTGATATACGAAGAATATTTGACAAAAGCCTATGACGGCGAAGCGCCAAAGATAATGAACTACTTCATAGAAGGCGAACTGCCCAACGACGGATTGCTTATAAATGAATTCAGTTTTGAAAGGGAGGACGGCCTGCCTTCGGAAGGCTGGAACGTGGGGCGGTATATCGTAGGTCTTACCGACAACATAAGCGGCAACATAGACAACTATAATTTAATGTTTTTGCCCGAGCGGGGAGAAAACCCCAACCATTACTATTTTGAGATTACCCCCAAGGTTATTTCCCATATTGATTTTGAAATAGAGGGCGGTGCTTTGCGCTACAACGGCGCCAGCCAAAACGAAAAAATAAGAGCGTGGTATACCGTAAAAGAAGAATCGTTCGCCTCCGCCGACATAATTTTCTATTACGATAACCAGCCAATAGAGCAATGCGTGAACGCGGGCGAGTATATAGCCAAAGCGATAATCAACAACGCCAACTTTTTGCTTGAAAGAGAGCAAAGCATAAGCTTCACCATAGCCAAGATAGCCCAGCCCACCCCGCTTGTCATAGACCATATCGAGGATATCGACTATTCGGTAACAAGCATGGATTTGACGGCTTCGGGCGGAGACGGAGAGGGCGCTTTGCGGTTTGATGCCATAAGCGGCCAAGCCAGAGTTGAAGGCAATAAATTATATATCGAGGGAACGGGGGAAGTTAAGCTGAGGGCGGTCAAGGAAGAAAGCCAAAACTATTTGGCGCAGTATTCGCCCACGGTCAGCTTCCGAGTCAACAAAGGCGTGTTAAGGGCGATATTGGACGACATAACCATAGAATACGGCGACACCCCGATTATAGAGATAAGATACGAGGGATATTTAAGGAACGAACAAAGCAAAAACGACATAAAAGGACTTATCGAGCCCGATATTTATATAGACGCCGACACGGGCGGCGTTTTGGCGGTCAACTTGAACGGATACGATATCCGTTTATTGGACAACGGCGAAAGCGACGGATATATTATCGACGTTTCAACGGCAAGCGCCAAACTGTATGTGCTAAAAAAGAAAATCAATGTATTGGCGCAAGCGGCTTCCAAAGTTTACGGCCAGCCCGACCCGATATTGGGATACAAGGTATTGGAAGACGAAAATATCGTTCTTACGGGCGAAATGCGCAGAAGAGCGGGGGAAGACGCGGGCGAATACCTTATAGAGCAAGGGGATTTGACGGAGCAGCACAACCCTAATTACCAAATAACCTTTATCCCCAACTATTTGACCATACGCCCCAAGGAATTGCGGGTGTCCATACCCCAAAGAGTGAAGTCATACGGCTCTCCCGACCCCGCCGTAAGCTTTGAAGTAAACGAAGAGGACTTGCGGCCGGGAGACAGCGCGTCCATAGTAACGGGGCAAATAACCAGAGACGCGGGCGAAGACGTGGGAGTATACAAATACAGAGCCGTCAACGCATGGGCGGGCGGCAACTATACGGTAAGGTTCACTTCGGTGGGAAGCTTGACCATACAAAAAGCCACCCCGCAATTCATACAGCCGCCCCAAGCGTCCGCCATAGTTTACGGCGACACTTTGGCGCAGTCAATAATAACGGGCAAGGCCAATGTGAACGGGGAATTTGTTTGGAATCAGCCAAGCATAGCGCCCACGGTGTACAACAGCCTTACCACCTTATACGATTGCGTTTTCGTACCCGACAACCAAAACAACCACAATACCGTGAACTTAAGGCTGACCATACTTGTGAACCCCAGACCGCTTACCATCGCCTTTATCGGTAACAGCGACTTTGTGTATGACGGAAGCGAGAAAGGGCCTTTGCAGGCGGTGGCGTACAACACGCTGGAAGGCGACCAAGTAAGCGTAACAATAACCTACAGCGCCGAGCGCTTGATAAACGCGGGCAGCTATACGGCGACGGCGAGCGTGGACAACATAAATTATTATATTCCCCAAGGAAGCGGCGTAAAGACAATCACAATCGCCCGAAGCAGACTGGACGTCAAATTGGAAGACGCCGAGATAAACGAGGGCGACAGCTATACCCCCCGCTTGACCTATACCGGCTTTAAGGGATTGGACGACGAAAGCGCGCTGAAAAGCAAGCCCACGGTAAAAGATATCCCCAAGGAAGCGGGAGTATATACCTTAACCCCGCAAGGCGGAAGCGCGGACAATTATATCCTTTACTACCATTCGGGCAAACTTACCATCAACCGCCTTGTTTATCAAACTGAGGAAATAACCATAAAAGGCGTTTTCTCCCCCGATTCCGAGGT
The DNA here is from genome assembly GCA_001512685.1 of Clostridiales bacterium DTU072. GTDB lineage: Bacteria > Bacillota > Clostridia > Christensenellales > DTU072 > DTU072. Next base: position 39,295 of record LFSG01000022.1, read on the forward strand.
TGCCTTAAGCCGAGTGGAAGCGGGCTCAAGCGGCTATGAAGCCATGCGCAAGCATATAGAAAAGGTATTGACGGGAGCGGGCGTCAAGGAGTATACCTTGGACGGCTATGTAAACCTTAAATACTCCAAAGCGCCGCAAGGGGAATGCGAATACAGCGTAAAAGGCAATATCCCCAAAGGGGCGCCGCTGATAGTTTTGCGCGCGGACGGAAGCATGGAAATTATCAAGGACTACGAGTACAGCGACGGAACGCTTACCTTCACCTCAAGCAATGTGGCGGGGATAGCGCTGGTAAGGGACAAAACCTTCTGGGAAGAGAACAGGCTTTACCTTATAATAGCGGGAGCGTCGGCGGCGGCGGCTTTCGCGGTTGCGGCAATAACGGTTATGGCGGTAAAAATCAAAAAGCGCAGAGAAAGGCGCATGCCCAAGTTCAGAGATTGACAACGGGGCAGCGGCAATCATTATAATGGATTAATAAAAATAAACTATATAATATATAATAATAAAAGCGTAATACATATATAACAAAAAAAGCGCATGCCCTAAAAAAATCGTGCCGCTTTTTTATACGGAAGCATATTTATGTAAAGCGGCTTTGAGAAAAATGGGCAAAAAAATGGCGTACCCGAAAGGATTCGAACCTTCGGCCTCCAGAGTCGGAGTCTGACGCTCTATCCGACTGAGCTACGGGTACGCGATAACAAAGTATTGTTATTATAGTACAAGCGGGCGCAAAAAGCAATAATATATGTTTATTTGAGCCTTTTATGGAAATAAAATATGCAAATATTTTTTGCGGAAAAAAATTGCGAATAAATCCGAAAAACAGTTGACAGAATCAAGCGGATGTTATATTATATAAGGGCTCGCTCAAATTGGGCGGGCGAATGACGCACCTTAACAACTGAACAGACAAGTAAGCGAAGAATGACTT
>LFSG01000021.1 GCA_001512685.1 Clostridiales bacterium DTU072
AGCTGGTCCAATTACGGAGAGCTGGATACAAATAATAAAGCCGTTTATGACGGTCAAAACAAAGGTAAAGTTCTTACCGTAAGCGGCATACTTTACAAACAAGGCGTTTTGGATGAGGTTACCCTTACAATCAGCGTTCCTTCGGGCGTTTACGCCGACTATCCTTTCTTGCCCAACGCCACTATCCAAGGAATTGTGGAAAACACAAGCTATGATTTTTACAGCAGCAACGCCAGCGGCGGCAATACCATTTCGGTAAGCGGAAGCGTGGGCGGAGCCGACGGCGGCAATTATATTGTGTCGGCGACCTCGGCAAGCTGGACAATCGAAAAAAGGCCCATAACCGTTACGGGTTGGACGGGCAGCGGTCAAGCGTCGGATTGGACTTATGAGGGCGGAGTAATGTATGTGGTTTATTCGGCTCAGCCCAGAAGCGTTATCGCCCAAATAAGCAATATAATAGACGGCGATACCGTTGCGCTGTCCTATTCCGGAACTCAAACGGCAACCAACGCCACTTTGACGGGGTATACCGCCACAATAAGCGGCGTTCTCAATTCCAATTACCGTCTGCCTGCTGAAGGCGAAAGCGGATATGAAAGACTGTCGCAAGTATGGTTTATTAATAAAAAGGATATAACGGTGTCAACCGTAGATTACGCCCACGGCGACATTACTTTTATGAACAGGCCCATAACCGTGGGACTTTCGGATTTGAATGACATAAAGATTGCCTTTAGCGGAGTGTTCGCGGGAGACAATATTGCTTGCACGGCAAGCTATGACCGCTCTCCCGTCAACGCCGGCGAATATGAGGCCACAATAACCCTTGATACCGGCTATCCCGCCAATAACTATAATTTGATAAATCCCGTCATCGAATTTGTCATAGCCCCTCATGTGGTTAAAGGCAATACCTTGTATTGGGAGCATTACGCCTTTAATGTGGACACTCAAACTTTTGTGGTTGAAGATACCGACTATGAATGGGGCAGCGGCGTCAATCTGAAGTTCTATAACGACTTTGTGCGCCACTATTTTGAAATAAGCGCAATAGACGACGACATATTCAATTCCACTTCGGCTTCTTTGCAAATCGTTTCTTACTTCGGATTGTGCAATTGCGGCCTTGAAGCTACTTCTTTGAGCGAAGTTCACCTTGAGCATCAGCTTACGGGATATTATGACGGAATCAATCCCGTATTGTGGCCGGAATACGGACCCAATCACGCGGGATTGTATTGGCTGGTAATAAATATAGTTGACGACGAAAACGGCAATTTTGTGTTTGACGACAACGACGACGGTTATAATTCCCAATACTTCTATTCCGACGGCGTAAATACATATTTGAAATACCCCAATATTACGCCCAACACTCTTGTAGTCCATACCGACGAGGGAGCGCAAGCGGCGCCTTTGCCCCAAGGTTATGCGCTGATGTTCGGCATAGCCAGATCGACGGGAAGCTTTGAAGGCGTGACTTTTGAAGAGCAGTCCAAAATCTTCAATAATGTTTCCGACAGTCCGCAACCGGAAAACTTTGAGCCCGCCGACCCAAGTCAGGTGGCCGTTAAGATAACAGACGAAAACAATAATGTAACCGACTATTCTTATATCGCCTACATTTCCGCGGGGCGCTTGAGAAACGCCGGCGTTTATCAAATTGAATTTATCGACACCAGCGGCTCGGGCGGAGCTTTAAGCTGCGACTATGTGGAAGGCACCGTCTATTCCATAGGCACAACCTATACCATTTATAAAAAACTGCTGAATATGTATGACACCAAAGGCAGCGGAGAAAAGGTCTATAACGGCAATACCGTTTACGGCGGCTTCTCCATGCCTCAAGGGACAAGCTCAAGCGATTATGACGGAAAAATTATAGACGGAACCACAATAAGCATAACGGCAAGTTATGCCCACAAAAATGTATCTTCCAACAATCTCATTACATTTATCTTACAGGGCAGAGACGCCGATAATTATTTGATTGACACAACCGCCAATTGGCAAACAATAGCTTTAAGTCCCGATACAAGCTATGATAACGCGCAAAATACCATTATTGGCGTAATTCTTCCAAGAACGGTAAGCGTCAATTGGATTGGCGACACTTATATTGTGTATGACGGGCAAGAGCATACCTTTGTGGCGCAGGCGGGCAATTTGGTAGGCAGCGAAACCGTAAGCTTTACTTATACCGCTTCCAGCACGCTTTCGGCGAGAAACGCCGGCAATTATACCGTTACCGTAAACGGCATGAGCGGGGATTATTATCAGAATTACGCTTTGCCCGACAGCGATTTAAGCCGCGAATGGCAGATAGTCCCCAAGAATATTGTTTACGAATGGAAAGATTATGTAAGCGGCTCAACGCAATCCGCAAACAACAATCCTTTATCTGTCGTATACAATACATTGTCTCATGGCAAATCGCTTATCATAAGCGGTATTATTGACGGGGATGAGATTTTGTTAGAGCTGTCTTACTCAAGCTCCATTGCTTTGCCTTTTGAGGTTGAGGACGGTTACAGCTCTCCCATCGCCAACTCCGCTTACAGCTTCAGCGCCGTCAACGCGGGAAGCTATTCGGTGAACATTTTGGGAATGGCGGGAGATGACGGCGGAAACTACGCGTTTACTCTTTCCTCGGCAAGCTGGGTTATACGGCAAAAAGAAATCGCCCTTTATTGGGAAGGGGACGACAATTATCCTCAAGAACCTTTTGACGAATATTTCAATACCGTTTATAACGGCCATATCCGAACGGTTATCGCTTGGTATTCCGTTATCGCTCCCCAAGACGGCGACGACCTTGACGGCAAGGTATACTCCGTTGACAATGTCAAAGTCATTTATACGGGCATCAGAGAAGAAATGAACGCGGGCGGGTATGCCGTTTATGCCACTTTGGACAACGACAATTACATTATAGCTCAAAACGACTCCCTTAACTGGAGCATCGCAAGGCGTAAGGTATATATTACTTTTGAAGAATTATACAGCGGAGACAGAAATTACGCTTTCAATTATGTGTATTCCGGTCAGCCGCAAGGCGCTTATGCCGTAGTCAACAATCTTGTGGAAGGCGATTCCATAGATTTTGAAAGATTGTTAAACGGCAATTGTTATTTGGATACAAGCTCTTTGCCTTTTGAGATAACTGCAATCGATAAAGGCGAATATTATGCCGTATTAAGGCAGGTTAAGGAAGAATATGCCAATTATGAGTTGGATTTGCTGCATGAGAATTACAGTTCCGCCGACGGCGGCTACCGAATAGATTTCGGTATTTCCGAACTTGTCATAGAATTGCTGTGGGGACAGGACAAGCTGATTTATAACGGAAGCGCGCAAACCATTGAAGCCACCGTTTCCAACCTTGTTTACGGCGATATCGTTACGCTTAATTATGTCAATGACGACACCTACAAAAACAGCAGTTTGCATACGGGTAATTTCATAGCAAAAATCGCAAGCATATCGGGCGAGGACGCTTACAATTACGCGCTGCCCCAAAACACCACCAAGGAATGGAGCATAGAAGCCAAGGCTTTAAGCTTTGCTTGGAAGGATTACAACGGATATACAGATACGGTTATCGAAAGCGTTTATGACGGCAATTATTACGGAAAGGTTTTGACAATAGGCGGCATCGTGGGCTCCGACATTGTGGACATTACTCTTAACTTTACCCAAGGCGTGATTTCCGATTACGGATTTGTATCAGGTCAGGCTAAAACGGTAACCAACTCCGAATACGCTTTCTACTCAAAAGACGCCTTTATTTCTCCTTATGTGGTGGAAATAACCGCCATATTCAACAGCTATAACGACTATAAGCTGCCCGAAAGCAACCTTTCACGGAATTGGACCATTACGCCCAAAGAGGTGGCCTTGAGCTGGGCGCAAGAGACAAGCTTTATTTACGACAGCTCGGAAAAAACAGTGGAAGCCGTTATTTCGCCTTCCAGCCTTGTAGCTTCCGATATAGGCCGGGTAAGCGCCGTATTTGACAATTCGGGCGACAATACGGGAGGCAGGCAGATACGAAGCAGAGCGGTCAATGTGGGCGAGTACTTGTCCAAGGTCATAGCTCTTGAAGGAGAGCGCAGTTCCAATTATATCTTGCCTCAAACCGATTTGACCAAAGAATGGTCCATAAACCCGTTAAAAGTCAACATAAGCTGGACGGGCGAGGATTTTGTTTATGACAGTACCACTCATCAAGTGTGGGCGGCGGTTACCAACGCTCAAGGAGACGACATTGTAAGCTTGGCGCTTGATTCAAGCTTTGAGGAAGAACAGGGCAGGCTTCTGACTTATCAGGCTGTGGGCGTGGGATTGTACAGAGCAAAAGTTATCGGGGTAAGCTCCAATAACTACACCATCGAGGGCGTGGATGAAAGCTTATTGTATTTTGATTGGCAAATAACCAAAGCCGATATCATAAACATATCCCTTGTTAATACGATGGTAACATATAACGGTCAGGCGCAGGCCGTAAAAACGGTTATAAGCGGACAAGAATATACCGATTGCTTAGAGTCCATGGACGCCTTGACGCAATACGGCGACCTTGCTCAAATATCTTATTCCATAGCGCCTTCGCTGGAAGGAGCGGCAGGCAACAGCGCCGTATATGTGTATATGTCGGGACAAACGGTGGCGGGCTATACCGTTACCGCCATAATTACCAATCCCGAGGGCAACTATAACGATTTAATCCTTACCGCCACGCTTACAATCAACAAGAAGCAGCTTGATTTCGATTGGTCGCATGACGGCAGCTTAAGCGATAATCAAACCGTGTATGACGGTCAAGAGCACAGCTTGTGGCTGACGGTTTGGGGCATTTGCGGAGAAGACCAAATATACCTTGACTTCGCGTTGACGGGCGGCTTGATTTCCGATATTTTGGTGTCGGAACAAGCGCCTTATCTGGAAAACTCGAAGGTATATACATTTACGGCCAAAGACGCGGGCGTTTATGGGATAGAAATTCAAGAGGCAAGCAATCCCAACTACGCTTTGCCCGCCAATGTGTCCGCCCAAATGATAATCAACAAGAGAGTTTTGGGCGTAGACTGGACGGGCGTGATTTCTCGTTACACTTATGACAGAACACAAAAGAGCGCCGAAATTATCAATCTGGATAATGTGATTTCGGACGACGAGGTAATTCTTGTTTACGATAACAGCGGCGAGCTTGACGGCGGCAGATACCTTTACAGCAAGGCTACCGACGCGGGCGAGTATAAATCCCTGATAACGGGGATAACGGGACAAGACAGCCGTAATTACGCTTTGCCTGCCGAAGGCCTGAGCTTTGAGTGGACAATCGAGCAAAGGGCGCTATCGGTAACTTGGGAGCACCAAAGCCCTTATACTTATGATTCTTCGGTTAAAACGGTTAACGCCGTATTGAACGGAGTAATAGAAGGCGACGTGGTGATTGTGTTCATTGACGATTCGGGCGAAATGTCCGACGGCAGAGCGCTGCGCGGCCAAGCCAAAGACGCCGGGCTTTACAGGGCGGTTATAACTTCCATAAACAACGATAACTATATCCTTGACGGCGACAATCTTGTTTTGGATTGGCAGATTGATAAAGCCGATATAACGGGAATAACCATAAGCAATAAGACGGTAACTTACAATAACGAAGTTCACAGCGTTGCCGTTACCGGCGACAGCACCCAATACGGCGAAGAAATCAATGTGGAGTATACCATTACTCCGTACGGAGGCTCTTCCTCGACGGGCAATTCCGCTTCCGAAGTCCATATCTATAACGGCTCGGTATCATATTATACCGTTAACGCCTTCGTTACCTCCACTTCCAACTATAACGACAAGAATTTGTCCGCAACATTGACCATTAATCCCGCCCAAATAACGGGCATTACCATGGGCGCCGACATTACCTGCCATTATGACGGACACTACCATTCCATAAGCGTAAACGAAACCGATCCCGTAACCCAATACGGACATCCTATTAATGTATCTTATAAGATAAACGGCTTGGACGGCAACAGCGCCAAGAACGCGGGGGTATATAATATAACGGCTACGGGCGACGCCGGAAAGAATTATGAAAAATGGAACGGCTTTGCGGTTTTGACAATTCATAAGGCCGAAAATATGGTAATGGCGGACGGCTCGGCAATTAGCTATTATAACGCCAATGTGGTGTACAGTTCATACAATTATTTCTTGAACATAAACAACATAGATTCCCAAGCCTCCAACAATCAATTGAGTTCGGTCATCATTAAGCCGCAAGGCATAGCTCTTTCCGAAGATTATCAGGGCGACTCGGCAACGGTAACTTATATGTACGGCCTTTCCGAAGGCGTTTACGACACCATGTTTAACGGAGTCAAAAACGCCGGCGTGTATTATATCCAAGCCGTCGTGGAAAGCCCCAACTTCCAAACGCTAACTTTGCAGGCCACGCTTGTCATAAATAAAAAGAATCTGTCCGACGCGGATATGAACATTTATTTCTATGGCTATGAGGTGGTCTATTATAATGCTCAATACCGAAGCATAGGCATAAGCAGAGTGGAAGGGGTTACGGTATACAATACTTTGACAAGCTTGTCCTTGTTGGGCAGCGATATCGGCTACGCGGAATATGTGTATACCGTTGACCAGGCAGGCTTTGACTATGAGGGAGAATGGCAGGAATTCAACGACACTACGGCAAAGGATGTGGGCGTTTACTATATCAGAGTGTTTGTGGAAGGCGGAGACAATTATGTGGGTTGCGTCAAGGAAGCTACCATTACCATTACTCCCGCCAATATAACGGGAATATACCTCATGGGAACGGGCGCTTATGTATATGATGGCTTAATCCATACCGTTACCGTCAGCGGAAACGCCACGCAATGGGGCGATATCGTTACGGTAAGCTATATGATGGAGCCTCAGGACGAGGCCGCTCCCGGAGTGCTTAACGGAGCCAAGAGCGCGGGATTCTATATAATATACGCTACCTTGAACGCTGAAGGCGAAGGACATAATCCCAATTACTTCCCCTATACCGTTAACGGCAATTTGATAATCAACAAAGCCGACATGTGGAATAACCTTGACGATGAAGGACGGTTCTACCTTAACAACGCCAATCTGGTGTACGACAGCCAAGTCAAATTCTTGAATGTGGTAACATCTTCGGCGGCGTCGGGCGTGGCGCTGACGCAAGTAACCTCCATGGCGATATCTCCTTCGGTCAATCCCAGCTATATAGGGGACATGGCGGATGTTGAGTATAGATACTTTACGGGAGAAACGGGAAGCTACAATACCGTTTTTGAGGGGGCAAAGAACGCCAATGTCTATAACATACAAGCGATATTGTCAAGCCCCAATTATAACAGCGTGGCTTTAACTGCGGTCATGGTAATTTCGCCTTATGAAGCCCAAGTTATCTGGACGGGGCTGGGTATCGTTTACACCTATAACGCCAACGACCAATCCAATAATATTATCGCCACATTTGAGGGCGTGGGCAGCGACGGGCTTATGTATGCCGATATCGGTTATGAGGGCAGCGATTTTTCGGACAATATGTTCAGTCAGCCCGTAGCGTTCCTTAACGCGGGCAATTATACGCTGACGGCGTCTACTTCCAATCAAAACTATCTGTTGACCAATACCGTAAAGAATGTGCAAATGTTAAGAGCGGATATATCAAATGTGAGCTTGGAAGACAGAACGGTTACTTACAACGGGCAAGCGCAGGCCATTACCACAATATTCAACGGCATACGCTATACCGACATCGTGGCTTCCGTCGATAATTCCAAAACCACTCAATTCGGAGAAAGCCTTTCGATTTCCTATACTATTGAGCCCTTAGGCGGGATAATGAGCTTAGGCAACGGCGCGGTCAACGTCAACCGCCATGGCGGAGATATTTCATATTATGAGGTAAGGGCGGAGCTTGACGCGGGACAAAATTATAACGCTTTGGAGGGCGAGAACGCTCTTGCGGCTAAGCTCACCATTACGCCCATAATCATTACTGTGGAATGGAGCGATTACGCCGACGGTCAAATTATCGGTCAAGACAGCAACCCCTATCATACGGTTTATAATACCAAGCATAACGGAAAAACGATTGCTTTCGGCGGAATAATCGATAACGACGATATCGAGGTAATCATTAACTTTGTCAATGTCACAGGGAGCGGCAGCCATACTTCGGGCTTTACTTCGGGGATACCCGGCAACATAACAAACGGCAGCTATAATTTCTATACCACTGACGCGGGCAATTATTCGGCTACGGTAATGCCGCAGCTTTACGGAGACGATTGCGACAATTACGACATTCAAGGCGCTTCAAGAGAATGGGTGATTGAGAAAAAACAAATAGACTTGATTGATTCATGGTTTGAGGGTGAGTGGAGTTATGGAGCTACCGACCTTATCCCGTACTCTCAGTTTGTTTACGACAAAACGCAAAAGAGCGTAACCACGGGCTTTGAAGCCGGAGCCGCTTTGGACGACGACTATAAGGTTTATGACAGCGACATTGCGTCGTTAAGCTTGACTTATATCAATAACAGCTATGTCAACGCGGGGAATTATACCGCCGTTGCCAGTCTTGACGACGAGGGAGCGGGAAGAAATTATTCCATAAGAAACAACGGCAGCATTGAATGGGAGATACTGCCCAAGACCATTTCCGTAATTTGGATTTCTGCTTCGCCTTATTCTTATGATCGCACCGAAAAAAGCGTGGAAGCCGTTATTACCAATCTTGAAGCGGGCGATGAAGCGTTGATTGTCATGCTTGACACCGGCGAATTCGAAGACGGGCGCAAGCTTAACCATACCGCCGTTGACGCCGGTCTTTACAGAGCCAAAATTGTTTCGGTGGACAATCCTAATTATACCATCGAAGGCGCTTTCAATACGGTTTATGATTGGGAGATAACCAAAGCCGTTATTAGCGGAATAACCATGAGCGACAAAACCGAAGTGTATAACGGCCAGCCTCAAGCGATTTATGTAAGCGGAACCACCACCCAATACGGCGAAGTCGTCGACGTCGCTTATTACATCACCCCTTACGGCGGTCAAACCTCTTCAGGCAACAGCGCGGTTGAAGTGCATATTTACGAGGGACAGGTGTCCTATTATACCGTCCGCGCCGAATTGACGGTTGAAGGGGATAACTATGAAACCATGACACTGACCGCAAGATTAACCATAAACAAGGCCACAATATCCTTTGAATGGTACGATTTGGTCTCGGGAATATCTGCCGACAACAATCCTCATATCGCCGTATACAATACCTACAATCACGGTAAAAGATTTGTGGTGTCGGGAATTTACGGCGAAGACAAAGTGATTTTGGATATAAGTTATTCCCAAGGCGTCGAGTCCACCTATTTGGACGGTTATATCGGCAATTACGCCTATGACTTCTATTCCATTGACGCGGGTGATTATACGGTTTCAATAACCGACCAATTGGGCGGGGAAGACGCTCATAACTATAAAATCGCGGCCTCGTCAAGGGTTTGGATAATCCAAAAGAAAGATATACGCATTTTGAATGATTGGTTTGTGGGAGAATGGATTTACGGCGGAACCAACGAAGTCTACTCAACTCCGTTTGTTTACGACAAAACGCTCAAGACAATAACGGCGGGATTTGAGGGCGGCGCCACTCAAGACGATGACTATAAGGTATATGATAAGGATATCGGCGGCATTGCGTTTGTCTATGTAAACAACAGCTTTGTAAACGCCGGCGTTTACAGCGCCACCCTTTCTTTAGAGCAGCATGGCGTGTCCAATAATTACAGAATAGTTGACCTTGCGGCCAAAACTTGGGAGATAAAGCCCAAGCTTGTTGAAATATCGTGGACTTCAGCCAGTCCTTACATCTATGACGGCAACGAAAAATCGGTTTCGGCGTCCATAACCAACGCCGAGGACGGAGACGAAGTAACTTTGACGCTTGTTGACAGCGGGGAAACGCTCAACCAAAGAATATTAAGGCATAGAGCGGTGGATGCCGGCTTGTATACCGCGCTTATTGAGGAAATCACCAATTCCAATTACAGACTGCCTCAAGAAAGCGATTATAACTTTGACGATTTAAGCTATGACTGGCAAATAGACGCCGCCGACATTATTGGGCTTACCATGGAAGGCAAAACCGTTGTTTATGACGCAAGCGTGCATCATATAACCGTAAACGGCCAGCAAGACGAAAACGGCAATTATTTAACGCAATATTATGATATCGTAACCGTTTCTTATTCCATTACGCCTTATGGACAAAGCTCAATAGAAGGAGAAAACGGAGCCAAGGACGTTCATGTCGACGCTTACGGCCAAGTATCTTATTATACCGTAAATGCCTTTATCGACGGCGGCGGCAATTACAATGCGCTTACGCTGAGCGCGCAATTAATCATTACCCCCGCTTATATTACCAATATCGCTTTGACGGGCGGCGGCAATTATGTCTATTGCGGCAATAAATATTCCATAAGAATAGACGACGGCGATTCCGATTACGAATCCAATTATACTCAATACGGCGATTCTGTAAACGCCACATTCTTAATGACGCCCGCGGACCACGCTCTTCCCGATGTTTTTGATGGCGCCATAAGCGTTGGGGAATACAGCTTTACGGTAACCATAAACTCTCCCGAAAGCCCCAATTACAATAAAAACTATTTTTCCTTGACACTTAACGAAAATCTTGTCATAACTCCCGCCGATATGTTCAATCCCGTAGCTTGGGATACCGAATTCTATTTTGAAGGGGAAAACGGAAGCAAGGAAATTGTCATTACTTATGACTCTTATCTGCATTATTTGTCGGTAATGGCCGCTAAGACTTCAGGCTTGGTTACCGAAAACCTGCCTCCTTATCTGCCGTTGAGCGCTATCGACATCAGACCCGCCAACGCTACCGACTTTATCGGCGATACCGCCGCCATAGAGTATAGGTACAATCTCGATAATTCGGGCGTATATGATCAGGTATTCTCGGGGGCCAAGAACGCGGCCGCCTATTATCTGCAAGCCGTTTTGACCAATCCCAATTACTACAGCGTAACCCTTACGGCAAGCTTGACCATAGAGCCTTACGATTTAACGGTAAATTGGGATGGCGACAGCGTCTATACTTATACAAGCTATGACCAAAGCCAAAACATTTCGGCTTCGGTTACGCTGATAAATAACGACGCTTTGGAAGTCGGAAATGACGGCGTGGTGCAGTTGAACATTGTTTTCTTCAGCGGCGACCCGCTTGTGGAATGCGCTTTTGTCAACGCGGGCGATTATATAGCAATGGTGGATTTTGATAACGACAATTATCTGCTTGTGGGTGGCACAAGAGAATTTGTCATGGAAAAAGCCGTTATTGAAATGTACTTTGTGAATAAGACCGTTACTTATAACGCTCAATATCAATCCTTGGGCGTAGGCCCAAGCAGTCAATTCCCCGCCGATTATGCCGCGCAAGTGTCTTTGCTGGGCAACGATGTGGCCGATGTGGTTTATGTTTATACCATCGACGAAAGCGGTTTTGATTATCAAGGGCAATGGCTTTCCTTTGACGACCAAACCGCCAAGAACGCGGGATACTATTATATTAAGGCTTATATCTCGGGCGAAATAGGGGGCTACAGCAATTATTACGATTGGGAAGGAAGCGCCATTCTCACC
>LFSG01000035.1:0-4040 GCA_001512685.1 Clostridiales bacterium DTU072
TTTTTGAAAGCGTTTTTGCCTTACGCGGCTTTGGGTTTGACAAAAGGTAATAGTGTTGTCAAAACATAATCCTTGTGTTATAATTACTAAAAAAGTACGGAAAAAGGGATTATGGAGACAAAAGAGTCGCTTCGGGAAAGACTGAATAAAGGCGTGGCGCCGCTGGGCAACCTTAAAATCAGCCTTGTTCATTTGATTCTTCTCATTATAATAAACCTATCGCTTGCCGCCATAATCGTCAATCTGTTTGTCAGAGGAAAGGGCGTTTTTGAATGGTGGTCGGTATATCTTACCGCATTCCTTATTTTTGCCTATCTCATTATGCGCATTTTTACCTCAAGCGGCATTATTTTGGGCAGACAGGTAACCTTTTTGATAACTTTGTTTAATTTGTTCCTGAATTTGATGAAGGTATTCGGCATGGTCAAAAGCGACCAGTACTGGGAGCTTACTTTTCTTATACCGCTGGTAAACCTGATTTGTTTGCTTTTTTTGGTGTTCGTGTTCGCTGTGCGCAAAAAAAAGTTCAGGGCCATAATCGTGCCCAGCTTAAAAATAGCGCTGGTCAGCGTAATTCCCATAGTCAGGCTTTATATCTCGCAGGGAAACAACTATATCCTTCCCGTGTTTAATTATGTGGTGCTGCTGCTTGCCTTGGCGCTGTTTTTTAACGCTTTGCTTTTGAACTATTTGACCATAAAAAAGATTGCGGAAACCAACATAGAGATGGTCAAAAAAAGCGCTCAAGAGCTCAAAAAGGCGGGCGAAAAGGTGTCGGCGGTCAACAGAAAGATAGAAAAAATAAATCAAAGCGTTGTCAAAGTAAAAAGCTTTTGGCAAAGCAGCCTGGACGCTTTCAAGGAATTCTTTACCTTCAAAAAAAAGAAAAAAAAGCTGTCTTCTCCAAGCGCCCCGCTGTTGGAGCAGAAAGCGGATTTTGACCAAAACGGTACCGACGGTTTGCAAAACGGCAAAGAAATCGCCGCCGTTCAGGTTCATGCCTTGCGTTCGGCTAATGGCGGAATGAGCAAGCCTAAAAACATCTATCAAAAATTGTGGGACAAGCTTAAAAAGAGAGGCGGGCAAGGACAAGAGCAAAAAGCGCAAGACATTGAGGCAGTCCAACGCGCAAGCGGGGGCGAAGAGCTTGTTCTTTGCGACAAGGAAGAAAGCGACATAGAAAGCGGCAAAAATTTATTGAAAAAGATTATCAAAAGGCGCAAATAATTTTTGGGCTTTTAAGCGCCGCTTATTTTTTGTTTTTTCTACATTTTAAGAAATTATTTATCAGTTTGTTGTCAATTATGGCATAATTGTGTTATGATAAAAAAGATTTCAAAGGTGAAATCTAAATTTATATCAAAGGAGATAGATTTTTGATGTTTAAGAATTTCAGCGAGCTCAAAGCCTATTGTCAAGCGCGTCAAATCAAAATGCTTGATTTCAAAATGATAGATTTAAGCGGAAGATGGCGGCATCTTACCATGCCCGTTGAAAGGTTTAGCGCCAAAACAATGGAATGCGGAATAGGTTTTGACGGCTCCAATTACGGATACGCTCCCACCGAAAAAAGCGATATGGTATTTATACCCGATTTGAGCACGGCCTTTGAGGACCCCTTTGCAGATGTCGCCACCATAAGCATGATAGGCGACATTTTTGTAATCGGCAATCCCCATTCAAAATTTGAGCAATATCCCAGAGCCATAGCTCAAAAGGCCGAAGATTATCTCAAGCAAACCGGTATCGCCGACAGCGCTTTGTTCGCTCCGGAATTTGAGTTTTTTGTTTTTGACCAAATAAGCTATGAGATTTCGCCGCAAAGAATGTCTTTGGAGCTGGATACAAGGCAGGGGGCGTGGAACAGCGGCAGCAAAGACCCCGACAAGACAAACTTTGGCTACAACGCGCCCGTAAAAGGCGGTTATCATATTGATATGCCTTTTGACACAATGAGCAACTTCCGTTCCAAACTTTGTTTAATGCTGGAAGAAAGAGGAGTAAAGATTAAGTATCATCACCACGAGGTGGCGGGCTGCGGACAGCAGGAAATAGAGGTGGAGGAAGGCTCCGTTACCGAAATGGCGGACAAGACTATGCTTATAAAATATATGGTAAAAAACGCCGCCGCAAAAGCGGGGAAGACCGCCACGTTCATGCCCAAACCCGTTTTGGGGGAGGCGGGCAACGGCTTGCACGCGCATATCCATTTGTTTAAGGACGGCAAGCCTTTGTTCTATGACGAAAAGGGCTATTCGCAATTAAGCGATACCGCTTTGTATTTCATGGGCGGAATATTAAAGCACGCCAAAGCGCTGAGCGCCTTTGTCAATCCCTCCACCAACAGCTATAAGCGCCTTACTCCCGGATATGAAGCGCCGGTAAATATTTGCTTTGCCACCGCCAACAGAAGCGCCGTCATAAGAATACCCGATTATGCCAAAAAACCCGAAGACAAAAGGTTTGAGTACAGAGCGGGCGACGGAACGGCCAATCCTTATTTTGCTTATTCGGCCATGCTTATGGCGGGAACCGACGGCGTTTTGAATAAGATAGATCCCGTACGAGAAGGCTACGGCCCTTACGACAAAAACCTTTACGATTTGACGCCCGAGGAAAAGAAGAAGATTAAGGCGTTGCCCGGGAGCTTGGACGAAGCCTTGCGCGAACTTGAGAAAGATTATGAGTTCCTTACCGCGGGTGGCGTTTTCCCGCAAAGGCTGATTGAAACATGGATTGACGCAAAGCGCAAGGAAAGTCAGGCCATAAATGTAACGCCTGCCCCCGTAGAATTTGCTTATTATTACGATTTATAAGACGCGCCGCTTAACGGATTTCTATTAAGGAAAAAGGGAAGGTGATTTTTGCCATGGATATAAAAAATAAAGATGTAAGCGAATTATTCGGCAGTCTTGTTTTTAACGAAAAAGTGATGAAAGAAAGGCTGCCGTCCGATACTTACAAGGCGCTTAAGAAAACCATTGATATGGGCATGCCTTTGTCGGAAGAAGTCGCCGACACCGTCGCCAAAGCCATGAAGGATTGGGCGATAGAAAAAGGCGTTACGCATTATACCCATTGGTTTCAGCCCATGACGGGCATTACCGCCGAAAAGCATGACAGCTTCATTACTCCCGATAACGAAGGCGGCGTCATAATGGAATTTTCGGGGAAATCCCTTGTTAAAGGCGAGCCCGACGCTTCCAGCTTTCCGTCTGGAGGGCTGAGAGCCACTTTTGAGGCGCGCGGCTATACCGCTTGGGACCCCACCTCTTACGCTTTTATTAAAGACAAATCGCTTTATATCCCCGGAGTTTTCTATTCCTACGGCGGTCAAGTGTTGGACAAAAAAACACCGCTTCTGCGCTCCATGCAAGCCATTTCAAAACAAGCGCAAAGAATATTGAAATTATTCGGGCATAACGGCGACGCCAAAGTTATTACCACCATTGGCGCCGAGCAGGAATATTTTCTTATAGACAGGGAGATATTCAAAAAGCGTCCCGACCTTGTTTATTGCGGAAGAACGCTTTTGGGCGCCCGTCCCTCCAAAGGACAAGACCTTGAAGACCATTATTTCGGCGCCATTAAGCCTAAAGTGGCGGCGTTTATGCAGGAGCTTGACAATCAGCTTTGGAAATTGGGCGTTTATTCCAAAACCAAGCATAACGAAGTGGCGCCCGCTCAACATGAGATTGCTCCCATATACACTTCTTGCAATACCGCTACCGACCATAACCAATTGACAATGGAAACGCTTAAGACGGCGGCGGCAAAATTTAACCTGGCCTGCCTTTTGCACGAAAAGCCTTTTACGGGCATTAACGGCAGCGGCAAGCATATCAATTGGTCGATGTCCACCGATAAGGGAGTCAATTTATTGGAGCCGGGGGATACGCCTTGCGACAACGCTCAATTTTTGCTGTTCGTTACGGCGGTTATAAAGGCCGTCGATCAATATCAGGATTTGTTAAGGGCGTCGGTGGCTACCGCGGGCAACGACCACCGTTTGGGCTCTAACGAAGCGCCCCCCGCCATGT
>LFSG01000035.1:4128-5004 GCA_001512685.1 Clostridiales bacterium DTU072
ATCCTGCCCCGCCTGCCTAAGGATACCGCGGACAGAAACCGCACCAGTCCTTTTGCTTTTACGGGAAATAAGTTTGAGTTCAGAATGCCCGGCTCCTCAAGCAGCGTGGCCGATCCTGTCATTATAATTAATACCATAATAGCCGATGTTTTGAGGGAGTTCGCCGATATTTTGGATAATTCCCAAGATTTCAATACCGAACTTAACAAGCTGATAAGGGATACCGTCAAAAAGCATAAGCGCATTATCTTCAACGGCAATAATTATTCGGAGGAATGGGAACGCGAGGCCGAAAAAAGAGGCTTGCTGAACATTAAATCCACCGTGGACGCCGTGTCTTATCTTATACATGAAAAAAATGTCAAGCTCTTTGAAAGACATAATGTATTCACCGAAAGGGAAATCCGTTCCCGTCAGGAAATACTGTATGAAAATTATTGCAAAATCATACACATAGAGGCTTTAACCATGCTTGACATGGTTAAAAAAGAAGTGGCGCCCGCCGTGGTAAGCTATTCCAACGACCTTGCCGAATTGATTAACCGCAAAAAGAAACTTAACTTCGATGTGGAAATATCTTTGGAAAAGAATATTTTGACCAAAATATCCTCGCTGTCATCCACGTTGGTAAGCAAAATAAACGAACTGGAAAACGCCACGCTTATGGCCGACAAGGATAAAACCACCTACAAAACCGCTAAATATTACCGCGACAGCGTGTTTATCGCCATGCAAACCTTAAGAAGCGTGGTGGACGAGCTTGAAACGCTGGTTGCCAAAAAATATTGGCCTTTCCCGTCCTACGGGGATATTCTTTACAGCGTCGATTGACTGTTATTCAGTAGGGCATTTCTGCGCCTTTTTTCGTCATTGTTT
>LFSG01000031.1 GCA_001512685.1 Clostridiales bacterium DTU072
GTACGCAGCTGCCCGTGGACACCGCAAGCACTACCAAGCTCGGAAGGCCGAAAATAAATATTCCCGCCACGCATGACGGCAACAACGCTATAATGACATTGAGCATTACTTTTCGCGTGGTCATGGAGCTTCCGATATGCGGAGAAGGCGACACCAAAAGCTTTTTCATATTATTTCCTCTCCTTTAACAGTTTTTTGGCAAGCCTTATCGATTGCACAAGAGGTATTTTCGCCGGGCACACATAGCCGCAGCATCCGCATTCGATACAGGAGTCGGGATCGTACGCTTTGACGGCGTCAAGGTTGTTCTTTTGCATATACGAGTCAATCATCATGGGCATTAAGTTCATGGGGCACGACTTATGGCATCTGGCGCAGTTTATGCAGGTCAAGCCTTCCGCATGCCTGACTTCCTCTTCGGTAAGCAATAAAAGAGCGGACGCCCCTTTGGTAGTAACGGCGTTGAGGTTGGGCAAGGCTATCCCCATCATGGGGCCGCCGCATACCGCCTTTACAAATTCCTTTGTTCCCAGTTTGCTTGCTATTTCCTCAAACGGAATACCGTTTCTGACATAAAGGTTCTTGGGGGCGGCTATTCCCTTGCCGCTCACGGTCATAAACCGCGCGTAGCTTGGCTTTCCTTTTTTTACCGCCTCGTATACCGCGAAAGCGGTGGCCACATTGCTGACCACACAGCCCACATCGGCGGGCAAACCGCCCTTGGGCACCACTTTTTTGGTTATGGCGTATATAAGCTGTTTTTCTCCCCCTTGCGGATATTTGGTTTTTAAGGAAACCACATTTATGCCTTTGTCTTGGCAAAGGGCGGTCATTGTTTCAATGGCTTGGGGCTTGTTGTCCTCGATGCCTATATGCGCCTTATTGGCTTTCAGCGCTTTTTTAAGCAATAATATGCCCTCGATTATCTCTTGCGGTTTTTCCAGCATTAACCGATAATCCGCCGTTATGTAAGGCTCGCATTCCGCTCCGTTGATTATTAAATGCGTAACGGGGTTTTTGGGCATGAGCTTTACATGCGTGGGAAAGGTGGCTCCCCCCATGCCAACTATGCCCGCCTGCTTTATCCTTTCGATAATCTCTTCCGAAGACGGGTCCTGCAAAATTGGCATATTCTCTTCTTCGTAATTGAAGTCGTTCTTGATGACAATATGCTCAATCTTTTTGCCCGATATGTCTTCGCGCATCTCAAACCCTTCCACTTCGCCGCTTACGCTGCTGTGGATATTGGCGGACACAAATCCCGACGCCTGGGCTACAAGCGAACCCGCTTTTACTTTGTCGCCCTTTTTTACCAACGGTTTTGAGGGCGCGCCGATATGCTGTCGCACGGGAATATAGACCTTGTCGGACGCTTCCATTGTTTCAAACGGCAAATCCTTTGTCAATTCCTTGCGGTCCTTCGGGTGGATTCCAAATCTGAAAGTGGCTTTCAAGTCAAAACTTCTCCTTAATTTAATTCTTTATGTATTATAAGACAATGGCAAAATAAAGTAAAATTTAAATACCTTTCTGCCAAAAACTTATAAAGATCTTTTACCTATATTTTACTACAAAAGCCCGCTATTCACAAGCTTTGTTTTCCTTTTTCAACCAAATCCAAAACCTTGGCTTCCGCGCGGTTTTTTATATGATTACTCCCTGAGACGATTTGATTAACCTATTCATTATGGAGTACTCCAAATCTTTGCGGGAAAATTCTTCTATGATTATAAGGTTGTATATTTTTTCGGCTTCCCGCATCTTTCGGTAAAGATTCCTGGCTATCTGCTCCGAAGTTTGCCCCAAATCGATAAAGTCCACGCTTTTATCGGAAATATAGCCCTTTCTGCCCATTATTACCGCTTTCTTGCCCTCCGCCCTTGCTCTTTTGTATTCCTTCAGCGCGCTCAAAGCCGTCCTAGACAGCACGCAATCCACTATGGGCGCATAGTGCTTGTATTTCATGCCCGGAGAAGGCGCCGTCTTTATCTCGCCTTGAAAATTCTTGACTTCGGGAAGGTATTTGAGCAGCATTTCAATGGTAACCGCCCCCGGTCGCAATATTTGGGGGGTATTTCCCGTTAAATCCAATACCGTGGACTCAATGCCCACGGCGCAATCGCCGCCGTCAATGATAAGGGGGATTTTGCCCCGCATGTCTTCGTAAACATGCAAAGCCGTGGTGGGGCTTATTCTGGTGGACGAATTCGCCGAAGGCGCGGCTATAAGCGTTTGGGATTTTTGTATCAGCGCTCTTGCCGCATAGTGCCTTGGCATCCTTATGCCCACCGTGTCCAACCCTGCCGTAACCGCATACGGCAATTCCTTTTTCTTTTTCAAAACCAAAGTCAGCGGCCCCGGCGAAAAAGCCTTAAAAAGCTTAACCGCCGTATCGGTAAGCTCCGCCGCCCTTTGGGCGTCTTCAATGCCGGCTATGTGCACGATTAAGGGATTGTCCTGCGGCCTTCCTTTGGCCTCAAAGATTTTTGCCACCGCTTTTTCGTTAAAGGCGTCCGCCCCCAATCCGTATACCGTTTCGGTGGCGAAAGCCACTATGCCGCCTTCCTTTATTATCCTCGCGCCTTCCTCGATGCCGTCAATTCCTTTTATTTTGGTTTCCATTGTCCTTTCGCCTACTCTAATTCAAATATGTATCCTCTGTTGTTCTTTACCGCCGCAACCACGCTCTTTTGGAATTTGCCGTCCGTCAAAAATGTTTCCATGACATCGATGGAATCATATTCGTTGGCAAGCAAGGTCTGCCCCGCGTATGTCTTCAGACCTACTCGGTTTTGGCTATCCGCGGTTATGTAAACTCCGTTTTTGACCGCCAAAACATCGTCCAGCCTTACCTCGTTGCCCTCTTTGTCTATTCTGTAATAGCGGTATTCGTCGTTTACTTTATTCATGCCTATGGCGTAATCCCCGTAGAAAAGCGATAATTCAAGATATTTGAAAGGGGTTATCTGTTTGCCGTTCCTATCAAAAGCTCCGTAATACATTTCCGGCTTTTCCTCGTCCATTTTGCGTAAATTGTATTGGGACACTATCAGCGCTCCGCTGCTGTAAGCCACATTGATATAGCCGTATTCGCCCGCCATGTATTCCTTGAATACCTTTACTCGGTTTTTGTTGTCTATAATCTGCGCATGGCCGTAAGCTATTTCGTAATCGGGGTCGCTTACCTGCACGGCAATGTCGTCCACTATCAGCAACGGCATGAATATATTTTTTTGAGGGTGGAATATATTGGCGTTTTGGTCCATCATCACAAAAGATATGACATATCTTTCGGGCTGGTTGTCGTAAGGGAACAAATAATAATACACTATGCTCATGCCGTCTTTGGGCAAAGCCCCCACGGGCATGGACGGCGGATAGTAAACAAATTTATCGTTGGGGCCCTTTTCCATGGTACTGTTGATTAAATCCGCTATATCCCTTGTTCCGTCGGCGTTGTATTTGTTTGCCACCATATCGGGCACCAATAAACCGTTGGATAAGCTTACTTTGGTTTTGGCGTTGTAACGGTCCGACCTCATGAGCAAATAGTATTCTTTCTTTTCCCCCGTCAATCTGTCCACGCTGTCAACAAGTATGAGCTTGCCTTGGATATATTTTAAGTCGTCGGGGTTTATCTCTTCCTTCTTGGCTTGAATATACCCTTGCCGCATAAACCAGCCGTTGCCGATATAAGACACCATTGTGGTGATAAAAGGACGCAAAGCGCCGTCCTTGTCTTCGGGAAAAGGGGTGTAGGTGTCATTCAATACAAGATATCCCTTTTCGTCAATCACATTTAGCTTATAAAAATCCGCCTTGTCCGATTTAATGGCCGCAAGGTATCCGTCCTGCAAAACAAAGTTGACGGTGATGTCCGCTCTTACCTTAAACGCTTCCAAAAGCTTATGGGAGGACTTGTAGTCGTAAAATGTTACGGTGTCGGCTTTGGGGTCCATATCGTTAATATCGTTTATTACCGCCACATATCTGTCGCCTACGAATTTCATTTGGGATACCGCTATGTTTTCTAAAGAAGCGCTGTAATCGGATTTGAAGTCGGTTCTATCTCCCGCATTGTCGCCTCTGAACTTTACCAGCCCCAATTTAAGCTGCAAATCGTCCATGTCAGAGCCGCCGCTGGGGAGTATGCCCTTTATGGCTATGGCGTAATCCCCTTTTATGGCTATTATGCTTATATAGCTGGGCGTCACAAGCACTTGGTCTTTGGACGCCAAACCGTAAAGATAGCATTCGCCCGCCTGCAGTTCTTCTTCCGAATAGAAATCCTTTAAGTAATCGAAATAGCCTTCGTATAAGTTTTGGCGAATAATAAAAACCTCATTCCGCGCGTCATAGCTTGCCACCTTGACGCCGTCGGGCAGTATAAGCCTTGTTTGCGCCTTGGCAAAAGGCTGGGGAGACTCAAAAGAGTTAAAATAATTGACAAAAGGCAAATTTTGGCCCTTTGGACCAAACGGGATAAGATATACGGCGCATACGATAACGGCAAACGCCAAAGTGATTATTTTTTTTATTAACAGGTTTTGGGAGGCGGCTTGCCCCGCCCCTCTCCAAAACCCGAAAAAATCGGTGTTTCGCATATACCCATAATAGCAAATGGCCGCCATAAAAGTCAATGTATATAGATTTATATAAAGTAAATTATATAAAAAATAATGTTGTGCGGCCGAAGAGAATATGATAAACTATTCCCCGAAGGTGATTATATGGATAAACTCAAGAAAATGGGCGCCGCAGCCGTTCAAAAACTGTCAAACATGTTAGAGCTTGCCGCTATCCCTTTGCTTTTTGAGAAAAAGCGGAACCTAACTGTGGAAAAGGATATTAAATATTGGCAAACCAAGCATTCGTTATGCGATTTTTATTACATAAACGACGGACAAAAAAAGCCTGTCATGATTTACATACACGGCGGCGGCTTCATATCGGGCACCAAAAGGTTGAGAAAATATTATTGTTACAGATACGCCAAGCGCGGCTTTTTTGTGATGAACACCCACTATGATTACGCTCCCCAAAAACAATTCCCCTTTCAGCTGCATCAGCTTTTCAAGGCCGTTGAGTTTCTTTTGGACAATAAGGACAGGCTGAATATCGACACCGACAAAATCGCGCTTGCGGGCGAATCCGCGGGGGCGTATTTTTGCGCGTACTTGGCGGCAATAGCCAAAAACCCTTCTCTTTATGCCGACTTGAATATAAATTTCAAATATCAAAATGACTTCGACGTCAAATGCTTAATCCTTTTGAACGGCGCCTTTGACGCCCAAAGGCTGGCGGTCAGCAAGTTTTTGAACATGGGGCTGTTTTTGCATTCTTTTTTCGATATGCCAAGGGAAGATTTGCTTAAAGAAAAAAACAAGGAAAAAACCAAATATTTCTTTCCCTTAAATTACATAAACCAAAATTTCCCTCCTTGCGCTCTGGTAAAAGGCGCTCATGACGAACTGGGGCAAGATACCGACAGCTTTGCCCGCCTTTTAACGGATATGGGCGTCCCCTGCGTTTCCGCCACCGCCAAAGGGCTTGTTGGCATCCACGGCTTTTGTCTTGCCGTCAAAACCAAAGAGGGCAAAAGATGTTTGGATATCGTAATGGATTTTGTAAATAAAACCCTTAACATTGCAAAACACTAATTCTTACCGTTTTGTCCGTTTATTAACAAAATAAGACATTTTTTGTTTGTTCCCCTTGTTATAATGGTAAATGAGGTATACAGGTGGGAAGAAAAATTGTTTTGACATCCGGCAAAGGCGGCGTAGGAAAGACAACGATTACGGCCAATCTCGGCATTGCGCTGGCAATGCTGTCAAAAAAAATTGTCCTCGTCGACGCCGATATCGGACTTAATAACCTTGACGTGGCAATGGGCGTGGAAAACAAAATCGTGTACGATATAGGCGACGCGGCGGAAAACAGATGCCGGCTCAAACAAGCCCTAATACAAGATGAATGTTTTTCTTCCCTATATACCCTCCCCTCCGCCAAATCCATTGAGCCGAATAAAATAAGCTCAAAGGTGTTTTCCCAAATAACCGAAGAGCTTTCTCAAGATTTTGATTATGTTCTAATCGATTGCCCCGCCGGCATAGAGGACGGATTCCACCGCGCGGTGTCCGGCGCTTCCGAAGCCCTTGTGGTAACTACCCCTCATATCTCCGCCGTGCGGGACGCCGATAAGGTTATTTCCTTATTGTCTTCATACAGCATAAAAAAGGTTTCGTTGATAGTCAACCGCCTTAAAGGCAAGCTGGTTAAGGACGGCTCCATGATGGACGCCAAGGATATTTCCCAACTGCTCAGAACGCCCTTGGCGGGCGCCATCCCCGATGACGACAATATAAACATCAATTCCCAAATCAATAAAACCAAAAATATGAAGGATGCCGCCCAATTGTCCTATATCTTATTGGCGGAAAACCTTGAGGGGCTGCATAACAGGGTTTATGACTGCTCGTATGGATATAGGGGCATCATTAATAAAATCAGGAATATTTTCAGAGGTTGAAAATGAGTAAGGAAAACACCATAGCCCGCTTGAAAAAAGTTTTATTGAACGACAAAATCAATATGCCCAACGGTTTGATGCAGCTTATAAAGAGCGATTTAGTAAAAATTCTTTCCGCCTATTTTGAGTTTGACAAGTCAAATCTCGATATCGTAATAGGCAACGACAAAGACGGCTTATGCGACATAAAAATAACCGCCAAAGCCGAAAGGATAAAGCCTCCTCGGTTTCTTTAACGCCATAAAAAACTATTGACAAAGCGAAAAAGGTCTGCGCCATGTAGTAGGCGGGCATGTAAATGTAGGCGATAAACCACAGCCATTTGCCCCTCCCCTTAATCGCTTACAGCTCCTTGCGGTCCTGCAGCGCCCTTTGCAGGGTAAGCTCGTCCGCGTATTCTATTTCGCTACCTATGGATATTCCGTACGCCAGCCTTGTTACCTTTACGCCCAGCGGCTTTATTATCCCCGCAAGGTAAGAGGCCGTCAATTCCCCCGTTACATCGGGGTTTGTGGCTATGATAATTTCTTTTATGCCGCCGCTGTTAATCCTGTCCAACAATTCTTTGATTCTGATGTTGTCCACGCCTACGCCTTTCTGAAAGTCCAATTCGCCGTGCAATACATGATATACGCCGTTATAATCCCCCATTTTCTCAAAAGCGATAACGTCTTGGGGGCGGCTTACCACGCAAACCACCGATTTGTCTCTCGCGCCGCATAATTCGCAAATCTCATTTTCGGTGTAGTCTCCGCAAATTGAACACATTTTGATTTTGGCTTTGGCTTGAATGATGGCATCCACAAAATTGTCGCTTTGCTCTTTATCCATTTCAATAACGGCGTAAGCGTACCGCATGGCCGTCTTGGGCCCCACTCCCGGAAGTTTCCTGAATGCGGCCGCCAGTTTTGATATCGTTTGGCTGCGCATTAAAATAGGCCTCCCAATCCTCCGCTCAGCGGGCCCATTACCCTTTGCTGTTCCTCTTCCACAAGCTTCATGCCCTCGTTAAAGGCGGCAAGAATCATGTCTTCAAGCATCTCCACATCGTCGGGGTCTACGGCTTCGGGTTTTATTTTTATGGAAGACAGCTTTCTGTCGCAAGTCATAACCACTTCCACCATGCCCCCTCCCGCTGTGGCGACTACTTCGGTGTCCGCCAATTCTTGCTGGGCTTTCAATAGCTCGGCTTGCATTTTCTGCGCCTGCTTCATAAGCGCCTGCATATTGCCGCCGCCGCCGTATCCGCTGAATTTTGCCATATATTCTGTTCTCCTTTTATTTCTTTATTTTTAACGCCGGCCCGAAAAGCTCTTTCAGTTTCCTTACGCCTTCCCTGGTCTGGTCGGTCTTTTCGGTTTTCTTTTCGCAAACAAAGCCGTAATCTTCCCCCAAAACTTCCTTTACGCACTCTTTCATTATATTCATAAACTGCGGCTGTGTAAACAGCTTTATTACCGCGTTGTTGGCGGTATTGACATATAAGGTCTTTCCTTTTATGCGCACATCGTCGTAAATCTCGGCAGCGGGTATATACAGCGCTCTTTCCCCCCTTTGCATAAGCCTTTTTATTATGCCGTCCCATGCTTGATAAGCCTTTTCTTCGTCTTCGTCAAGGTTTTCCTCAAAGATTGTTTCTTCTTCCACCGCGGCGGCGCTTTGGGCAAGCTTGTCGCTTATGTTTTTTGGGGGCGGAGGCGCCGTTTCCGCTTTTTTGTCTTTCTTTGCGGGCTTGGGCTGGATTTCTTTGGCCGCAACCTTAATTCCGCTTTCCGCTAAATCCTTTACTTTTTTCTCCAATTCCTTCAATCTCGTCAGCATTGCTTCCTGCGATTGGTCGATTGTAAGCTCGCACGCCTTTATGATAACGGCTTGCAGTAAAATGGCGGGCTGGGTGGAATACCTTAACGCCGTTTCGGCTTCGGTTAAAATTTCCATAACCCTTACTATGCGGTAGTTTTCCGTATTGTCGGCAAGCGCTTTGAGCTTGTCGGCCTGCTCAGGGGTGGCTGAACTGAGGTTTTGGTCCTTTACGTTTTTTATAACCATTAAATCCCTAAAATAATTGCACAGGTCTTTATGAATGGTATTCTTGCCGTCTTTGATGAGTTTATCCAATATGGTAAGCGCTTGTCCGCCGTCGCCCGCCAAAATGGCCTGCCCCAATCTATGAAGGGTGTCGAAGTCGCTTGCTCCCAATGCTTCCAATACGCCCGCAAGGGTGATGTCGTTGTCGCAATAGGACATGCACATATCGGCAATCGATATGGCGTCCCTCACGCTGCCTTCGCCGCAAACGGCGATTTGCTCGATTGCCTTTTCTTCGTATTTGACTCCCATTTCGTCAAAAATTCGGCATAGGAATTTCTTGATTTCCTGCGCGGGCACCAAGCGGAAATCAAACCTTAAGCATCTGCTCAAAATGGTGGCGGGCAGTTTTTGCGCTTCGGTAGTGGCAAGTATGAAAATAATGTATTCGGGCGGCTCTTCCAATGTTTTCAAAAGAGCGTTGAACGCCGAAGGCGTAAGCATATGCGTTTCATCGATTATATACACCTTATATCTGCCCGAAATCGGTCTGTATTGGGTGTTTTCTTTAAGCTGCCTAATTTCTTCAACGCCGTTGTTGGAAGCGGCGTCTATTTCGATAATGTCAATATTCCCCGGCTTGGCAAGCTCCTTGCAAACCTTGCATTCATGGCAGGGCGAACCGTTGACGGGGTTCAAGCAATTGACCGCCTTGGCGAAAATCTTGGCGCAGCTTGTCTTGCCCGTTCCCCTCGTTCCCGTAAACAAATACGAATGACCTATGCGGTTGTTTTTGATTTGGTTGCGCAGAGTTCTTACGATGTAATCCTGCCCTATGACCTTGTCAAAGCTGTCCGGACGGAATTTTCTGTATAATGAAACATATGCCATAATAACTAATTATATAATAAAGGTTGGCCTTTATCAAGTTAAAGTTAATCTCCAAAATATTTATTGGCGGAGCCGATAATAAATATCCGTTTTCAAGATTGTTTGGGCGTTTTTTTGAACAATATTTTCGCGGAGCCAAACTTTTTATGGCAAGCCAAAATATATTGCGGTTAATCGTTTTGATAAAATTGCGGACATAAAAATCCGCTTTTTGGGTTGTTGCAAGGTTATAAAAAACCGCCGCTTTTTAGCGGCGGTTTTTGTTTGCTTATAATCCTCTTTTCACATATTTGGTGTGAAGTATTTCGTGCGCCTTGTGGCTGTTGGGCTCTCCGAAATAATTCTCGTAAAGCTCCTTGACAACGGGGTTGTCGTGGGATTTTCTGAGCTTGGACTTGGCGTCGGTATCGTAAATGGCTTTGGCCCTAAGTCCGGGGATATCCATATTGTTGCGCTCTTCGGCCGTCCTTATGGGTTGTCCGCCGCCGTTTACGCAACCGCCCGGGCAAGTCATTATTTCTATGAAGTGATAGTCGGCTTCGCCTTTCTTAATCTTTTCCAGCAATGTCCTGGCGTTGGAAAGGCTGCTTGCCACCGCCACTTTTACGTCAATGCCCGCTATGTTGTAGGTGGCTTCCTTTATGCCCTTCATGCCTCTGACTTCCTTGAAGTCAAGGTTTTCAAAGCTCTTGCCTTCCAATACTTCTCTCAATGTCCTAAGCGCCGCTTCCATAACGCCGCCTGTCGCGCCAAAAATCAAGCCCGCGGTAGAGCCTATTCCCAAAGCGGGGTCAAAATCTTCGTCTTCAAGCTGATTGAACATTATGCCCTCTCTCTTTATGAGTCTGGCAAGTTCTCTCGTGGTAAGCACATAGTCTATGTCGGGTACGCCCGAAGCGCTTTGGTAATCTCTGCCTTTTTCGAACTTCTTGGCGGTACACGGCATTACGGATACCACCACAATGTTTTTGGGATCCAAACCTTGCTTTTCGGCGTAATATGTCTTTATCACCGCGCCGAACATTTGCTGAGGCGATTTGCAGGTGGAAAGGTTGGGGATAAATTCGGGATAGTAATGCTCCACAAACTTAATCCATCCCGGCGAACAGCTTGTAAGCATGGGCAATACGCCGTTGTTCTTCAACCTGTGAAGGAATTCGTAGCCTTCTTCCATTATGGTAAGGTCGGCGGTCATGTTGACGTCGTATACCCTATCCGCTCCCAGCTTCTTTATGGCCGCCACCATCTTTCCTTGTGTGTTCGTTCCTACAGGATAGCCGAACTCCTCGCCTATGGCCACTCTTACCGCCGGGGCGGTAACAAATACCACATGCTTTTCTTTGTCGTTGATGGCCGCTAAGACATCGTCTATTTCTTCCCTTTCCCTCAAAGCTCCCGTGGGGCAAACATTTATGCATTGTCCACACGCCACGCAAGGCACCTTGTCCAAATCCTGGCTGAAGAATGTGCCGATGTGGGTGTCAAATCCGCGGGCGTTGGCTCCTATTACGGATACGCTTTGATAATCATGGCAAGCCGCCACACAACGGCGGCAAAGTATGCACTTGTTGTTGTCGCGGATAAGATAAGGGGTGGATAAATCAAGCGGGAATTGATTGACGGCGCCGTCGTAATGATTCTCGTCGCAGCCAAGCTCCTTGCTCAAAGATTGAAGCTCGCAATTTTTGGAGCGTACGCAGGACAAGCACTTCTTTTCGTGGTCGCTCAATATCAATTCCACCGTGGTCTTCCTGCTCTTAAGCACCCTGGGGGAGTTGGTGATAATCTCCATTCCTTCCGAAACAGGATACACGCAAGACGCCACAAGAGACCTTGCCCCTTTTACTTCAACCACGCATACGCGGCAAGCGCCTATGGCGTTTATATCTTTAAGATAACATAATGTGGGTATCTTTATTCCTGCTATTCTCGCGGCTTCCAATATGGTGCTGCCTTCGGGCACGCTTACCGATTTGCCGTTAATAATTACATTAACCATTTTTACCTCCTGCTATTTCTTGATAACTGCGTTGAATTTGCAGACATCCATGCACACACCGCACTTAATGCACTTGTCGGTATCTATCGCATGTCTTTCCTTCACTTTGCCCGAAATCGCTCCTACGGGACATTTCTTGGCGCAAAGCGTGCAGCCTTTGCAGTTTTCGGTTATGTAGTACTGCAAAAGCGCTTTGCAAACGCCCGCCGGACATTTCTTGTCCTTGACATGGGCCACATACTCGTCTTTGAAGTACATCAAGGTGGAAAGCACGGGGTTGGGCGCCGTTTGTCCCAAACCGCAAAGCGCGTTGTCCTTAATGTAGTAGCAAAGCTCTTCCATATCTTCAAGGTCTTGCATGGTAGCCTTGCCCTCGGTTATTTTTTCAAGATATTCCAAAAGCCTTGTCGTTCCGATACGGCAGGGGGTGCATTTGCCGCAGGATTCGTCCTTAGTGAATTCCAAGAAGAATTTGGCTATGTCCACCATGCAGTTATCTTCGTCCATTACGATAAGTCCGCCCGAACCCATCATTGAGCCTATCTTGATGAGGTTGTCATAGTCAATGGGCGTGTCAAGGTGGCTGGCGGGTATGCAGCCGCCCGAAGGTCCGCCTGTTTGAGCGGCCTTAAATTTCTTGCCGTTGGGGATGCCGCCGCCGATTTCTTCAATAACCGTTCTCAGCGAAGTTCCCATGGGGATTTCCACCAAGCCGGTATTGGTAATCTTGCCGCCCAGCGCAAAAACTTTGGTGCCCTTTGATTTTTCGGTGCCCATGCTTGCAAACCATGCCGCTCCGTTCAGAATTATTTGAGGTATATTGGCGTATGTTTCCACGTTGTTAAGCAAGGTGGGTTTTCCGAACAGCCCTTTTACGGCAGGGAAAGGAGGACGGGGACGGGGCTCACCGCGTCTGCCCTCTATGCTTGCCATAAGCGCCGTTTCTTCGCCGCATACGAAAGCTCCCGCTCCAAGCCTTATTTCCAAATCAAAGTTATGGCCAAGGCCCAAGATGTTCTTGCCCAAAAGGCCGTACTCTTTGGCTTGTTTTATGGCTATTTGCAGTCTCTTGACGGCTATGGGATACTCGGCGCGCACATAAATATAGCCTTGGTCGGAGCCTATGGCGTATCCCGCTATCGTCATGGCTTCTATTACGGCGTGGGGGTCGCCCTCAAGCACCGATCTGTCCATAAACGCTCCGGGGTCGCCTTCGTCCGCGTTGCAGCATACGAATTTCTTGTCGCCTTCGGCGTTCTTGGCGAATTGCCATTTCAATCCCGTGGGGAAGCCGCCGCCGCCGCGTCCGCGCAGCCCCGACTCTTTTATGATGTCGATTACGCCTTGGGGCGTCAATTCGGTATAGCACTTTATTAAAGCCTGATAACCGTCTTTCGCTATGTATTCGTCGATATTCTCGGGGTCTATCAAGCCGCAGTTCCTTAAAGCAACACGATGTTGGTTTTTGTAAAAAGCAGTGTCGTTAAGCGCTTTTATCTTCTTGCTCTCGTCTTTTTCTTTGTAGAGCAGCTTGGTCACTATCCTGCCCTTTACGATATGCTCGTCCACTATCTCTTTGACATCGGAAGGGGTTATGCGCTGATAAAAAGCGCCCTCGGGATATACCACGACAACGGGACCGTTGGCGCAAAGGCCGAAACAGCCTGTCATAATTACCTTTACTTCTTTTTCCAGCCCTGCTTCCTTTATTCTCTTGTCAAATTCTTCCAATATCTGTTGGGAGTTTCCGCTGGCGCAGCCTGTTCCGCCGCAAACCAATACATGATTTCTAAACATTCTCTGCCTCCTATTCCAAATCTAAGGTATATCCTGCCACAACATTGCCGTTGACGATGTGTTCGGCAATTATCTTCCTGGCCATTTCTTCGTTAAGTCTTACATATGTGATAACCTCTTTGCCGGGAACATATACCTGCGCCATGGGCTCGTATTTGCACATGCCCAGACAGCCCGATTGGGTAACCTTGACATTTTTAAGATTCCTTCTCGCGGCTTCTTCCACAAAAGCGTTCAGTACCGGCCTCGCTCCCGCGGCTATTCCGCAAGTCGCCATGCCCACTACTATCCTGATGTCGTTTTCGCCCTGACTTTCCCTTGTGTTGAGGACTTTTTGCATCTTTTCTTTTATGGCGTTAATTTCTTCAATGGTTTTCATAATACTAAACCTCCATTTGTTGCTTTAATGTTTTCTTTTATATATGACCTGATTGTGCTGACTATCTCGTAATCGTCAATAGGGATGTCTTCTATCTCTTCTTTTATCTCCCTTGTGTCGAAGTTGAATTCTCGCTCTTCGTCTTCAGTTACTATGCGGTAATTCATTATGAAGTCCTTTTCGGGAGAGCCCGATATGAGCGTTGTCATGGTTTCTTCCATTTCTCCCAGCGGCACCCTGTCTATTGACGATATCTTAAACCCCGCTTTTACCACCGTTCCCATTCCTTCCTTGGAGCTTATGTCAAATTCTCCTCCGCTGCTCTCCGCCGCCATCTTGAAAAGGGGAATTCCCATGCCCACCTTTCTGGTCTTGCGGGTGGTGGTAAAAGCATCGGTTACCTTTTTCAGCGTTTCTTTATCCATTCCCTTGCCGTTGTCGGTAATCCTTATGGTTAGGTAATCTTTGACAAAGTCGGCTTCTATATCGATTATTATCATTGACGCGTCGGCTCTGACGGAGTTCTGCACGATATCGAGAATGTGTAAAGAAAGTTCTCTCATGTTAATTTTCTTAATTGTTTTCGGCAATTATTTTTTCCACATCGCTGACGGAAACTTTTCCGTATACTTTATCGTTGACGGTAAGTACGGGGGCAAGTCCGCAACAGCCTATGCATCTTGTGGCCACAAGGCTGTATTTGCCGTCCGCGGTGCATTCGCCTTCTTCAATGCCGAGCAGGCTCTTGAATTTGTCAAGCACTTCGCCCGACCCCTTTACGTAACATGCCGTGCCCAAGCAAACCGATACTTGGATTTTGCCCTGGGGGTTGAGTGTGAATTGCGAATAAAAGGTGGCTACGCCAAATACCTCTTCTTGACTTATGCCCAATTCTTCGGCTATTATGGCCTGCACTTCCTTAGGCAAATAGCCATAAATTTCTTGGGCGGCTTGAAGAGCGGGCATCAGCGCGCCTTCCATCTGCTTGATTTCAGCTAATTTTTCTTTTAATTGCTTTTCCTGCTCAGCCGTGCCGGCAAAAGCAACTTTCGTGAGCTTAATTTTGCCCATACAAACCTCCTGCGTTTTTTTAAGTTAACAACCACAATATTATATATAATAAAAACATTATTTTCAAGTAAAAAATTTATTTTAATTATACAAATTGATTTATTTTCCAATAAAATTTGCGATTCCTGTTTATTTTTCCTTTTTTTTCCCTTAAGTTATTTGTAAATAATAATGTTGTTCCTTTTGTGCGCCGTCCTTTTCTCCGCCCTTTCGATTATCTCCTTAACTCTGTCGTCGGCTTTGTTTTCCAGCAAATAGTCGTCTATTTCGTCATAGGTTATGCCCATGTCCTTTTCGTCCGTCTGGCCCTCGAACAGTCCCGCGGAGGGGGCCTTTTCCATGATTTTTTGGGGAACGCCCAAAAAGCGCAGCAATTGATATACTTCCCTTACCGTAAGGTCGGCTATGGGGTTGAAGTCGCAAGCGCCATCCCCCCATTTAGTAAAATATCCCATTGTCCTTTCGCTTCTGTTGCCCGTTCCCGCCACAAGATAATTTTTCCTTTGGGCGTAATTGTACAAAGCTATCATCCTCAATCGGGGGTTGATGTTGGCGTAAGCCATATCCGAATGCTCGGGGCACAAGGGCTTTAATTTCTCGGCAAATTGCCGCTTGATTTCGGTAAGGTCAATTTCCACCGTTTCTATGCCGAATTTTTCGTTAATCTCCAAAGCGTCCAATCTGTCTTCATTAAAATTTCTACTGCTTTCGCAAGGCATGATAATTCCCGTAACATTGTCGGCTGCCATTTTACACAGTATGCCCACCAAAACGCTGTCTTTGCCGCCGCTGGCGCCGAATACCACTCCTTTTGCC